>JBNMOS010000133.1:0-9700 GCA_051275435.1 Ilumatobacter sp.
CCTTCTTCGCTACAGCCTTCTTCTTGGCCGGAGCCTTCTTCGCTACAGCCTTCTTCTTGGCCGGAGCCTTCTTCGCTACAGCCTTCTTCTTGGCCGGAGCCTTCTTCGCTACAGCCTTCTTCTTGGCCGGAGCCTTCTTCGCTACAGCCTTCTTCTTGGCGGGAGCCTTCTTCGCTACAGCCTTCTTCTTGGCGGGAGCCTTCTTGGCTACCATCAGTTCACTTCTTCTTGCCGTTGAGGGCCTGCTTCAGCGTTGAGCTGGCGCTGAACTTCATGGCGGTTGATGCTTTGATCTTGACGGGCTCGCCCGTCTGCGGGTTGCGACCCTCACGGGCTGCGCGCTGCGTGGTGCTGAAGGAGCCGAAGCCCGGCCATGCGACCTTTTCGCCGCTCTTCGTTGTCGAGACGACGTGATCGAAGAACGCGCCGAGCGTGCGCTCGGCATCGGCCTTCGAAACGCCTGCTGCCTGGGCGACTGCGTCGATCATTTCTGCCTTGGTTGCCATGGTGTTCCTCTTTCGAATGGTTGAGTTGACTTGTTCACCCCGACGACAAAGGTCGGGGTCCGGTTCCGCGCTTTCTCTGCGGAACTACAACTATGTGACTTGGCTGCATCCATTTCAGCAAGTATCAAACACATTGCAAATGCAATGACCAAATTCGCGAGGCCCTTGTGCCGTCTGTGTCCCCGACATTTCGAGCCGAAGAACACCTGGTCAAAGGGTCCACCGACATCCACCACTCAGTCGGGAAGTCGGGCTACACAGGTGTCGTTGAGAACAAGCAAACGATCGCATCCAGACGTTCCAGGCATCCACTGAGGAGTGATGATGACCGACCTACTTCCTTCCGCTGACGCTGCCGCACTGGCACCTCAACCCCTCGGAACGGAGGTGATGGCCGGCATATCGTCGACGAAAACCCGGCTCGTGATCGACACGTCCGTACTGATTGCCGACCCGACATGCGTCCTCGAGTTCACCGAGGCTGACATCATCATCCCGCTCACTGTCGTCGAGGAACTCGATGGCCTCAAGAGCCGCAGCGACGATGTCGGTCGCTCGGCGCGAACCGCGCTCCGCACACTCGAAGAACTTCGCGTTGCGCATGGCGGGTCGCTTGCCCAACCAGTTCCGACAGGTGCCCCCGGGGCGACTCTGCAAATCGAGATCAACAACATCCGCAAGCACCTGTTGATCGAGCACGGCCTGGATCCCCAGGTCCCCGACAACCGGATCATCGGCGCAGCGATCGGCCAGTCCGACTTCGGTCCGACCACCATGGTCAGCAACGACGCAGCGCTTCGCATCAAGGCAGCTCACCTCGGCGTCTCAGCTGCCGAACACACTCTCGCTCGGCGGAACAACGACCGGCCTGCAATCGGGTGGTCGACCATCGATGCGGCCCCTGAGACGATCGACGCGCTCTACGCCGCAGGAGGCGTCGCTGTGGAGTCGGTGTCGCCCGGTTTAGAGATCGCTGAGAATGAGTTCGCCGTGCTTCAGGCAGGGTCACAGTCAGCCCTCGTCCGGGCGGTCGGCGACGAGATGGTCCTCCTCCCTCGTTCGGCGCCCGAGGCATGGGGGCTCCGGCCACGCAACAAAGAGCAGCGATTCGCGCTCGAGTTGCTCCTCGACCCGGAGATCGAGGTCATCGCCCTCGACGGCCGAGCCGGAACCGGCAAAACGTTGCTCGCAATAGCTGCGGGTCTCGAACAGGTCGTCGAGCAGCGCCGCTACGAACGCCTCGCCGTGTACCGGCCCCTCGTTCCCGTCGGGCGCGCTGACGTCGGCTTCCTGCCCGGCGGCCTCGACGAGAAACTCGATCCCTGGATGGCGGCGATTCACGATGCCGTCGTCGCGCTCACCGACATGGGCAGCAGTCACGATGCTGGCAACCTCGTCGACGAACTCACCGAACGCGGACAACTATCGCTTGAGTCGGTGACCTTCCTCCGGGGCCGGTCGCTCCAGCGACAGATCGTGCTCGTCGACGAGGCGCAGAACCTCGAGCCCACCACGCTCCGAACGATCCTCACCCGAGTTGGCCAGGGCACCAAGGTGATCTTCACCGGTGACACCAGTCAGATCGACGCGCCCTATCTCGGCGAGTCCAACAACGCACTCAGTGTCTTGGCATCGGCATTTAGCGGCCAGCGCTGCTTCGGACACATCACGCTGACCGCGTGCGAACGCAGCGACGTGGCGAGCCTCGCCGCTGAACTGCTCTGACGCCGACGGGGCCCACCCATGCGGGCCTTCACGCACTGAGATCGTTCACGCGCCGAGATCGTTCACGCCCTCAGAGGGGCATGCCCCGCCTCAGGGGTCTCCAAATGAGGAACTTTCATCCGTTTGTCGCGCAGCTACGAAGAATTAGCGTTAAATAGAGACGGCCGATGAAAGGGTTGAACGTGTTGCGACTCAACAGCTTCGAAGTGACGACCGAGCATTCCGACGATTGGTTCGCCTCGGCGAACTGTCGTGGCGACACCAAACTCTTCTTCCCACCCAAGGCCGAACGCCCCCAGGCACGCGCCCGCCGGGAAGCCAAGGCGAACCGGCTCTGCACCGACTGCATCGTGCACAGCGCCTGCCAGCAGTTCGCCCGCGACAATCACGAATACGGATTCTGGGCCAGCGAATCGGAGGAAGAACGGCATCTGGCCGGCTACACCGTGTCCGCTCCGATCGGCGTACGGACACGCATCGCTCGCGAAGCCAGCTAGCCGACACCGCCCCACCCCATCGCGCTGCCCTGCACCCGCCGCAGCGCAGCGCAGTCGTTGTGACAGCCGATGCCTAAGGTGGCATCTGTGCCGCTCCCCCGATTCGCTGTCGTCGATGTCGAGACCTCAGGTCTCTCCGACCGTCGCCACCGCATCCTCCAGCTCGGCGCCGTTGTCATCGAGGCCGACGGAACGGTCGTCGAACAGTGGTCGACCCTCGTCCGGTTGGCATGGCCTCTTCAGAGTGTCGGGCCAACGCACATCCACGGCATCACCCGCCCGATGCTCCGGGGCGCTCCACGGCTCTCGACAGCGCTCGACCAACTGGCACCCTTGCTCGACGGTGCGATCTTCACAGCGCACAATGCCCAGTTCGACGCAGGGTTCATCGTCCGTGCAGCGCACCGCCGTAACGGATTCGAGCTCGGCCCCCAGCTCTGCACGTTACGTATGTCGCGTCGGCTCGACCCCGACCGTCAAATGTCGCACCGTCTCATCGATGTTGCCGAGCGCTACGGCGTCGACCTCACCGCGCCTCACGACGCGTTGGCCGATGCCACGGCTACCGCTGCAATCCTTCCCCACCTACTCGCCGCTCACCACATCGTCGAGCCCGAACAGCTCGCCCCGTTCTACGTGCCCCCGAACCGCCCTCAGTAGCAGGCAAGCATCCGGGCAGCCAGGTCGCTGGCCTGCTGCGCGGCGTCCTTCGGCGAACGCACCACCACGTCTGGGCCGAGCCGGATCAGCAGTCTTGCCAACCATCGTTCGTTGGCAACAGGGACATCGACCTCGATCCAACCCTTGGGCCGGGTCAGTTGGGTGACCGCGCCGACCGGATACCGGTCAATAATCCACTGTGCCGCCGGCGCCAGCCGAAGCGTGGCGTGCGGCAACTCAGCATCAGCAAAGAAGCCGGGTGGCCCGACCACAGGATCATCCGTGGGAACAACTCGCCCGGTTGGGGTAACACTGTCGATCCGATCGATCCGAAAGGTCCGTCGCTCGTTCGACTTCGCATCGTCAGCGACGACGTACCAGTTCCCCGCATCGACGAACACGTGGCGCGGCACGATGACCCGCTCTGCTCGCTCGTCGCGAGCTGGCGAGTAGTACAGCATCGTTAACTCGGCTGCAGCCGCAACCGCGTCGACCACTTCGTCGGTCGCCTCCGGCCGCGACATGTCGATCGCTACGCCCGCGGTGTCGTCGGAACCGACGGTCTCAACGCCGACATCCGTCAGGGCTCTGGCCAGCTTGTCGAGCGCCCGACCCAACGGCCCAGAGCGATCGGCACCTGGCAACTCCATGGCGGCGCGCGCTGACGCGAGAAGTGAAAAACCCTCTGGTGCCGTCAGGCGCAGCGGCCGCGTGAACAGTCGAGGGACACCAACGAAGACCAGTCCGTCATCGACAAAAACGTCGATCATCTCATCGACAAACGGCGGGAGGCCACACATCGCCACCAACTCCAAGTCGTCTTGGACCTGTTCTGCGGTCAGGTCGAAACGCGCCGCGACTTCAACGAGGGGGACCTCGCCCTGTTCCATCAGCCACGGGAGCATGACCAGGAGGCGACTCAACCGGTCTTCTGCATTGCGGGGCCCCTTCATGATGCAGCCTCGACGACGCCGGTGAGCCAGTCGATGATCTGGTCACGAATCTCGGGCGGCGACACGACGGCTGCGTGATCGAGCAAGCCGATCAACCAGGACCGGAAGGCATCAAGATTGGATGCGGGAATTTCCACGTTGATCGAGCCGTCGGCATGGCGTTCGAGCACTCTCGCCGAACCGACCTCACGCTCGATGGCATCAGCACGGGTTGCATCAATCCGCACGACGGCAAGCACGCCGTCTGTCGGTGCGTGACCGATCTGCTTCGGATCGGCCGGGAATGCATCACGCGGGTCGAACGAATCAGGCCGGGTGAAGGTGCCGACAGGCCCCACCTCGATCGCATCGAGACCGCCATCGAATCGGTCGACACGGAACGTCCGCTTCTCGTCGCGGTCGTGATCATGGCCGACGACGTACCAGAAGCCGCCACGCAGCAGAAGTCCCCACGGGTCGAGCTGTCGGCGGTCGCCTCGGTACACGAACACGAGCGCAGACCTGTTGGCGACCGCTGATCTGATCACCGGAAGCTCGGGCCGCTGAGGCAGCACCGCCGACACCGCCGCATCATTGCCAGCCGACGCGCCACCGAGCTTCCACAACGCGTCACGTCCGGCTGAGGTGTCTGTGCGGACAGCAGCAACAGCGACTTGGAGTGCGCGGGTCTCGTCGGCGTCGAGTTCGAGGTCAGCGAGCTCGTACGCCGCGCGGTCGATGCGATACGTCGAGTGGTCATCGAATCGCTCGGACTCAATCGGCACGCCAATGTCACGCAGCGCTGCCTTGTCACGCTCGAAAGCCGCCCGCCGCGGTCGCTCCGCATCGGGATACTGGCCAGCGAGCGCTCCGGTGATCTCAATGAGCGTGAGTGGTCGTTCAGACTCAAGTAACAGCGCCAGCAGGTTGGTGAGTCGCTCGACCCGATCGACGCGATTCGCTGCCATCGAGGACCGTCAGTCTTCGATGGCCGAACGAATTGCCTCGACGACTTCTGCGGCGCTCGCGCCGGGCGTGAGGATCTTCGCGACGCCAGCCGCAGAGAGTTCGTCGACGTCGTGATCAGGAACAATGCCACCGACAACCACGGGAATATCAACGCCGCGCTCCCGTAATTTCTGGACGACCATCGGCGCCAGCGTCATATGTGCACCGGACAGCATCGACAGGCCGATCGCATCGACGTCTTCATCGACGGCGGCTGCGGCAACGGTGTCGGGCGTCTGAAAGAGGCCGGTATAGATCACTTCGTAACCTGCGTCGCGCAAGATGCGCGCCACGACCTTGACACCTCGGTCGTGACCGTCCAGACCGACCTTCGCAACGAGAACTCTTTCGCCTGCCATCAGTTCACTTCGTTCCGTAGTCGTAGAACCCGCGGCCGGACTTCCGGCCGAGCAACCCAGCTTCGACCATGCGCGACAGCATCGGCGGCGCTGCGTACAGCGGCTCTTTGAACTCGTCGTACATGCTCACGGCGACGGCCAGGGTCGTGTCGAGACCAATCAGGTCGGCGAGGCTGAGCGGGCCCATCGGGTGGTTGCACCCTTCGACCATGCCATGGTCGATGTCGACGGCAGTCGCGAAGCCTGACTCCATCATCCGGATAGCCGAGAGGATGTAGGGGATCAGCAGTGCGTTGACAACGAAGCCCGCACGGTCTTTGCTCCGAATGACGATTTTGCCGAGCGTGTCTTCGGCGAAGTGGTTCGCCGCATCGACAGTTACCGAGTCGGTCATCAGGCTCGTGACGAGCTCAACCAGTTTGAGCACCGGCACCGGGTTGAAGAAGTGAATGCCGATAACGCTCTCGGGGCGCTGCGTGGCGATGCCCAGCTTCATGATCGGAATCGAGCTGGTATTGCTTGCGAGGATCGCGTCGTCGGCTTCGACGACTTGGTCGAGCGTCTTGAACACACTGGTCTTCAAGGCTTCGTCCTCGATGACGGCCTCAATGACCATGCGCCGATCGGCCATGTCGGCGAGGTCGGTCGTGAAGGTGAGGCGACCAATTGCGGCGTCGCGCTCGGCTTCGGTCATGCGATCACGGGCGACGGCCTTGTCGAACGAGCTGATCAGGCGGTTGCGTCCTCGTTCGGCACCGGCGGCATCGATCTCATGCACGACAGTGTCGAGGCCTGCGCGTGCACAAACTTCGGCGATGCCCGCGCCCATCTGGCCACAGCCCACGACGCCCACACGTTGAATATTCGGTCGAGTCTCAATCATTGCTGTCACCGTAGCGACGACATGAACCAGGCCACGGCCTGGACCTCGATATCAGCGAGTCCGACGACCATCGTTGATCACGTTCGCACACCCTCATTCTGCTGAGTCGAGATCAGATCCTCCGAGGTCAAGACGCGAGTCAACGACGGTCCCTCTCGGCACCGAGGCGTTCGCGCAACCCTGACATCGGAGGATCTCAACCGATTCAGAGTTGGAGGGATTTGGTTTGTAGAAATTCTTCGATGCCGTACGGGCCGTTTTCGCGGCCGTAGCCGGACTGCTTATAGCCACCGAACGGTGCAGCGATGTTGAAGCTGCCGCCGTTGACATCGACGGCACCGGTACGCATCCGACGGGCGACCGACATGGCACGATCCTGGTCCGCTGACCACACGCCACCACTGAGCCCGTAGAGGCTGTCGTTGGCGATGCGCACGGCATCATCGTCATCGTCATACCCGATGATCGACAGCACCGGGCCAAAGATCTCTTCCTGCGCAATGGTCATGTCATTGGTGACGTTGGCGAACACGGTCGGCTTCACGAAGTAGCCGGTCTCGTGGCCCTCGGGCTTGCCGAGGCCGCCCGCGGCAACCACTGCGCCCTCATCGATGCCCTTCTGGATATACGCCTGCACGCGATCCCACTGGGCCTGGCTAATCAGCGGGCCGAGGTGCATGCCCTCTTCGGTCGGGTCGCCGACCTGGGTGGCAGCAACAGCAGCGGCGGCGATTTCGACGGCCTCGTCATACCGGCTGTTCGGAACCAACATGCGGGTATGGGCTGTGCAGGTCTGGCCGGAGTTGAGGAAACAGGCGAAGACGCCCTTCGGGATCACCTTGGCGAAGTCGGCGTCGTCAAGAACGATGTTGGCCGACTTGCCGCCGAGTTCGAGTGCGACACGCTTGATCGAGGCGGCTGCTGACGCAGCAACCTGCTTGCCCGCACGCGACGAGCCAGTAAAGCTGACCATGTCGATGCCCGGGTGCTCCGAGATGGCAGCGCCGACCGTCGTACCGTTGCCGCTGACGAGATTGAACACGCCGGCTGGCAGGCCGACCTCGTCGATGATCTCGGCGAGGATGAATGCATTGAGTGGAGCGATCTCGCTCGGCTTCAGCACGATCGTGCAACCGGCTGCGAGCGCGCCGCCGACCTTGCAGATGATCTGGTGGAGCGGATAGTTCCACGGCGTAATGGCGCCGACGACGCCGACCGGTTCTTTGACAACGAGGCTGTTGCCGATCTTCTCTTCGAACTCGAAGCTGTCGAGCAGCGTGGCGAAGGTCGCCATGTTGCCGGCGGGCAGGCCTGCCTGGATCATTGTTGACCAGGTGATCGGCATACCGACTTCACCGGCGATGGTCTCGGCGATCTCGGGCGAACGAGCCTGCAGCGCCTCGTTCAGGCGGACGAGGTACTTCTGTCGCTCTTCGACCGGAGTCTGTGACCACGAGTCGAAGGCGGTCCGGGCAGCTGCGACCGCCCGGTCGACGTCGCTGGCAACGCCGTCGGGGACCGAGCCCATGACCTGCTCGGTGGCGGCATTGATGACCTCAATACTGCCGGTCCCGTCGCTGGGGACCCAAGCACCGCCGATGTAGATGTTCTCAAAATTACGCATGGCAACAGCATTCCTGATTCGCGGGTCGACAAACGAAACGAGCTCCGAATTACGCATGGGGTCAGGCCCCTTTCGCAACTCTGGCCACACAGTTGCGAAAGGGGCCTGACCCCATGCGCAACTATCGGTGGGTGCGGTACCAGTCGATGAGTGCGTTGGTGCTGCTGTCGTGGGCCTCGGGGGTGGCATCACCAGTGAGTTCTGGGGTGACCTGATCAGCGAGTTCCTTGCCGAGTTCGACGCCCCACTGGTCATAGCTATTCACGCCCCAGATGGTGCCCTGTACATGCACTATGTGTTCGTACAGCGCAATGAGCTGACCGAGTACCGACGGGGTGAGTTGCTCGGCGAGGATCACCGTGTTCGGACGGTCGCCTTCGAAGTTCCGCCACGGCTCGGCCTCATTGCTGCGGCCGAGGGCGAGCGCCTCGGACTGTGCGATCAGGTTCGCCATCAACAGGTCGTGATGTTCTGGGTAGTCGTGATGCGGCCTGGCAAACCCAATGAAGTCGACGGGGACCACGCGGGTGCCCTGATGGATCAATTGGTAAAACGCATGCTGCCCATTGGTGCCCGGCTCGCCCCACACAATCGGGCCGGTGTTGTAGTCAACTCGCTCGCCGTCAAGGTTCACGGACTTGCCGTTCGACTCCATGTCGAGCTGCTGAAGGTACGCCGGGAATCGCGCCAATTCCTTGGAGTACGGCAGCACGGCCTTCGTGTCGAACCCGTAGCCGTTTGCGTACCAGACCCCGAGCAGCGCCATCAGCACCGGTGCGTTCTCGGCGAGCGGAGCGGTACGAAAGTGCTCGTCGATCGCGTGAAATCCGGCGAGGAACTCGCGGAACCGATCCGGGCCGATGGACAGCATCAACGACAGCCCGACAGCCGAATCGACCGAGTAGCGACCCCCGACCCAGTCCCAGAACCCGAACATGTTGTTGTCGGCGTCGATCCCGAAGTCAGCGACGCGTTCGGCGTTGGTCGACACCGCCACAAAGTGGTCAGCGACAGCGTCTTCGCCCAGGGCATCGATCAGCCAGCTCCTGGCCGTCCGGGCGTTGGTCAGCGTTTCGATCGTCCCGAACGTCTTCGACGCGATGATGAACAGCGTCTCGGCCGGTTCGGAACCAGCGAGCACGCCTTCGATGTCGGCGCCGTCAATGTTCGAAACAAACGAGCAGCGCAGCCGCGGGTGACGGAACGCGGCGAGCGCCTGATCAACCATTGCCGGGCCCAGGTCGGAGCCGCCAATGCCGAGGTTGACCACATGCGTGATTCGTTCGTCTGCCCTGATCCGATCGGCGAACGCAGCCATCGCGTCGAGCACGGCGTGGACCTCGGGGACGACATTCTCACCGTCGATCATGAACGTCGACCCCGCGGGCATGCGCAGAGCCGCATGGCCGACCGCACGATCTTCAGCCACGTTGATGTGTGCGCCGGCAAACATGGCATCGCGTCGCCCTTCGACATTGCTGTCCTGAGCTAACTCGAGCAGGGAGG
>JBNMOS010000134.1:0-9662 GCA_051275435.1 Ilumatobacter sp.
CGGCGCAGTCGCCCGCCTGGAGGAGGAACGCATTGCCGGCTGCAACCTGTGCGAGCTCGGCCTGCAAGGAACGCGCTTCGCCTGCGAAGACGAGTGGCGGCAGCGTCGAGATCTGCTTCAGCGACGACTCGAGTGCGCCCAGGTCAGGCCATGACGGCTGTTGCTTGACAGTGTGTTCTTGCCACGATTGCGGCGTCCACGTTCCCCGGGGTTCCATCGGGTCAGGCTACCGAAGCACTCCAGATTGGCACTGCCTGAGTTTCTCGACCGAGCCGACGCAGGGGTGGTGTCGATTCGGGTGCCCGAAAACGAAAGCTGCGGCTGGAACGAATCCCAGCCGCAGCTCACGTATTCAGTGCGCTCCTTGGCGGAGCTGAAGTTCAGACCGCCAAAATGCGTTCGGCGTCGTCGCGGAGGCCAGCGACAGCGCGGCTGACGAGGCGGCGTGCTGCTTCGGCGGTGACACCAAGCTGCTCGCCAACTTCGCGGAAGCTCTTACGCTCGCCGTCGACGAGGCCGAAACGAGCCTCGACAGCGAAACGCGCACGGGCGTCGAGTGTGTGGAGCAGTTCGTCGAGCAGCTCGCTGTCGACGAGTGTCATCACGTGGTCTTCTGGCGTGCCGTCGCCGTTTGCCATCAGGTCACCGAGGGTGGCATCGCCATCGTCGCCGACGGTCTTGTCGAGGCTGACCGGAGTGGTCAGGCGATGCAGCTCGGCGTTGGTCTGGTCGAGGGTCTCGCCGTCGCCAGAGGCCTGGCGCAGTGCAGCACGGAGGCTCGCCGAACGGTCGCCCGGGATGCGGATGAGGCTGGCCTTCTGATCGAGTGCTCGGCCGATGGCCTGACGGATCCAGAACGTGGCGTACGTAGAGAATTTGAAGCCACGACGCCAGTCGAATTTGTCGACAGCGTGCTCGAGGCCCAGGTTGCCCTCCTGGATGAGGTCGAGCAGGTCCATGCCCTGGGGCAGGGGATAACGGCGAGCAATCGAGACGACCAGTCGGAGGTTGGAGCGGATGAACCGGTCCTTTGCCTTGGCGGCCTCGCGCACCTGGCGCTTCAGGGCAACGCCCTTCTTGCCTGCCTCGAGCTGCTCGGCAGCTTCGCGGCCTGTCTCGATGACGCGGGAGAGTTCACGCTCGTCTTCGGCGGTGAGTAGGGCCACCTTGCCGATGTCGTTCAAGTAGAGGCCAATGGAATCATTCATGCTGAGTACAACCGTTCAAGTTTCTGGGGGATTCCGATGCATAATGTGTCGCAAGACACAACACGACAGCCGGCCTGATCAGGGACTTCGCCTGCAACTCAAGGCTGCGGTGGTGAAGTGATCGGAGCGACGGATGTCGTATCGAGAGTGGATTCCGTCGGAAACCAGGCTCAAACATCGAAACGGGGGGTATATGGGGGGACAACTGACAGTAACAGACTTGTCAACCCCTCGCCAACCAGGTACCGAGTGATTCGCTCGCGAACCGCGTACTCTTGCCCATCGTGTCCGCAGGAACGACCACGCCAAGTGCGACTTCATCGCCGGCACGGTTGGGATTGTTCGGCGGAACATTCGACCCACCGCACGTCGGTCACCTGGTCACAGCGGTCAATGTGCTGCATGCGTTGAAACTCGATCAGGTCATCTTGATGGTGAACAACGTGGCGTGGCAGAAGCAAGGCAGTCGGCAGATCACGCCAGCCGACGACCGCCTCGCAATGGTTGTCGCCGCAGTTGAAGACGTCCCTGGCCTGGTGGCAGGCTGCATCGAGATCGACCACGGCGGTAACAGCTACACCGCCGACACATTGCAGGCGCTCCGCCTCGAACATCCCGATGCTGAGTTGTTCACCATCGTCGGCGACGACGCGGCTGCCGGTCTCCACAGCTGGACGCGCTCCGATGAGGTCGTTGCATCGTCGCACCTCGTTGTGGTCGATCGTCCGGGTGAGCCTGTCGACCTGCCGGACGACATCGATTGGATTCGTGTCGAAGTGCCCCGTCTCGAAGTGTCGAGTACCGATCTCCGCCGCCGGTTTAGCGACGGCCGACCGCTCGACTACCTGGTCACCGAACCCGTGCTCGATGTGATCGAGCAGCGCGGGCTGTATTCGGGAGTAGACGAATGACTGCCATCGTTGCTCGCCGCCGCCAACGGACCCTGGTCGGTGCGGCTGTGGCCGTTGTTCTGGTGCTTGTCGCTGCAGGGCTCACTCTCGTGGGCGCGACGACGGTTGCCAACTCGACCGCAGGTGTGGTCGTGCAAGGCGATGAGCGCCCCGTGGTTTCGCTCCCGCAAACCGACAACGCCGCGCTGGCAGTCGTCGACGACGACAATCGGCTGACGGCCCTGATCGTTGCCACACTCCTGCCCGTCGGTGAGGGCGGCAGCATTGTCACCATTCCAGTTGACGCTGACGCCAGCATCGGCTTCGGCGATGAACGTCGACCGCTCGCTGGCGTGTTCGACCCTGCTGATCCCGACGGGTTCTTCCAGGCGGTCGAAGAGACTCTCGCAATTGCATTGCAGTTCGGCGAGATCGTCGGAGCTGACCGGCTTGCCGAATTGATCGAACCGGTCACACCAGTCTCGGTCGACCTTCCTTTCGTTCTCGCCCCTCTCCAAGACGTCGAGCCGGAGCCTGACACGACCGAGCCGGAGCCTGACACGACCGAGCCGGAGCCTGGAGAAGCTCCTGTTTCAGGGGGGGACGTGGCGGAATCAACGACGACGACAACGACAACAACAACGACCGAGGTCGTGCGCGACGAGCTTGCCGATCTGCTGCAGTCGACTGACTTCGACGTCGCGGAAGCGGTCGAGGTGCTGAGGAGCACGCCGTTCCCGGGAACGAATGCCGATCGGCAGACGAACGATGTTGCCATGTGGTCGGCGCTGGCCTCGGCGGCGCCAGTGCAGGTCACTGTTGACGTTCCCGTCGATGAATTCGGCGTGCCAGTGACGGCGTCGACGATCGATGATGTCTTTGCCCGTCTGTGGCAGGGGCCGGTGCAAGTCCGGGATCTGACCGTGACGTCTGCACAGTCCTCGACCGATGGCAACGAGTCCGACGTGTCGATCCTCGATCGTTTCGATTCGTTGTTCGTCTTCGCTCAGGTCTCGCCGGCGCGAGTGTCGACGCCGAACGAGGGTCTGGTTTACCGCGTTGAAGTGCCGATTGGCGATTCCCAGTTCGACGTTGAAGGGAGCCCGTTCGCGAACCGCTCTGACGCTGCTCGTTCGGCTCTTGGACAGTTGATCTTCCTGCAAGCGAACGTGGTGTCGGTCGATGTGGCGACGAACCCGGACGGTGCACCAACCAAGAGTCGTATCGAGGTCGCTGACGAACAATTCGTTGCTGGCCTGGAGAAGTCTTTGAGCCCTGTGTTCGGTGAGGCGGAGTTCGTGGTGTCTGACGAATTAATCGATGGCGTCGACGTCGTCATGACGCTCGGCACTGGTTACTTCGACGCCTTCGACAGTGACACTGTTGCGTCGAGTGATGACGGCGCCGATACCGTCGACGACGATGGCTGACGAGATACCCAACGCCCAACAGGCGAACGATGATGCCGACGTCACACTGGCGTTGCTGGCAGCACGTACTGCTGACGCAAAGAAGGGCACGGACATCATCGTCCTTGAGGTCGGTGAGGTCCTCGCGATCGCCGGCTACTTCGTGGTCTGTAGTGCATCGAACCCGCGGCTCGTCCGCTCGATTGCTGACGACATCGAACGTGCGGTCAAGCAGGAGCTGGGGCGCCCGCCGATGCGGCAAGAGGGCCGTGCCGAGCAGCAGTGGATCCTGATCGACTACGGCGACGTCATCGTCCACGTCTTCCACGAAGAGCAGCGCGAGTTCTACGAGATCGAACGGCTGTATCTGGACGTTCCAAGGATCGATTGGGCGGTCTGATCCGCAGATACAACGGTTGGTGTCTCGCACTGCGTTGTATCTCTGAATCGCGCCGCTATCGTCACCTGCCGCACAACAGTGCGGGGCTTTAGCTCAGTTGGTAGAGCGCTTCCATGGCATGGAAGAGGTCAGGGGTTCAATTCCCCTAAGCTCCACGAAGAACCCCCAGGTCCACGCCCGGGGGTTCTTTACTTTTTCAGCCAGTGTTTGTAAGGGTTTTGGCCTGAGTCTCTGTTCGACGGGAAGCGCCGAGGAACTCTTTGATTTTTGACCCAAATGGGCCAGGGGGTTCTTTGGGGGGTTCGACGGGCTGGGCCAACTCGCCAAGGTGGAGTCTTCACCCGGCAGGTCTTTAGCTCCTACCTGCCCTGCTCTTGGGCGGTGGGCCGAGGTCAGGACTACTGTCGGCCGGTAATGGCGGACAATTCGATCAACAACCACGCAGCATTCATCTGGTCGGTAGCCGACCTGCTGCGAGGTGACTACAAGCAGTCTGAGTACGGGCGTGTGATCTTGCCGTTCACCGTGTTGCGTCGCCTCGACTGTGTCCTTGCCCCGGTGAAGGACGACATGCTCGCCCAGTACGACCAGGTGAAGGGACGGCTTGACAACTTCGGCCCGGTCTTGGATCGGCTCACCGACATCGAGGGCCTGTGGAACACGTCGCCGTACGACTTCCGCAAGCTGCTGCAAGACCCGGACAACCTGGCCGACAATCTGCGCGCCTACCTGTACGCCTACTCGCCCGAGGTGAAGGAGATCATCGACAAGTTCGATCTCCCGACCCAGATCAACCGGCTCGACAAAGCTGGCCTGCTGTACCTGGTGGTGTCGAAGTTCGCCGACCTCGACCTCCACCCGGACGCTGTGTCCAACCTGGAGATGGGGTACTTGTACGAGGAACTCGTTCGCAAGTTCTCGGAGTTGTCGAACGAGACTGCTGGTGAGCACTTCACACCGCGTGAGGTCATCCGGCTCATGGTCGATTTGCTGTTCGCCGAAGACGACGACCTGCTCTCAAAGCCTGGCGTCGTGAAGACGCTCCTCGACCCGGCCTGCGGCACGGGCGGAATGTTGTCGGTGGCGCAGGAGTATCTGTTGCAGCACAACGACCAGGCCCGCCTGGAAGTGTTCGGCCAAGAGTTGAACGCCGAGACGTACGCGATCTGCCGGTCCGACATGATGCTGAAGGGCGACGACGCCACCAACATCACGTACGGCAACTCCTTCTCCGAGGACGGCCACCAGGGGAAGAAGTTCGACTACCTGCTCGCCAACCCGCCGTTCGGTGTGGAGTGGAAGAAAGTCAAAGACACCGTCCAGGACGAACACGACACCCAAGGATCCGGTTCACGGTCTACGCGGTCCCAAGCGGAACAGCCACCGGCGAGTTCGTCTACCACCACAACGAGAATCAGTTCGACCTGCTTCCGGGCGAATCCCGAACCTTGGAGGTCGTGCGTCCCACGAATCCGCAGGTCATGGAAAAGCCAGACGTCGATTTCAACGATTGCTATTGGGATCTCGTCTTCTCCGATCACGACGAGAACAGGTGGTGGTTCAGATCCCCGTTCTTCCTGCGACTCATAGCTTGGCAGGCCGGGAATGACCGGGAAGTTCTAGACAAGATGCCGCTGCTGATGGGGGACAAATTCACCGCTCGGCGAAAGAGACTCACTGAGCGGCTAGGTGCTGCATTCAAGCCTGGCAAGGCACCGGAATAGTCGAGAGCGCACGCTCAGAACGGCGCGCTCAGAGCATCGAACCGCCCTTCCGACCGCTACGGATCCGAGCTTGATGCCGGGTCTGCTGCACGATCGGGTGACAGACCCATGCGGTGACTTCTTCGTGGCGTCGCCACTATCAAAAAAAGGAGGGGTGCCCCGTTTAGAGTCTTGCGTTCAGCCCGGCCATGTGACGGTGTGCGAACATTGCGGCGTGCTGGAGCCTCGCGAAATCCTGAGCATGTGGGAGAACCGCTGGACGTGGGCTCTTGACCGGCCGCTGACAGACGACCAGCGCGGGAGTTTTCTTGCGAAAGAAGAGGTCGCTGAGTTGAGCCGAGGGCAGTTCAGAGATGCGCAAGAGGCAATCGCTCGGCACAGAAAGCTCCCGAAAATCGTTCTCTATGCGAGGGAACTTCGAGTAGAGCGTGGTCTTCCGGAACAGCCGAGAACAGCGCCGGGACCGAAACCAGAGCGAAAGCCTCTACCAGCGCCGAACTCGCTACGGCCCGATCGATTGTCAATAACGAAACCGCCATCAGATTGGAGGAGCCACCTCTCGCCCAGCGGTCCACACCCCGGCACCCGGTTGCCGACAAAGAAAAGCGGGACGAACCTTCCCTGCAAGGCTTGCGGGCGGATACCGGACGCAATGTCGGGGAAATGCAACTGCTGAAAGGCCCGCGATATCGCACACACCAGATGCACCCTGCCATCGATCCGGTAGGCCCCATCCGCTCTGGCGGTGACAGCGTCAAGAACATCAAGGAAGTAGCTGAATACGACGACCTTGAACCCCTCCGCCTGACACTCCTTGATCAACTCCTCCAAGCGGTGCAACTTCGCGGTTACTTGCCCGTCCGCCGTCGAGGTCCATCGACGAATCGACATTACGTTTCCGGCAGCCTCATGGCTCCGGCAACTACCGATGCCCTTGTGCTCATTGCCCATGTCGCTGGCCTCACGCAAGAGGAAGTGGCTGGGCTCCAGAAGATAAAGTCTGCGTCACGAGATACCGATACCAAGGGACCAGAGGGTGGCGTCTACCGATGGTCCGTTGGACTTGTGGCGTAGATCGGAGTGTTCGTCTCGGACAAAACTGTCTCTCCGACTCTCGCTGAGTGGGTCCCATCGCTCCGGTGGGTTCTCGGCTGCGAGTTGGTCGAGCCAGTCGGAATGGCGCTGCCGCAGCCCGGCGAACTCGTCCAGCCAGAGCGTATTGGCAAGGTCAGGCACGCTGCGTGCTGCTACATAGATGTCGTCGAGTGCTCGTGGTCCGAGTACGTCGCCGACGACCTCGAAGACGCGCACCATCTGCCGGTTTCCTGGATGAGCCGAGCGCGAAGTCGTCCTAACTCATAGCTCGACTCTTCTATGGCGTGGAGGACGAAGTGAGGGGTTCTTCCCAGAGTGATCGGGAGGGCCAGGGCATCAGTTGTTGGACGGTGGAGATTGATTAATCTCAGCGGTTCGCTGTTATTGGGCGCTTTGGATCTGGGCGTGGGTTCGGACGGTTTGCAACGGAATTCACGAGTTCGTTTAGGGTTCCAGAGAGTCCGTTTTCTCGGACCGATGACAGGAGACCCCAATGACGCAGCCCACTTCGTTGATAGCGGTTGAACAGCGTCGGCCTCGTCGGTGGTGGGTGGCTGCTGCGGTCACCGCTGTCTCGCTTCTTACCGCTTCGGTGATTGCCGGTGCGGTCGCGACACCGGGCCAGATTTTGGCGTTGCCTGGTGCATCAGAATCAACGGTGGTCACTGTCAACCCGACCCGTGTCCTCGACACCCGGTACAACGTCGGGCTGGCCGGACAGTTCCAATCAACGGTGTCACGCAAACTCGCGATCACCGGGAAGATTCCGACGTATGTCGAGGCAACCGCGACGACAGCGGCGGTCACAACATCAAAGGTAGTGATCCCGGTTGGTGCGACCGGTGTGATTATGAACGTCACTGCGGTGTCGCCGACATCGGCAGGGTTTTTGTCGATCCGACCTGGTGATGCGACCGGGGTCCCGGCAACAGCCGGTTTGAACTTCGCTCCTGGCGATGTGGTCCCGAACGCGGTGACTGTCGCGATCCCGACCACCGGTGCCAATGCCGGTCAGATCGATATTCATTACGGGGGCGCACCGAGCAACACGATGCATGTCATCATCGACATTGTTGGCTACACCACGTCCACCGGTTTGATCGACCTCGTCAACCGTGTCACCACACTCGAAACCTCCGGCGTCGCCGGGCCACCAGGACCGCAAGGCGAATCAGGCCAGGACGGAACCAACGGTGCTCCCGGACCGCAAGGCGACCCCGGCGCGGACGGAACCAAGGGAACCGACGGGGCGACGGGTGACAAGGGCGACCCAGGTGTGGATGCTGAGTCTCCGGCCCGGGTGATTTGGGTTGCTGACGACGGCACCGGTGATTTCACGTTGCTGTCAGCAGCGTTGGCCTCGATCACTGATGCCTCTTCAGCGAGGCCGTATCTAATCAACATTGCCCCAGGGACCTACACCGAAACAGCGACGACGGCCTTAAAGGACTATGTGGATGTTGAAGGGTCCGGGGAAGGCGTCACCGTCATCGACTGCGAGTGCGGCGGCTCACAATTCAACGCAGACAGTGCAGTGATTTCACGACTTCGTGTAACCGCCGAGATCCGCCATCTCACAATCAACAACACCGGTACCAACGACTTAAGGTTCAGCTTCGGCGTCTACTCAATGGGCGAGGCGTTCAACGGAACCCTCTCCATGCTTCACGTCACCGTCAACGCAACAGGGGGTGCCGATAACTACGGCGTAGTCAACCAGGGGTCTCTGTCGATGAACAATGTAATCGTGACAGCAATCGGCGGTTCCTCTGCGACGGGTTTCTACAACGCCTTTGGTCAGGTGATTCTTGCGTCAATTCGGAACTCTTCGATCTCCGGGACGGAGAGGAGCATCTTCGGCGGAAGCACGGCACTGACGAGGATCGCCCACAGCATCCTTGATGGTGCCGTCTCTGGCACCCAGTTCACCTGTTCTGGTGTCACTACTGCCAAGGGCGTTGCGCTCGGGCCTGATTGTCAACCTGACCGTGTGATCACAGTCTCCAATACGGGCGGCGACTACCCGTCGCTGTCAGCAGCCTTGGCATCAATCACAGATGCCTCAGCCACCAATCCGTATGTGATCAGGATTGCACCAGGCATCTACACCGAGAGCGCACCGACAACACTCAAAGATCACGTGGATGTTGAAGGCTCCGGACAAGGCGTTACCACGATCAACTGCACCTGCGCCGCGGCAGTCGGTTTTTACGGTGGTGCGAGCGCTGTCTTGGTGGCAGACAGCATCAGCGCGGAAATCCGCCATCTCACCGTCAGCGACAGCGGCCGCGGGCGCACTAGCGTCGGGATCTACACGACTGGGGTGGATGCCTCGTTTTCAATGCTCCATGTCACAGTCTCGGCCACTGCTCCCAGGGGCAGCGACTCAGATCCCCGTACCAGCGCCGGGGTAGTCAACAACTCCTCGTCACCAACAATGACGAACGTGAAGGCGAGCGCCACCTCCGTCGGCTACAGGGATGCCTACAGCTACGGCGTGTACAACGGCTGGTCGTCGTCACCAACGATGAAAGACGTGACCGCTGTCGGTACCGCCACGGGTGGCAACTCCGGACTGAGTTACGGCGTGTACAACAATGATTCGTCACCGGTCATGGACACCGTCATCGCCACCGGCGACGCAACAGCCAGCACCCAGAGCATCGGCGTCTACAACAGCGGATCATCGCCAACAATTCGGAACTCGACGCTGACCGGATCCACAGCCAGTATCTCTGGCAACAGTTCTGGCGACCCATCCTCAGCGACTATCGCCAACACTGAGCTCAATGGCGTCGTAAGCGGGCCTGGGTTCACCTGTGTCGGCGTCTACGACAGCGCATTCGCCGAACTGTCCGCGTCGTGCGCGAACGTTTAGCGCTGCCGCACATGTGAGGCTCATGGGGCAGTCTGGTAGTGCATGCTGACCACGGTGA
>JBNMOS010000135.1:0-9565 GCA_051275435.1 Ilumatobacter sp.
ATGTTCCGCTCGTGCAGAAGTGTCGGAACGAGGGCAGCGAACACGGGAGCAGCAGCAGTTCCGCCGAAACGGTCGCGGGTACCCGCTGGTGGTTCGTCCACCGAGACAAGAACGGTGAGCTGCGGATCGTCGGCGGGGAAGAACCCAACGAAGCTCGCGTAGTAAATCCGGTCACCATCTTCGTTGAAATACGTGCCGTTATCAGCAGCCTTAAAGGCAGTACCGGTTTTTCCGGCAACAGGCAGGTCGTCGACTTGCGCCAACGAGGCGGTGCCTTCGCACACCACGCGCTGCATCATTGCGGTCGTCTGGGTAGCTGCCAGTTCGGAAACGACGCGGTGCGTGGCGGCTGGGGGCATCGGCGTCTGCTGACCTTCCGGGCCGACAGTCGCCTTGACCAGCTTCGGTGCGACGTAGACGCCGCGGTTGGCAATGACGTTGATTGCTGAGACGAGCTGAAGCGACGTGCTCGACATGCCCTGGCCGTACGCAACCGTCACTCGCTCAGAACCCCACAGTTCGTCAACGTCCTTGAGCAGGCCGGGCGACTCGCCGGGAAAATCGAGTGCCGTTTTGGAACCGAGACCGAAGGCGGTCATGTAGTCGTAATGCTCGTAGCGACCGAGCTCCTGCTGCACCATGATCGTGCCAATATTCGACGACTCGGTGAGGATGTCCGAGACCGTCAGCAGCTCGTCGGGGTGCTCGTGGGAGTCCTTCAGAAGGTCGTCGGCGTACTGCTTGCGCCACGGCACGGTGAAGGACGTCTCCGGCGTGACAACGCCGGCATCGAGTGCGCCAGCAATCGTGATGACCTTCGCCACAGAGCCCGGTTCGTAGGCGTCGACAGCTGCGAAGTTGCCATTGGTCACGCCGTACTCGCCGGTTTGGTCGTCCCGGCGGACCGAGGCCAGGCCGAGGATCTCGCCAGTCTTCGTTTCGAGGGCAATGACCGTGCCGCCCTTGGCCCCAATGCGTTGGAGCTGTTCGAGGAGTACTTGCTCGGTGGCGAACTGGATTGAACGATCGATGGTCAGCACCAGGTCATTACCGGCGACTGGCGCCTGCGTGATCGATTCAGAACCAGCGATTGTCTGCTGCTTGGGATCGACCTCGCGGGTCATCGCTCCACCGGTACCGGTCATCGTGTCGTCGTATTGCTTCTCGAGACCGGCAATCCCGTGACCGTCGATGTTGGTGCGGCCGAGCACGCTGCGCCCCGTGTCACCGCCCGGCATCTCTCGGCGTGATTCATCGTCGACGTTGACGCCGGCGTGACCAAGTGCGCGGATGAAGTCACCGGCGTTGGCATCGACTTGGCGTGCGACGTAGACGAAACCGCGATCCTTGCTCTCCACTTCGCTGAGCAGCGACGCAACCTTCTCGTCGCTCAAATCAAGCAGTGTGTCAAGCTCCTGGACGACGACGGCACCGTCAACAAGCAATTTCGGGTTGATCGAGATCGATGCTGCAGGCACCGACATCGCCAGTTCGTTGCCGTGCCGGTCGAACATCGTGCCGCGCTGTGCCGGAAGCGTGTATGTGCGAGTCCACTGGTCGGCGCCAGCGGACTGAAGGGAATCAGCTTCCTTGGTCTGGAGATAGGCGACGCGCCCGACGATAGCGAGCAGCACCAAAGCGATTGCCACGAGGGCGATGCGCAGACGACGCAGGGGCGAGGCCACACCGCGCTGCTTGGCTCGTTTCTCGGGCGACGGGGCCGAGACTTGGCGGCGGTGCCGTTCAACGTCACGCGCTGCGGAACGCTTCTTGGATTCGGTCGCCTTGCGCTTCGTCGGGGCGACGGGCGACCGGCGAGCGGTGCCAGTAGCGGCGCGGCTCGATGTCGAAGTGCCGCGTACCGGCGTCTGCGATGAGGACCGACGCTGAGGTTCAGCGCGGCGCGCTATTGCCGAACTCTTGTTGGTTGACGAACGCTGGTTGGTGGTGTGTCTGGCGCGACTCGCGGTCGGGCTGCCCGACGCCGAGCGTCCAGATGCTGTGCGCCTTTGCGCAGCGACGTTGTTCCGGCCTGGCTTTCGGTCGGGCGTGCGAGGTGAATGCGAGCGCGTTGCCATCGTGATCTCCTAGGGCTGGCCTGCTGAGACGCGCTTGACGTCACTGAACTGTTCGAGTGGATCGGTGTCGATGATGACCTGACGTGAGGCGTTGTCAATCACCCCGGCTACCGCGAGCTGGCGCGCTGTTGCCCAGCTGTCGAGTTCAACGAACTTGCCGGCGTCACCACGGACCATGCCGAGATCACTGGCCGCGCCAGCAAGCCGCACGGGCGAGCGCAATTCGGCTCGGCGGTAGCGAAGTTCGTCGAAGCGTTCACGCTCGTCATTAACTGACCGCTCGAGCTCGCCAATCTTCAGTTGGCGTTCGGCGAGCTGCGTATGAAACACCGCTGCACCGAGCATGCCGGCAAGCACGACTAAGAGCGCGAAGCCACCGAGTACGGCGGGCCAACGCCGACCACGGCTTGCAGCAAGCGTCAGAGCCGGCTTCTTCGACTGTGCAGCTCCGGCGGCAATCCGGGTCGATGTCGATTGCTTGCGGAGGGGAGCAGCCATCAGTATTCACGCCCGCTCGGTGTGTCTGAACCGACGGGAAGTCCGTCCGACTTACGGACGGCCTCGATGCGCTCAACGACGCGGAGCCGTGCCGATGCTGCGCGACGGTTCGTCGCACGCTCGTCGTCAGTTGCTCGCTTCGGTACGCCGCGCACGATCCGAACCGTCTGAATTGCGCCGCAAACACACGGCAGATCATGCGGGCAGTCGCAGGCACCAGAAGCAAAGGCGAAGCGTTCCTTCACGATGCGGTCTTCGCCGGAGTGGTACGACAGTACGGCGATACGGCCTCCGGGAACGGTGTGTTCGACGGCCTGATCGAGTGCATCGGGGAGCACATCAAGCTCGCCGTTCACTTCGATCCGGATCGCCTGGAACGTGCGCTTGGCAGGGTGGCCCCCGGTACGCCGGGCCGGAGCCGGGATCGAACTCGTGACGACTTCGGCCAGTTCGGCCGTCGTCGCGATCGGACGTGCCGCAACGATGGCTCGCGAGATGCGCTTGAAGAAGCGCTCGTCGCCGTACTTCTTAATGACGGTGCCGAGTTCGTACTCGCCGTACCCATTGACGACATCGGAGGCCGACCACTGCTGGTCGGCATTCATCCGCATGTCGAGCGGACCGTCGTGGCGATACGAGAAACCGCGATCGCTGCGGTCGAGTTGCGGCGACGATACGCCGAGGTCGAAAAGTGCGCCACTGATCTCAGTGACATCATGGTCGGCGAGTGCTTCGGAGAACTCGTTGAACCGGCGATGGCTCGTGCGGAGGCGATGGCGCTGGCTGTCAAGTCGGGCCATCGCCGCAGCGAGTGCGTCGACGTCCTGGTCGATGCCGAGGATGTCGAGGTGCGGATGCGCGTTCAGGATGGCTTCGGCGTGTCCGCCGCCCCCCAGCGTCGCGTCAACGAGGGTGCCTGCCGGGACGTCGGCAAACAGCTTCGTGATCTCGTCGAGCATCACCGGCTGATGATTGAAGTCTTCTGCTGTGCTCATTGCTGCGCTCCGGTGGCGATCGTGTCGCCGGTCAGTTCGTCGGTGCCATTGACGCAATGCACGTCGTAGGCAGCTGGTTCCCAGATTTCGATGTGGTCGAGATCGCCGAGGACGACAACAGCCGACTGCGGCTCGATGCCCGCATACCTGCGCAACTCGGGCGAGATTGTCACGCGCCCCTGTTTGTCAATCGACGCCTCGCTCGCCGATGCAGCGAACGCACGCTGGCGGTCACGGGTGGCCTCGCCACGCTTCACTCTGGCAATCAGATCGTTGGCTTCATCGTTAAAGGCCTCGACACTGCGAATGCTGACGCAGCCGTCTTCGCCGGAGAACAAGTAGCAGAGATCGCCGAGGGGATGCCGAAAGGTCGGTGGCAGTGCCACACGTCCCCGCTCGTCGAGCTGTCGCTCGTGCATCCCGACAAACACCGGCTGCGTCTCGTTCCTGTCACACTCCCCCGGGATGGGCCTGTTCATGCTGGGAAACGAGGGAGATTTCCCCAGCGGTCCCCATTGTTACCCCATTTCTCCCCACGGTCAACCATCTCTCCCCATTTTGATGCCATTCCCTGCCGTCGCCACCCCGGTCAGCGCACCAGCGCACCCGTCAGCCGGCTGGTTCTCCCTCGGTAGCGCGAATGACCCAGGTGCCATCAAATTGGCGCCGGCCCAGGTCGATCGGCGCACCGTCTCGCGTGCGGCAGATCATGTCGCCCGACCGCACCGGATCGAGCATCCCACCGGTCAGACCGGCCTCGAGTGTCGCTTCGTCGGTCAAGACGTTGAGCGTGGGCCACGGTCGACCACCAGTGATCGGCGCCTGGGCTGCCGACAAGAACACCGAACTCATAGCGTCGGAGCGGCGCTGTGGTTCGGTACGACGAAGCGACTCCATCGTGGCCCCATCACCAAACAACTCACGGCCTCAACACACCCGGAGAGCGCGTCGTGCAGCACCGGGTTGCTCGCCACCCTTGCCATGAGCCGGGTCTGCGCCACCCCGACCTCGCCAATGTTCGCTGCCGAGGCCCACGCAGGGAGCAGTTCGAACGTTCGCACGACCTGCATCCGGCCGTTGACTTTCAGCGAGTCAATGCCAGCTCGGCCAGCAGATCGCCGTCGGCAGCGAGTGTGGCGACCGGCTGCAACTCGCTCGGCAGTGGGCGATGTGCGGGGCTGAGCAGGCCGACGAGGCGCGCCGGGTTGTAATTCGTGTACCAGCAGCACTGCAGGCGCGACGCTGCGCGCGTCCGGCGTTGGCTGATCCCCACGAGCTTGCGACCATCGAGTAACACCTCGCCCGGACCGATGCCGTCGAAGCAGATCAGCGACGACCACGGCGTGGTCACCATGCCCCGCCCGTGCACGGTGACCTCACCGTCGACATGGGGTCGAAGCACTGCTGCCAGGCGCTCACCGAGCCACAACATCGGTGCATGAATGTCATCGCCGAGGCCGGGAACGGCAGCGGCCGGGAGGAGCACGTCGAACCACACGACTTCACCGGGGATCAGCAGAACCGCTCCCCCGCCGCTGCGGCGCCGCACGATGTCGACACCTGCCGAGCGGCAAGCATCCCGGTCGACGATCGATTCGTCGCGCTGCGCCGAGCCAAGTACCAGTGCTGGGCCGGTGACATGGTTGACCCAGATCTGAGCAGTCGGAACCTCGGGAATAACGCGAGCGTGAAAGTCAGCTGCCGGCTCGTGGAAGTCGACCCGCTCGAACATGGGTTGAGTATGGCGCTCAGGAAGCCATCGAGAGGTACGGCCGCCAAGTGTCGGGCATCGAACTCACCGACACGACGATCCACGACGTCGAGCGAGGTACTCGACACGGTCGAACGAGTGCCATCCCCGCCTCTTCCGGCGTGCGGTCGCGCTTGGTGCGGTTGCACGGGGTGCATGCCGCTGCAACGTTCTCCCAAGTGTTCGGGCCGCCTCTGGATCGGGGAAAGACGTGGTCGATCGAGTCAGCATGGCCGCCGCAGTATTGGCAGCGGTGCTCGTCACGGACGAAAATCCCACGTCGGGACATCGACGAGCGCCTGACGTACGGCACCTTGACCATGTAGCGCAGACGGATGACCGACGGCTGAGTGACCTCAAGCGACTCGGAACGCAGGACGATGCCATCGTCTTCAAGCATCTCGGCCTTGTGAGCGAGCACGAGGCATGTGGCTCGCCGGGACGACACGACGGACAGCGGCTCGTAGCTGGCATTGAGAACGAGAGCGTTGTGCATCGGCGGAACCTAGCGAAGGGGCCCGTCGTCGAACGCCGGAGTTATTCGCTGGATGAGCGCCCTGGCGTTCATTGCGGCCGATCCCATTGACGACACCATTGCAGGTATTTCACCACATCGCCCGGCTCAGGTCGATGTGTGGCATCGCCGTACTGAGTGATCAGGCGGAATTCGAGGTATTCACCGGACGGCAGCGGGAGAAATGGCTTGCGTTTCCACCAGCCAGGGGGCGCTGTCCGCCGCGCCTGGCGAAGCGCTGTCGGCCAGAGTTCCGGGTGCCGGAAGACCGACAGCGCAGCGCGAATCACTTCGCCGGGACTGGCGGCCTGGGCTCTTTGGGGAGCCCCAAGATCATCTCGCCGATGATGTTGCGCTGGATCTGCGACGAGCCGGCGTAGATAGTGCCGGCGCGGGCATTGAGGAACGTGCCGATCCACGACGACGGATCGTTCAGCGCGCCAGAGTCGTCAGAGCCGAACGAGGACGGCGGCTTGCGGCCTTCCCAGTGCATTGCGTCGGCACCCAGGATGTCCATGGCGAGTTCGGTGACGACCTTGTGGTACTCGCTCCACTGAAGCTTGCCGATTGCTGCATCGGGGCCAGGATGGTGACCGGCGAGGAACTGCGTCAGCACACGCTGGCCGAGGAAGCCCATGATCTGGACCTTCGAGTAGCACCATGCAAGCTTTTGCCGGATGACCGGGTCGTTGGAGACACCGCGGTCCTGGGCCATCTTGAGCAGGCGGGCGAACTCGCCTTTGAAGCGAATTGGGCCAGTTGCTGCTGCTTCGCCTCGTTCGTAGCCGAGCAGCGACATGGCCACTGCCCAACCGTTGTTGACGCCGCCGATGACGTTGTCCTTCGGGACACGTGCGTCGGTGTAGAAGACCTCATTGAATTCGCTGTCGCCCGAGATCATTTTGATCGGGCGAACTTCGATGCCCGGCTGGTCCATCGGGACGAGCAGGAACGAGATGCCCTTGTGCTTGGGCGAATCGGGGTCGGTCCGGGCGAGCGTGAAGATGTGGTCAGCGAGGTGACCAGCGGAAGTCCAGATCTTCTGGCCGTTGAGGATCCACTCGTCACCATCGAGTTCGGCCCGAAGGCCGACGTTGCCGAGGTCAGAACCAGCGTCGGGCTCGGAGTAGCCCTGACACCAGGTGTCGTCGCCCTTGAGGAGGCGCGGTAGGTAGTGCGCCTTCTGTTCGTCGGTGCCCCAAACAAGAATGGTGTTACCGAGCATCTGGATGCTGAATGCGTCGTTCGGGCCACCGGTCGGCACACCCGCCTTGGCGAACTCTTCGGCCAGGATGACCTGCTCGGTCGAGGAGAGGCCAGCGCCGCCAAACTCTTTCGGCCAGCCCGGTGCCAGATAGTTGGCTTCGTACAGCGTGTTGCGCCATTCACGGACGAATGTTTCGAGCGTTGCACCTTCGAGGCGGCCGATGCCCTCCCAATTGGAGGGGAGCTTCTCGGCGAGGAAGGCCTGGACCTTCTCACGGTAGGCCTCGGCGTCTGCGGTGTAAGTCGGGTCCATGTCGATCATGGTAATCGGTGGCAGTTACCGCGCGGTAGCCGAGCGAAAACTCCTCTCGCCGATCCGTTCTGCAAGTGGGCCGACCGGAATCGACTCAACCATCAGTTGATCGCGAGCGAAGCGGCCGCCACCAGCGGCCAGATACGTTCGTGCGGCTCGATGATCTTGATCCCCTGCAGCGATTTCAAACGGGATCGGACAGCGAGCTCACGGTGCAGCGCCTCCAGCATTGGATCGCCGAGGACGTCGATCACGTTGCCAGAGAGGAAAACCGTGGTGACATCGAGCGTTGCGCACATCGAGGCCACGCCGCGGGCGAGCATTATCCCCGTTCGTTCCACAATGGGCTGGGTGGCACGGCCGAGCGGCCGGTTGAATTCCGCTTCGAGTGCCGTCGACGACACGTACGCCTCAAGGCATCCAAGCGCGCCGCAGCGACATCGCTTACCGCCCGGTTCGACGTTGATATGCGCGATCGATGCCGCGTTTCCGTGCGCGCCGGAGAGGCGGACCCCGTCGATGACGCAGCCAGACTCGGCAGTGGTGTCAATACGAACGCTGAGATAGCTGGACACGCCCCGGGCTTCGCCGATCCAGCGCTCGGCCTCGGTGGCTGCCCCACCTGCCGAATCGAGTTCGACCTCAAGGCCGGTGAGTCGTTCGAGGTGTTCACGCAGCGCGAAGTTGGTCCACGCCGGAACCAACGGCGGCGAGACCGTTCCGGCGCGAGTGTCAACGGGCCCGACGCAACTCACACCGACCGCGCGTGGCCGGGGCATGCCGGGAGGTGCGGCAGCGATGATCCGGCGGATCAATTGTTCGAGCGTGCGCCACACGTCGCGAGTCGGCGTCGTGACACGGTCACGCAACAGCAGTTCGCCGTTCGCGTCGACAAGTCCAGCGGCCAGACGGCTCGGCTCGATGGCCACCGCCAGCACATGATCGACTGAACGGCCGGCAGACGTTGAGTCGATGTCGGGTTCGGTGTGGCCTGCCGGGAAACTCATCGACAACGAACGTAGCGCCGACTAGTCGCCCGCATCGTTTGCATCTACCCTTCTGGGCGTGACGATCGAGGTTGACGCAGACGGAACGCCAGCACACGAAACAGACGGTGGTTTCAGTACCGGCACCACTGAGCCGCGGAATCAGATCTTCAATCAGGGCCCTGACACTGCGTCGAACGCGTCGAGCCGCGGTTTCGCTGGTTTGTTCGATGCGATTGTTTCGAACATCGAGCAGGTCATCCACGGCAAGACTGAGGCCGTCGAACTGGCCATCATGTGCATGCTTGCCGAGGGACACCTGCTGATCGAAGACGTGCCCGGTGTCGGCAAAACCAGCCTGGCAAAGGCCCTGTCGGCGTCCGTCGACTGCACATGGAAGCGCGTGCAGTTCACACCCGACCTCCTGCCAACCGATCTCGTCGGCGTGAGCGTGTACCAGCGATCGACCGAGTCGTTCCGCTTTGAGCCCGGCCCGATGTTCGCCAACATCGTGCTTGCTGACGAGATCAACCGAGCATCGCCCAAAACGCAGTCGGCGCTACTCGAGGCCATGGAGGAACGCCAGGTCACCGTCGACGGAAAAAGCCGTCCTCTCGCTCCGCCGTTCATGGTGATCGCTACGCAGAACCCGGTCGACCAAGAAGGCACCTATCGCCTTCCGGAAAGTCAGCTCGACCGCTTCTTGCTCCGTCTGTCAGTCGGGTACCCGGGTCGCAGCGCCGAGATCCAAATGCTCAACGATCAGGGATCGGCACACAAACTCCGCACGCTGAGCCCGGTGGTATCGGCCGCCGAGATCCTCGAGATGGTCGACGCTGTTCGCAGCGTCTATGTCGCCGGGGCACTGAAGTCGTACCTCGTCGACATCGCCGAGGCCAGCCGCCGCCACCCCGGCATCGAACTCGGCCTGTCGCCGCGGGCGACGCTCCAGCTTGCAGCGGCAACACGCGCGCACGCCGCTGCACGAGGCCGCAACTACGCGACGCCTGACGATGTCAAAGCCGTCGGTATCGCCACGTTGGCTCACCGCATCATGGTGCGCACCGACCGAGGCGCACACCTCTCCCCAGAAGACGCTGTCCGCGAAGTGTTCGAAGCCGTCCCGGTACCGATCGCCCGCTGAGGCCCATAGTGGATCGACTCGAACTCCCCGCCGCCGGCTACAGCATCGCTGCGTTCGTGGTGTCGAAATGTTGACGCGCCA
>JBNMOS010000136.1:0-9532 GCA_051275435.1 Ilumatobacter sp.
GCTGCGAGTTGTTCGCCCTGACCGCTGCCGCCGAGGACGATGCCGAAGTCGGCGTTGCCATCACGCACGGTGCGGCCGACGCCGGCGCAGATCTCTGGATAATCGACCGAATCGGTCGAATGGGTTCCCTGATCGTCGACGGTGTGCCCGGCTGCTTCCATGAAGCGGATCAGATGCTGCTTGAGGTCGTAGCCCGCATGGTCGGAGCCAATCGCGATTCGTGTCATCGGTGCAAAGTGTAGGAGCCCCAGCGAGACGCCCTGTCACACATTGACGAATCGTTCGGATGGGGGCACCAACCGCTCCGATTCATAGAGTCCCCGACGTGACTCTCGACCCTCGTACACCCGTGATCATCGGCGTCGGCCAGTACAACCATCGGGCCAAGGGGCTCGACGACGCGCTCGAGCCGGTTGCTCTGATGGAGCAGGCAGTGCACGCGGCCGCAACCGACGCCGGGCTCGATGGCCCACCATCGGCTGACTCGGTGCGTGTCGTCAACGTCATTGGATGGCGCTACCGGAACGCTCCCCGCTTCCTGGCCCAACGCCTCGGCCTGGACGACACAGCAATCGAGCTGGCCGAGTCGACCGCTGGCGGCAACAGCCCGCAATCGCTGGTCAATGCGACCGCTGTCGAGATCCTCGACGGTTCCGTCGACATCGCCATCCTGTCTGGCGCCGAGGCGTTCAAGACGTTCATGCGCGCCCGCAAACAGGACGTCACACTCGATTGGGCGAAGGCAGCCGACGACGACCTACCGCGCTACATCGGCAAGGAACTCGAGATGAACCTGCCGGCGGAACGCGACCGCGGCCTGTACATGCCGGTGCAGATCTATCCGATGTTCGAAACTGCCCTGCGCGCCGCGTCGGGCCGCACCGTCGATGAACATCAGCGATTTCTCGGCGAACTGTATGCCGGCCTGAGCGACGTCGCTGCCAACAATCCCCACGCCTGGATCCAGGAGTCGAAGACGGCCGACGAGATCACGACGGTCACAGATTCGAACCGGATGATCGGCTTCCCGTACCCGAAGCTGATGAACTCGAACAACGACGTCGACATGGGTGCAGCGATCATCATGTGTACCGTCGAGGCAGCCGAACGGATGGGTGTCAGCCGTGACAAATGGGTGTTCCCACACGCCGGCACCGACTCGCACGAGCACCCGTTCGTCTCGCACCGCGACACGTTCGCCCGCACCCCCGCCGTCGAGCTTGGCGGCAAGATGGCGCTCGACCTCGCCGGCATCGCCATCGACGACGTGTCGGTGCTCGACCTCTATTCGTGCTTCCCGTCGGCGGTCCAACTCGGGGCCCAGTCGCTTGGCGTCGACATCACGCCGGGCACTGGCCGCCAGTGGTCGCGCACCGGAGGCCTCACATTCTGTGGCGGACCGTGGAACAACTACGTCATGCACGCCATTGCTTCGGTCGTCGAGGACCTCCGGGAACGCCCAGGCGAATACGGCTTCACATGGGCCAACGGCGGTTACGCGACCAAGCATGCATTCGGCGTGTACTCGACTACTCCGCCAGCCACCGCGTTCCGGCACGGCTCACCGCAAGACGAGGTCGATGCGCTTCCGAAGCGCAGTCTGGCCAGCCCGGCCGACGCTGCGGGTGAGGCGACGATCGAGGCCTACTCGGTGATGTTCTCGCGCGACGGTCAGCCCGAAACGGCTCAGGCTGCTTGCCTACTCGCCGACGGCCGCCGTGCGTGGGGCATCTCGACCGACCCAGCGATCGCAGCAGCCATGTGCAACGGCGAATGGGTTGGCACTAGTTGCCAGCTCGACCCCAACGGCACGCTACTGATCTGATCTTTCAGAGACCGGACGACTTGGTGCCTGGCACCGAGTCGTCTCAATCGCCGACGATGACGTCGTTGCCTCCGAGAATGCCCTGATCGGGGCAGTTAGACGCCAGGTACGCGTCGGTGAGTGGGATTTGCACGTCGGTAATCAAGCTCGGGTCCTCAACGATTGAAGGGAAGGCTGCGCTGAACGACTCAACGGCGGCGGCAAACAACGTCGGGTCAGCCACTTCAGGCAGATCGACTTCAAGGAACGGATCGTCCACACCCTGTTCGGCAAGCTGAGCAATCCAAGATGCCGCGAAGGCCTCACGGACGTCGACGTCAAGAAGCCCATCAGCTGCCGATGCACGAGCGAAGTAAGGGCCAGCGAAGTCGGCGACGAGCGGTACCCGTTCTTCTTCGAGCTCAGCGGGCAGATCCGAATCGAGGGCACGCACGGCATCGACCACTGCCGCTGCGGCCAGAACTTCGAGCCGAAATGCATTCCCCGGATCACCAACAGCTGACACGAGCCCGACCGCTTGGAAACTGCCAGCGAACTCGCTCCAGGCACGGCAGAACGCATCGGCGCTGTCGATTCCCGGCACACCGGTTTCAGGAACGACTGGGATCTCAGGGGTTCGGGGCGCCTCGTCCACATCGAACTGAGTCGTACTGACGCCGGGCTCGGCAACATCACCAGGCTCGGTCTTCACGAAATCAGGACCAGCATCGGCAGTTACAGGGGTAACAGTCGTCTGCGGTTCGGCGATCGTTCCACCTGAGCCGGCACAACCAGCAACGATCAGCGCACTCGCGCCCAGCAACACTCGTCGGTACATGCCGTCATTGTGGTCGCTCGGATGCCATGCTCGCATCATGCCTCAGACTGCCTCCACCGGGGCTCGCCCCACGATCCTCCTCGACTGCGATCCAGGCCACGATGACGCCATTGCCATCGTGGTCGCGGCCCGGCACACCAAACTCGTCGGAATCACCACGGTTGCCGGCAACGCGCCACTCAAGAGCACCACCCACAATGCGCTCGTCATGCGCGACCTCCTCGGCGTCGACGTACCAATTCATTCCGGTGCGGCCCGACCGCTGGTCGGCGAACCCAGGTTCGCCGGACACGTCCACGGCGAAAGCGGGCTCGACGGCGCCGACCTACCGACTCCGTCGACACCACTTGACGGGACCGACGCGGTCAACTTCATCATCGACATGTGCCGAAGCACCGAGGACCTCTGGCTGGTCCCGACCGGGCCACTGACCAACATTGCGCTCGCACTGCGGACCGCACCGGACATCGCTCATCGGATTGCCGGGATCTCGCTGATGGGCGGCGGCACGTTCGGCAACCGAAGCAGTACTGCTGAGTTCAACATTTGGGCCGACCCCGAAGCCGCACACGTTGTGTTCTCGAGTGGCGTTCGCATCGTGATGGCAGGGCTCGACGTGACGCATCAGTTCACCGCCACACCAGATCGCATCGCTGCCATCCGTTCCACCGGCGGCCTCCTCGGCATCACACTCGCTGACCTCCTCACGTTTTTCTCCGCCAAGTACGGTGAGCTGCACGACGACGGCGCAATTATCGGTGGGGCAATTCACGATCCGCTCGCTGTCATGGCACTGTCGCATCCGCATCTGTTCGAACGCATCGAGCGCCATGTCGTCGTGGAGACACGCGGGGAGCACACACGAGGGATGACGGTGATCGACCAGCGCAAGGTGACCGAACGACAGACGCCCAACTGCGACGTGCTGACCTCGGTCGATGCGTCCGCCGCCTTCGACGTCACCCTTGAAGCAATCACCCACTTCACCACCTGACTGACACTGTGGGCGCATCGGGACGCGAGCGTCGAGCGGCTCTAGTCTCTGCGGCGTGACCGACGCCGACACGTTCCCCCGCCAGCACGCTCGTACTCAGCGGTTTACCCTCGGCGCGCCCCGCGACATCACCGTTTCGGCCGACGGCGAACGCGTCATGTTCCTCCGCAGCTCCAGCGGGACCGACCCAGTCAACTCACTTTGGGTGCTCGACGTTGCCAATGGCATTGAACGACTCGTCGGCGATCCTCGAGCATTGCTCAGCACCGGCATCGACGACGATTTGTCTCCGCTGGAACGTGCCCGACGTGAACGGGCGCGAGACGGCGCCGGTGGCATCACGAGCTACGCAACCGACGCAGCTGGCAAGGTTGCCGCATTCGCGCTCGCTGGGCGAATGTTCGCCGCAGGCCTCCTCACGGGCTTCGCTCGACCGCTCGAAGTCGCAGGTCCCGTATTCGACCCTCGCCCCGATCCGACCGCACGTCGTATCGCCTACGCGAGCGGTCGACTGCTTTGCATCGCAGAATTGGATGGCACCTGGCGCGTGCTTGCCGGCGGCGACCCAACAGAAGCCGACACGGTGTCATGGGGCAGTGCCGATTTCATCGCGGCCGAGGAAATGCACCGCTTCCGAGGCTATTGGTGGAGCCCCGACGGCAGCACCATCGCAGCGTGTCGCGTCGACACATCGCCGGTCGATGAGTGGGTCATTGCCGATCCGGCCAACCCCGAACGCCCCGCCAAGACGATGCGCTACCCATCGGCCGGAACAAACAACGCCACCGTGTCGCTCCACCTGCTCGGGCTCAACGGATCGCGCACCGACGTCGACTGGGACCACGAGTTCTTCCCGTATATCGCCTCGGTCGAATGGACCCGCGCTGGCCTGATCATGGCCGTGCAGGCACGCGACCAACGCGGCACCATGACGCTCAAGGTCGACGAGATCACCGGCGAGACTGACGTGCTGGCCCACGACTACGACGATGCCTGGGTCGAGCTGGTGCCTGGGGTACCGCGCCTCCTACCCGACGGCACACTCGTCTCAGCAGCCGATCGCGACGGAGCTCGACGCCTGATGATCGATGACCAACCCGTGACTCCCGTCGACCTGCAGGTCCGTGCCGTGCTCGAAGCCGACGCCGAGTCGATTCTGTTTCAGGCCAACCCGATCGATGATGCGACCTCACTTCATGTCTGGCGGCGCAGCACCGACGGCACGCTCACAGCACTTACTGACGAGCCGGGCATCCACACGCTCACCGAACGCGGCGGTACCTCCGTCGCCCGTTCGGCAACGCTCGGCGAATCGGGCGTCACGCATCTGGTTGCTCACTCATCCGGCATGGCCCGCACACTCGAATCGTTCGCCGAGACGCCGCTCGTCACACCAAATGTCCAGTTCTTCCGGAGCGACGTGACCGGGTTGACGTCGGCGCTGCTGCTGCCTCACGACCACGACGGCTCGCTCCTCCCCGTTCTGCTCGATCCATACGGCGGTCCGCATGCCCTACGCGTGCAGAATTCCTTCAACGCGTTCGTTGCCTCACAGTGGTTCGCAGATCAAGGGTTCGCCGTCCTCGTCACCGACAACCGCGGCACCCCGGGGCGAGGATCGGTCTGGGAGCGAGCGGTGCACGGCGATCTCGCCACCGCACCACTCGACGACCAGATCGAGGCATTGCAGTTCGTGGCAAAGGAAACCGCTGTACTCGATCGACGCCGCGTTGCAATCAGAGGTTGGAGTTTCGGCGGCTATCTCGCAGCGCTCGCAGTACTGCGCCGGCCCGACGTGTTCCATGCCGCAATCGCCGGAGCGCCCGTGACCGAGTGGCGGCTCTACGACACCCACTACACGGAGCGCTACCTCGGCGATCCGAACGTCAGCGCAGGCCAGTACGACGCCAGCTCGCTCCTCCCCCTCGCCGGCGACCTCAAACGCCCGCTGCTGCTCATCCATGGGCTGGCCGACGACAACGTCGTGGCAGCGCACACGCTCCAGCTCTCATCAGCGCTACTGGCTGCGGGTAAGCGTCACGAAGTTCTCCCCCTGGTCGGCGTCACCCACATGACCCCGCAGGAGCAGGTCGCTGAGAACCTGTTGCTCCACCAACTGGACTTCCTTCGTCGGTCACTTCCCGAATCGGCAAGCTGACATCTTCCATGACGATTCAGACGTCTGCCGCCGCGCGCAGCAGGCGATTCATCTAACGTCGCTCAGGTATGAACGATCGCCTACTCGAGATGTACCGCGGAGTCGCGGTGCACGCCACTGCCAACCTGGAACACCAGGCCGCCCTCGAACTTCTGGCCCTGGTGATGCTGGCCGATCAGGACATTGCCGATGAAGAGGTCGAACTCGTGCGCGAGATCAGCACCGACTGGCACGACGACGAGTTCTCCTTCGAGGACTACCTCCGGCCTGCAATCGAAGAGGCGCGGCGCGCAATCGAGCGCGATCGTGTCGACGAATTCATCGACTCGATTGACGAACGAATTAGCAGTCGAGTGCTGCGTTCGGCGCTCTTCTCCGCGTCCCGCGAGGTCGCCGGAGTCGACGACGAGGTGAACCCCGAAGAAGGTTCCATCCTCGCTGCCGTCGCCGTCCGCTTCAACTGAGGAGGGCCGGGTCGCCCGACCTCTGCGTCAGCCCTCACCGCTCGTTGGCGGAGGCCAACTCGGGTTCATGCTTCCTTGACCTCGAACAACCCGATCCCTCCTCAGAGATGGATTTTGATCAGGGGAGGGATCTGTCAGGCGGGGCGTTTGCCGAGGACGATGCGGTCGAGGTGCGCAAGATCTTGGCGAACTTCGACCTCTCGATAGCCGTGCTGCTCCAACAGTGCTGAAACCGCTGTGCCCTGGTCGTAGCCAATCTCCAGGACCAACCAGCCGTCAGGTCGCAGGTAATCGATCGCACCCGGAACGATGACTCGATAATCGGCGAGACCATCCACACCGGCGAAGAGCGCACCGTCGGGCTCCCACTCCCCCACGTTCGCCTCGAGATCGACCGAGCCAACAGCAACGTACGGCGGGTTCGACACGATCACGTCGGCCTCCAGGCCATCGGGCAGCGCATCAAACCAGTTGCCGAGCGCGACCCGCACGTTCCTCGCCGCTCGACCGACTCCGGCCAGGTTCGCCCGTGCAACATCGAGCGCATCGCTACTTGCATCGGTGAGCCACACCGTCGTGCCGTCAAGCGGCAGTTCGTCGGCACACGCCAGCCCGATCGCGCCTGAACCCGTACCGAGGTCGACCACGGTGCGCTCATCTTCAATCGCTCGGGCGAGGCCAAGCGCCGTTTCGGCAACGATCTCGGTCTCCGGCCTCGGGATCAGCACACGCCTGTCGATGTTGAGATCGAGTCGACGGAACGACCAGCTACCGAGCACGTACTGCAGTGGCTCGCCGGTTCGATAGCGCGCCACCATCGCGTCGAGGTGGCTGACCATGCGAGTCATCGGTGTGTCGTCGAGGCCAGCGAGAAACTCATCGGGACCGGTCGAGGATGCCGTTTCACACATCCATCGCGCGTGTTGACGATCGCCAATGACCGACGCTGTCTCGTCCCACAGCCCTCGCCAGGTCACCGTGGCGTCAGTGTGCTCAGACATCGCCTTCGGCGAGTAGACGCGCACGCTCGTCGGCTGCAAGCGCGTCAACGACCGGTTGCAGATCGCCACGCAACACTTCGGCCAGCCGGTAGATCGTGAAGCCGATGCGATGATCGGTGACCCGGTTTTCTTTGAAGTTGTAGGTGCGTATTTTTTCGCTGCGCCCACCGCCACCAGTCTGGGAGCGACGGGCGTCAGACATCTCTTCGCGCCGCTCACGCTCGGCCAGCTCAAACAACCTTGACCGCAGCACCGTCATGGCGCGCAGCCTGTTCTGGAGTTGCGACCGCTCGTCTTGCATCGAAACTACAACGCCGGTCGGCCGGTGCGTGATGCGCACGGCGGAGTCAGTGGTGTTCACGCTCTGGCCGCCTGGGCCGCTCGCACGAAACACATCAATGTCAAGATCCCGATCGTCGATCGTCACATCAACCTCGTCGACCTCGGGCAGCGCCGTCACGGTTGCTGACGACGTGTGGATGCGACCCTGGCTCTCCGTCACGGGGACGCGCTGAACCCGATGCGGACCGCCTTCGAACTTCAGGTTTCGCCATGCCGTCGCCCCGCTAACCATGAGCGTCACCTCGTTGAAGCCGCCCATGTCGCTGAGCGTCGTCGACATCAGTTCGACCTTCCAGCCGCTGTTGGCGGCGTACGCGGCGTACATCTCGAACAGGTCTCGGGCGAACAGGTTCGCCTCTTCGCCGCCCTCGGCACCACGGATCTCCATGATGACGTTCTTGCCGTCGTGAGGATCGATGGGCAGCATCATCTCGCGCAACTCATCGATCAGCTTCGGCAGTTCGGCGTTGACGTCGTCGATCTCGCTCTGGAGTAATTCGCGCTCGTCGCCCTGAGCCTCAGCGAGCATCTCTCGCGCAGCTTCGCGGTCGGCAGCGCGGCTCTGATGAAGGCGGAACTTCTCCATGACCGGGCCGAGGTGGTTGTACCGTTTCGACAGGGTTCGCAGCTGCGACGGGTCCGACAAAACTTCAGGATCACTCAATTGGTGTTCGAGTGTCTCGAATTCGTCACCGACTTGGCTGAGTCGGGCGATCATGTCGGGTTCGGCCATGGCGATTTGAGGCTAGTGGCGCTGATCGACGTTCTGCCGGGAGTGGTCAGTCCAGCGCGATGAGTTCGATCGACTCGAGCAGCAGTTGCGCCATCTCACGCATCACCGGAACGAGGTCACGAGTCGGGACGGCGAGCCGCACCGGCGTCCCGGCCAAGCGTTGGACGTCAGCCACGAACGGAATGGCGTCGAGGTCGACGCCGGACGAGAACACGACATGCACTGCCTGATCGTCGGCCGTGGAGCCTGCAGCCACACACGGAATCGGGTCCTTCAGGTTCGGGCGGGGCATTGGTGGCTCGACCGGCTGCAGTATGGCCAAGCCAACGCGACTCGGGTCTTGTTCGGCTTCCCAGCGGAGGTATCGCTCGGCACCGAGCCGGTTGAGTGGGTGCTGCCGTGCCGCAGCGGAACGATGGATAATGACCGTCGCGACCACTGACGTGAGTGCTTCGGCAGTGGGTATATCGCCATGCAGCATCTGAAATGCCTCGCGGTCGGCAGCGCCAACGCCAACTTCGAGTCGTACGCCGTCGCCACGGTCGAACGCTCCGTCCGCCGCCGAGGCCCGCAGGACCACGTCGCTGAGTTCGGCGAAGAACCCGACGGTGGGCTGATCGACAATCCGACAGATTTCCAACCCACGAACCTCGCCGGCAATGGTGCCGTGCTCGATGTTGACCACAGCACCCGAGTTCGTGATCATCTCGATCAGGTCGGGGTTGGCTGTCGACGCACTGCGGCGTTCGGGCAACGGCTCAGCAACCGTCGGCAAGAGCGTTCGTTCTTCGGGGAACCACACGTTGATCGGAAAGTCGAACATTTCGGCGCGGCGCGCAACCGTGCCGCCACCGACGTCGGCCACGACGTTGAGGGCGCTGGCGCCATGCCGGATGGCCCAGGCAAGCGACGCTCCGAGGAGGCGGCTTGCATCACCATCGACGAGCACCCACGCAGCATCTGCGTCAACAAGCGCTGACCCGCCAAGCAACGGCACGGGCTCGGCCTCGACGGCTCGACCTACGTGGTCGCTCACGAGCGCGCGTAGCTTGATTCCGAGGAGCTGACCTCGACGTTGCGGATCCATCGCAGCACTCATGTCGCGAACGATACCGGCACCCACCAGCCTGAACCCGCGTGTTCAGATCAGGCGAAGTAACCATTCAGATCGGCGACGATGTCGACGTCGCCTGCGAGA
>JBNMOS010000137.1:0-9467 GCA_051275435.1 Ilumatobacter sp.
TCCGCAGTTCTACTGGTTATGGGCGCCGCTCAACTTCGACACCTTCTCGACCCACTTCGACGTCAACGAGTACTTCGACGGCAAGCGCTGGCACGAAACAGGATTCGTCTCACTTGCGAACAGGGGCAGAGGCGACGATGCCGTTGCCGAGCCAGCGGAGGAAATGCGCCGTGTTGACTACCGAATCGGCTGGCAGCCCGGCACCCGCCGCGCCGAATGGTTCGAAATCGACTTCATGCCGTGGCATGGCGAGTCCTCGACGATCAGGCTCGAACCGCTCTTCGACTTCCACATGTTGGGCATCGGCTACGGCCATCCCGAGTGGCGACACGGCATCTGGAAGGGCGAACTCGTCGTCGGCGGCGACCGCTGGCGCCTCCCGGTGGAAGATCCGAACGCCATGCAGCACATTCATATTCAGTCGATCGTGCGCGCCACGACCACCGGCGGGCTCGGCGTGAACGAAGGGCTCGGCACCCTCGAGCAACTCGCCTTCGGCCGACACGACCCGACCGGCCTCACCGGACTCAACACCGGCTTCGGCAGATAAATGCGTATGGGGTCAGGCCCCTTTCGCAACTCTGTGGCGTACGTCCGCAGCGGCGTCGCGGCGGCTCCACTCGAGTGATTACACGAGTGACGCCGCCACGACCTGATGCGGTGGCTTCAAACCATCCGCTGGGCATACAGTTGGGTCGCTCCCGGCATGAAGAACTCACCGCCGCTGTTGACCTCATTCATATACTTCTCCGACGACATCGTCGCGGCGATCGCCGCCTCGATACTCGCCGAGTTCTCGTGTCGCACAAGCCAGCTCATCTCGCCCATCGGCCCGGCAACCGTCGAAGTCACGACGACGTTCAAGCCGGTCACCTCTGAGTACACACCAGCGATGTGTGCCGCCCAGGCACCGGCGCCGACCCAATTGCCCGGTGCCGCAGTCGCGCGTACGGCGCCGATATAGGAGCCGACCGGAGCGCTGTTGGTGATCTCGCCGTGAACGATGGCGAGCAGACGGTCGGGCTCGGCCTCGGCAACGAACTCAGCGCCCTTGCTCACCAGCGCGCTGAGATCGGCGTCGGCGGCCATGGCCGCGTTCAGGGTGTCGATCTGGCCAAGCGTCTCCACCGCTGCCGACCACGCAATCGTGCCGACCGGCGCACCGAAGGCAGCAGTCCAGAGCGAGACCTCGGACACCGCGTGTTTGTTCACGCGGGTAGTGACCTCGCCAGCCCAGGCCGCCGCAGCGGCGCCCCCCGTGACTCGCATCATTCTTTGAAAAAGCAACATGATAAATCCCCATTTCTGTGGTTACAGCCACTGCCCCCGCAATGGCTTGCCTCCACGATTTCACATTTCTGCGGGCCGTGCTGGGAATTTACCTGCGCGTACCTAGGTGTGTCGGATAGTCATGCCGCCGTCGACCGGAATTGAGGTTCCGTTGACGAAGCTTGATGCCGGCATGCAGAGGTTGAGTGTCATGTGCGCGACCTCTTCGGGGTTGCCGTAACGACGAAGCGGCACTCGGCGGCGGGCATACTTCTCTTTGGCCTCAGCATCGATACCGGAGGTCATGCCCGTATCGATCGGGCCTGGACAGACGCAATTGACGGTTATGCCATGGCGGCCGAGTTCGACGGCGAAGCTCTTGGTCAAACCAATAACACCAGCCTTGGTGGCGGCGTACGCAGCGAGGCCAGCCGTTGTCACGATCGACTCGGTCGAAGCGATGTTGACGATGCGCCCCGCACCCGACTTGGTCAGGTAGGGCAGCGCGAGTCGGATCAGGCGGGCGTGTGCTGTCAGGTTGATGTCGAGCGTCGTTGCCCAATTGGCTTCAAACTCGTCCTCGGCCTGAAACGCCGAGTTGCTCATCGACACGCCAGCGTTGTTGACGACGATGTCGAGGCGGCCGAATTGCTGCACCGTGGCCTCGACCAAGCTGCGAAGTCGTTCGAGATCGGCGACATCGCACTCGATGCCAAGCGCACGGTCGGCGCCGTGTGCTGCGGTGATCTCGTCGACAACGGCACCAACACGATCAGCACCCAGGTCGGCGACAACAACACGCGCTCCCTCATCGGCAAACAGGTGCGCTGTTGCACGGCCCATGCCGCTCGCGGCGCCCGTGACGATCGCGACCTTGCCGTCGATCGAGCGAGAGAGCGTCGACAGGCGGCTCACGGGCGAATCTCGTAGAACGCGTTGACGGAGTGGTCGATATCCAGCCGACGGAAGTCGGTGAACCCGGCTGCTGCCGACATCTCGCGGGCCTTGCCCTCTGGCAAGCCAAGTGTGCCAAGGCCTTCACCTCCGGGCTCCGACAATGCTGACGACATGCACGACAGAACGCTGATGCCGTACATGAGCGCTGCCATCGGGTTCTTCTCGATGTTTTCGCCGAACGTGTCGCGGCCCTTAATGTCGACGAGCAGCCAGGTGCCGTCGTCGGCAATCGCCTCCTTGATCGACGCGACCATCTGCGTCGGGTGCGACATGTCGTGGATGCAGTCGAACGTGGTGATGAAGTCGACCGATGCGTCAGCCGGCAGCGGCTCGTTGCGCGGATCAACGAAGCGTGCGTTCGACACACCGGCCTCGGCGCGCCTCGACTCGGCCCGATCGAGGGCGTGCTGGCTGATGTCGTAGCCGACAAATGTCGAGTTGGGGAAGGCCTCAGCCATCATCAGTACCGCTCCCCCGGCTCCGCAGCCAATGTCGGCAACCGTGATGCCAGCGCGAAGCCGTTCGACCAAGTCGCCGTCACCAACGAGCGGCAGCACTGTCGGAATGAGATGGCTCTGGTTCCAGGGCTCGAAGCTGCGTTCGATGCCGATTGCCCCTTCGCAACCGTGGCTGTCGTAGTCATGACCCCGGCCTGTTCGGAAGCTCTCTGGCATGACGTCGAGTGCACCGATCATTTGTGGAAAGCGATGAAACATTCCCATCCCGCTCGCCGGACTGTTCGGCGACGCAAGCACAGCGACTCCTTCAGGTGACAAGCCGAACCGCTCGGAACCGGGCTCGTCGGCGTTGTCGACAGTGAGGAACTTCGCGGCTGCCTGGTTGTAGGCCCATTCGCGCACCCATCGCTCGTCGAGTTCGAGCCGGTCAGCCAACTCCTGCGTGGTCAGTGGCTCGGCAGCATCTGCCAGCGCGGTGAAGAGCCCCAGCCGATCGCCAAGATGAATCATCCCGGCCGTCACCGCGCCGCTCAGCTGACTGAACAGATTGAAAGAGAACATCTTCAACAGGTCGGGATCGGGATCGATGCGTTCGGCCGGAGCCGTGAGGTCGCTCATCACAACGACCGTAGATGTTCAGCGCGTTCGATCGTCCAGCGCAAGGTGTTCGGCGTTGCCCAGTGCGCTCATGCCGAACGCATGACCGTCGCCGAGTTCGAACGTTTCGAGGCGGGTGATCGACGTGTGGTGCAATTGGAACCGCTCCCACTGCCACGGCACCGGCTCGACGCCGAGCAGGTGGCCGAGAGCCATCGAGTTGGTACCGGCGTGAGCAATCATCGCGATCCGCTGATCGGGATTGTCGAGCAACCAGACGGGCAGTTCGCCGTCGACGCGCGTGCCACCGTGCCGTGCCATGAATCCGTTGGCACCAGCGGTGATCCGGTCGGCAAAGTCACGCACGGACTCGCCGCCTTCGAGGCCGGTCCATCGCTCGAGCGACGGTCGGGCGAGCAGCTCTTTGTACGCCTCCTGGGCGAGCGAATACGGCGTGCCGTGCCAGTTCGGGTCACCGATCTCCTGCAACCATTCATCGATCACCTCGTCGCGGCCGAGGGCCTCGTAGAGGGGCGCCGCGGTCTGGCGTGCACGGAGCAGGGGCGAGACCAGCACCTCGTCAAACTCCTCGGTTGCAAGCACCTCGGCCATGCGCTTCGCCTGATGATGACCAAGTTCAGTCAGCGGAGGATTCTCCACATTCAGGTCGGCGCGCATCCACTCGGGTTGGCCATGACGGATGAAGACGAGTTCCATGCGGTCGGACTGTACGGCAGCACCAGCGTGCACGCCGGTTTCGTCGGGATAGCTTGCGCTGAGTGAACGACGTGCGCGCCGGCTGGTACCCCGACCCCGCTGCCCGATTCGAGCTTCGCTATCACAACGGCATTGCGTGGACTGCCGACGTGTCGACCGACGGCGATCGTTTCGTCGATCCGCTCGGCGCACAGCCCGGTGCGTCCGGCCCACAACACGCCCCGCAACCCGAAGCTAAGAACAGTGCCGCCACCGCCTCGATGGTCCTCGGAATTATCGCCATCGGTCTCGGCTGGCTGCCGTTCATCTTCGCGTTGGCTGCTGTCTTGGGCATATTGGCAATCGTGCTCGGCCTCCGCGCACGACGACGGGCCAAGACGCCAGGACCGCAATTCGGTGTCGGTAGCGGCATGGCAACAGCCGGTCTCATCCTCGGGCCCATCGGCCTACTTGCCTGCGTCGGCGGCCTGATCTTCTCGATCGTCATGGTCGGCGCTATCGACCGCTTCGAGAACCCCGCCGCGAACAACACAGCAATCACCTCCTGCGAACGCGACGGGAACGACGTCACTGCGAAGGGCGAGCTGACGAACGCCAGCGACGACACAGCGTCGTTTACGGTTCGTGTCTCATTTGTCAGGCCCGGCACTGACAATCAGCGTCGCCAGGCCAACGTCATCGTCAGCGATGTCGAGCCGGGTCAGACCCGCTCATTCGAAGCCGTCCGTTCTGTGACGCTCGAAGAAGTCGACTGCATCATCGGCAGCGTCAGGGGCGAGCTGCCGTTCGGCGTCGATCCTGGCGACTGATCAGCTCTGGATGCTGGTCGACTCCACCCAGGCGTCGTAGAGGCCGGCATACACACCGCCTGCATCGACGAGAACGTCATGATGGCCGTCTTCGACGAGAACACCGTCGGCCAGCACGAGGACACGATCAGCGCGTGCCGCAGTCGAAAGACGGTGGGCGATCGCAATGGTCGTTCGTGACGCTGCGAGATGATCGAGTGCCCGCGCGATTCGGACCTCTGTGAGCGCATCGACGCTCGACGTCGCCTCGTCGAGGATGAGTACGTCGGGGTCAGCGAGCCCAGCGCGGAGCAGCGCGACGAGCTGGCGTTCGCCAGCACTGAGCTGACTCCCGCGCTCACCGACGCGTGTATCGAGCCCGTCGCTGAGTGTGGCGACCCAGTCGGCGACATCGAGGTCGTCGACGATCTGTTGCACGTCGGCCTCGGTGGCGCCCTCGCGAGCAAAGGCAACGTTGCGGGCGATCGTGTCGTCGAAGAGGAACGGCTCCTGCGATACGACAACCAGACGACTGCGGAGGTCTGCCCGGCTGACGCTGATCAGCGGGACCCCGCCGACCGAAATGACGCCTGCGGTCGGATCGGCGAACCGAGCAATCAGCCGTCCGAGTGTGGTCTTGCCCGAACCGGTCGATCCAACCATGGCGACTTGCTGCCCGGCAGGAATGTCAATGTCGATGCCCCGTAGCACGAGCACCCCACCGCGCGCATCGTCGTCGATCGACTCGCCGAGCCGCGTCGGGTAGGCGTAGTCGACCTGGCTGATCGTGATGTCGAGCTGTCCAGCGGGGAGCGTCACCGGCTGCTCGGGCTCGGTCGGTGTGATCGGCATATCGAGTACGGACAACACTCGATGTAAGCCAGCCACCGCGGTCTGGGTTTGATCGATCACCTCGGTGAACTCGGCGATCGGTTCAAGGAATCGGTACGTGAGGAACACGAAACTGACGAGCGCTCCAGCGGTCAAGCCGCCTTCGGGCCCGCGCCAGATACCTGCACCGATTACTGCCGACACCGTGAAGACGGCAAAAATCTCGCCGGACGGGAACAAGAATGCTCCGTACAGCGCAGCCCGGATCTGATCTCGTGCCTTCTTCTCGGTTGCTTCGGCGACCACCGCGGCCAAGGTGTCGCCGGCGTCGTAGGCCCGAATTGCACCGGCACCGGAGACGACCTCGGCAATGGCGCCCAGCATCTCGCCGTTGCTCTCTCGTGCCCGGCCATGCGCGACAACCAAGCGCTTCTGAACCGAGCGCAGCACGAACGCCAGCGGCAACGAGATGGCGAAGGCAATGAGCGCGAGCATCCAGTCGTAGGCGAGCATCGCAACGGCGACGATGACCATCAGCGTCGAGCTGCGCATCCACGCCATGCCGCCCCACTGGAAGAACTGCGCCAGCGTCTCGATGTCGGAGGTAACTCGTGCAACGAGCCCGCCGCGCCGCTCTTCGTTGTGGTCAGCCAAGCTGAGCTGGTTGATGTGCCCAATCAGCTTCGATCGCAGGTCATAGAGGGCGCGTTCGCTGCGTTCGCCGAGCCTGACCTGCGCCTGGCGGAGTGCGAAAGCCGCGATCGTCACAGCGACTGCAGCGATCACCGCAAGCTGCGCGACGTAGCCGACGCGCACGTCGTCTCGGCCGACAATGCCATTGTCGATCGCCTGCTGGATGAGCACAGGAACAACGATGCGTCCGGCCGATCCGATGGCCGCGAGGAAGAACGTCAGGCCTAAGCCGTCACGCAGCACCGGAGCGGCCTCCAGGCCGCGCTTGATGGTCGTGATCGTCGTATCGGTGTTGCCGGTTCCGAAGGCACGTCCTACGGTCACCGGATCACCGTCAGGCGTTGACGCTTCGTCGGCCGGATCGACAGCACTCGCGATGATCGTCATATCGACGGGCTCCGGTCGGTTTCGAACGCCGCAACGAGTTCGCGATAGTCGTCGTGCGACGCAAGAAGTTCGTCGTGCGTGCCATGGCCGGTCACTTCACCAGCGCTCAGGAACACCACGTCGTCAGCGAGCGCAACGGTCGACGGTCGCGACGCCACGAGCATGACGGTGGTGGAGGCCAGCGCCGTTCGCATGTTGTCGAGCACCTTGGATTCGGTGGCCGGGTCGAGTGCCGATGTGGTGTCGTCGAGGATCAGCAGCGCTGGTTGGCGGACCAGTGCTCGGGCAAGCGCCACACGTTGTCGCTGACCGCCACTGAGGCTGACGCCACGTTCGCCGACCACCGTGTCGAGCTGGCCTGCGAGGCCCCGCACGAAGTCATCGGCTGCAGCGATGCGGAGTGCCTCCCAAATCGCCTCGTCGCTGAACTCGGTACCGAACTCAATGTTGTCGCGCACCGTGCCAGCCAGCAGGAATGCTTCCTGGAAAACAATCGAACGTTGTCCTGCAGTGATCTCGATCTGGCCCGATGTCGGTGCGACGAGCCCAGCGGCAAGATCAGCGAGCGTGCTCTTGCCCGAACCCGTCGGCCCGACCACCGCAGTGATCGATCCCGACGGCAGCGTCATCGTGACGTCGTGCAGCGCATGATTGTCGGCATCGGCGTGACGGAAACCGACTGCGTTGAAGGCCACTCCCACGCCCGCGTCTGCGACTGCAATCCCTCGGCGTGGATCGGCCTCAACAGGCTCGGAGACCACTGCTTGGATGCGTGTCCATGCCGCCATCGAACGCGGGAGTTCCGACAGCGCATACCCGATCAGCCGCAGCGGCAACACGAGGAGTGTGAAGAGGAAGATCACGCTGGAGAACTCTCCAACGGTCACGTCGCCGGACTGCACCCGAACGGCACCGATCACGACCAACGCAATGTTCGTAAGTGTGGGGATGAGGTCGAGGAGGGCCTCGAACCAGCTGCGCATCCGGATCGCCGTAATCCGTGGCGTCAGCACATCGCCTGCCAGGTCGGTCAGACGTTGTGTTTCGCGGGCTTCAGCTCCGTACGACTTGATCAACTGAATACCCTCGAAGCTCTCGTGGACTCCGGCGGAGAACTTTCCGAGTCGTTCCTGCGCCTCGGTGAAATACACGGCGACCGAACGTTCGTAGACGACGTTGGTCGCAATCAGGATCGGGAACACGACGATCGCGAGCAGGCCGAGTGGGATATCGGTGAGGAACAGCCAGATCGTCGAGACGAAGATCATCACGACCGTGCTCGACGCGAACGGGATCGGTGCAATGACGCTGACGGTTGCTTCGGTGTCGACACCAGCGCGAGCAACGAGATCGCCGTCGGCATGCCGACGGTGCCACCCGAGCGGTTGGGTAACCAGCTTGTCGAGCACCTGGTTGGTGTAGGTCTGGGCGACTCGCCACATGCCCATTGAGGCGAACGCTCGGCGGAACACGACGCCGACAGCACGCACCAGCCCGATGCCGATGATCATCGAGAAACCGGTGATCACCGCACCTGTTGCAACGTTGCCCTCTTCGAATCGAACAATGATCACGTTGTCAATCACCCAGCGGATCGCGAAACTTGAAGCCACCGTTGCCAGTGCGAAGACCGCAGCCCCGCTGAACGCAATCATGAACGGACGCGGGTGGAGCGACAGCATCGAACGGATCAGATGCCAGTTCCTGCGGGCGCGCGAGCTGCTTGATTCCCTGCGATTGTCGCCGGGAGGCGTCGCATTTGTCTCAGTCACGTCGGGCACATCGCGTTTCTACCAGCCGTACTCGGCCATAACGTCCTGTCTTGTGGTGACACACGGCGAGCAAATCGACAACAACGGCCATTTTCAACGGACGGCGCGCAAGAAAGGCCTGACTATCGGCAAGGTGCTGTTCCCGATTGGGGCGCTTCTGTTCGTTTCGTTCTGGGCGTGGGCGCTGTTCTTCGCGTCGAAAACCTCCGTGAACAAGATCGAAGATCGGGCGTGGGCTGAACGGGCCGAGGGAATCTGCGCCCCGGTGAAGGAAGAGCTGCGTGCGTTCGAAATGCAGGCCGATCCGAGCCTCGATGTTCGAGCTGACCTCGTGGTCCAGTCAACGGACACGATTGGCCGCATGCTCGACGACCTCATCGCTGTCACCCCGTCCGACGCGAAGGGCCAGGCCATCGTCCCCGCCTGGATCGCCGACTGGCGCCAGTTGCTCGACGATCGCTACGCCTACTCCGAGCGGTTGCGCGACGGACAAAACGTTCCGTTCACCGAGACCGCTGTCAACGGCGTCCCGATCACCGAACGGATCGAGAACTTCGCTGGCGACAACGAGATGCCCAGCTGCGCACCCCCGCACGGCTCGGTGCTCTGATTTCTTACAGCTGCTTGATCACCCGTGCCGGGACGCCGGCCGCGATGCAGTTGTCTGGTAGATGGCCCGTAACGACGCTGTTGGCGCCAACGACGACGTGCTTGCCAATGTTCGCCCCCGGCAGCACGATGCTGCCGTGGCCGAGCCAAGCACCGTCACCGATCGACACCGGCCGTTCGGGCATTACCTGCATCGAAATCGGGAGATCGAGATCTTCGTACCCGTGATTCTGATCGGTGATGTAGACGTGGTGGCCTGTCCAGACGTCGTTGCCAATCTCGATCCGCAGGTGACCGACGATGCCACTGCCCTTGCCGATCAGGCATCGGTCGCCGATACTGACGACCGGGTCGGTGATCATTTCCTGGCCGGGAACCATGCCGGCCGA
>JBNMOS010000138.1:0-9462 GCA_051275435.1 Ilumatobacter sp.
CAGTGCTCGCTCCACGTTTGGCCGAGCGTCTCCAACTCAAGGTCGGTGGGATCACGATCGAGGGACTCGAAGTGGTCGCGAATCGCCACCATCTCTTCGGGGTCGAGGTACAGCGCTCGGCTGGTGTTGATGGCGGCGAGGCGCCCCTCGTCGGCACCGCGGATCGGGATGATCGTCGCAGCGACGCTTTCGCCAGCGCCCGGATGCAGCGGCTCGATTGTGCCCCATGTCCATCGTTCGATGATCGTGTTGGCGACGAGTCGGGCGATGACCTCGTCGGCCAGTTCGTCGGACACGTGGTCGCCGAAGCGGATCCGGCGCCCGGTTGCAGCGGCCTCGATGTCGATGCCGAGTTGCTCGCATGCGTGACGAACAGCATCGGCCCCACTGTCGGTGACGCCGGGCTGGAGTGTGATTTCTACAGCATGGCTGGTCGGAAGGTCCCAATTGCCGCGCTGGAGTAACGGGTCGACGAGGACACTGTGGAGTTGATCGAGATCAGCGGATTCGAGGTCGCCATCAACGAAGACGATGTCGGCGATGAACACCTCACCAAGCTCACCAAGACCGAGGTCGGCCGCGCCGCGTTCGATGGCTACCGCACGTGGATCGGACTCAATTGGACGGAGGGTCAGACGATGCCGGGGGGCCACCTTGGCGACTGTAGGGAAGGCCCATCGGCAGCCGGGAATTTTGTACTTTTAGTTCGGATCACCCTTGAGACGTAGATCATGGATCGGCCCAGGGAGCCGACTCTCGTCCGGCTCTCATCCGAGTCCTATCCGACTCCTATCCGACTCTTACTCCGACTCGAAATTGACGTGGAGTCGCTGTTGCTGCTGCGATGATGGATGTATGGAGGATCAGCGCACCTTTCCACCAACCCGGCTCGTCTTGGTGCGGCACGGCGAGTCACAAGTGACCGTCGACCGTGTGATTGGTGGGTATCGAACCTGCAGTGGTCTGTCCGAGCTTGGCCGCGAGCAGTCAGGCCGCCTTCGTGACCGTCTCGGCACGACCGGCGAACTTGAGGGTGGTGTCCTGATTTCCAGCAACTTCGCTCGGGCCCTGGAGACGGCGAGCATCTTTGGCCCGGCAATGGGAACTGCGGAACCGATCGTGATTGCAGGGTTTGGCGAGCACGACCCTGGTCCTGATCTCGACGGTGCGACGTTCGCGGCGTACGTCGACGAGTTCGGGTCACCGAACTTCGGTGGCGACCCGCACTTTGAGGTCTTCCCGGGTGGCGAGACCGTCGCAGCGTTTCACCTCCGCGTTGGCTCGGCCCTCGCTCAGGTGCTCAACGAACAAGCCGGCCAGCTCATCGTGGTGTCGTGCCATGGTGGTGTCGTCGATGCCATCTTCCGACAGTTACTGCGTACGGCACCGACCGGAATCTTTGATCTCTGGACGACCAACGCATCGATGACTGAATTTGTCCTCTCGTCGGATTCCGCAGCTCGTGATCAGCGTTGGCGACTCGTCCGGTACAACGACGCAGCTCACCTGGCCGGCCTGCCTCGTGCGACGAATGAGGCAAAGCCCCACGAAGCAACCGATCAGGCCTGACTGGCATGCAGCAGTGGATCGTGATCGGCGCTGGCTCGGCTGGCTGCGTTCTCGGCGCTCGCCTGTCGGCAGACTCGGCCCGCCACGTCATTGTGCTCGACGACGGCCCGTCGCTATTGCCACGCGAGGTGCCTGCATCGATCGACGGGCCGAACTTCCTCGCTGCGCTCGACGAACCGGGCCGGGCGCACGACGGCCTGATGGCGACTCGGACCAGCGGGGGAGTGGCTTCGCCATACCAGCGCGGCCGCGGCGTCGGAGGGTCGAGTGCGGTGAACGCAATGGTCGCCAAGACGATCGACCCGGCACTGTGCGCTCAGTGGGGTTGGATCGATGCCGATGTCGCCGCCAGCCGTGTGCAGATCCCGAGCGAGCTCGCTGCGCCACACGAACTCGGCGCGGTCGATCGGGCGCTCCTTGCAGCCTGCCCTGAAGCGCGGCCGGTTGAACTCACCCGCCGCGACGGACGCCGGTGTACCGCTGCCGAGGCGTATCTGTGGCCGGTTGCTGATCGACCGAATCTCGATGTTCGGCCCGACTCTCGGGTCGATCGCATTCGCTTCGCCGGCAATCGGGCTGTCGGCGTGCGCCTCACCGACGGAACGGAGATCCCCGCTGATCGTGTTGTCGTTGCCGCCGGTGCGATTCACAGCCCGGCGATTCTGCTGAGGTCCGGTCTCGAGGTACCCGGCCTCGGCCGGTGCCTGCAAGACCATCCGTCCGTCGCCCTCACACTCCAGTATCGAGCCGGTCGTGCAGCCGACAGCACCGGGCTGTGCCTGGGTTCGCTGCTTGAGAAACGGATCGGCGACGACACCATCCAGCTACTCCCCATGAACCACCTCGGTTCTCAGGCGCCGGGGTTTGGGTTGCTCATGGTCGCGCTGATGACACCCACGGGGATGAGCGGCACGGTCACTATCGATGCCGCCGGTGACCCCGTCATCAACTTCGATCTCCTCGATGATCAACGCGATCTCGACGCCCTGGTCGCTGGTGTTCGGCTGGCACTTGATGTCGTTCGACGTCAAGCGTTCACTGAGATCGTCGACGAGATCTACATCGATGGGTTCGGAACGACGGCCGACTCCCTGACCGATGATGCGTCGATCGCTGCGTGGATTCGTGTCAACATCGCCGACTATGTCCACGCAACTGGCACGTGTGGAATGGGTCGAGTCGTCGACGAGTACGGCGCTGTCAAGGGCCACGCCGATCTCTACGTGTGTGACGCATCGGTGTTCCCGTCGATCCCCGATGTCAACACGCACATCCCGACCACTTTGCTCGCTGAGCTGCTGTGTGCGCGTGGAATGATGACTCGATGACCTACAGCCAGGGCCTGCACGAACTCGGTGACAACTGTTTCGCCTATTTGCAGCCCGACGGTGGCTGGGGATGGAGCAACGCTGGGCTCGTCGTCGGCGACGGCCAGTCACTCCTCGTCGACACGCTCTTCGACACGAAACTGACGGCTGCAATGCTCGACACGATGGCCACCCACACTGCTGTGGCGCCGATCGATTCGCTTGTGAACACCCATGCCAATGGAGACCACTGCTACGGCAACAGCGAGGTCCGCGCTCGTTGGTCGGGCGTTGACATAGTGGCGACCGAAGCAACGGCTCGCGAAATGCCCGAGGTGCCGCCGTCGATGCTGGCAGCGCTGAACAAAGCCCCCGGCGACGTCGGTGAGTTGTTCCGCAACTTTTTCGGTGAGTTTGACTTCGACGACATCGAACTCGAACTGCCCAACACCACGTTCACGGGTCGGCGGACGGTCGACGTCGGTGGTCGGTCGGTCGAGCTGATCGAAGTCGGCCCGGCGCACACCGATGGTGACGCGATCGTGCACGTTCCCGACGCGGCAACCGTCTACACGGGCGACATTCTTTTCATCGGCGGCACCCCGATTGTCTGGGCGGGCCCCTTGAGTAACTGGGTTGCAGCGTGCGATCTGATGCTTGACATGGACATCACCACGGTCGTCCCCGGTCACGGTCCACTCACCGACAAGAGCGGCGTGCGTGAGGTTCGTGAGTATCTCTCCTTTGTCGACGTCGAGGCGTCCGGCCGATACGCAGCAGGCATCGATGCCTTCGACGCAGCACGCGACATCGGGCGAGCGCTCGCAGCCGATGAGCGCTTCAGCGAGTGGGGCGAGTTCGGCCGCATCGCGGTCAACGTCGACACCGTCTACCGTTCCCTCGATCCGAACCACTCAACCCCGGACGTGGTCGAGCAGTTCCGCCGGATGGCCGAACTCGAAGCCGGTGGCGCCGCACACACATGAGGCAGCGATGACGACCTCGGCGACGCACGACGACACGTTCTTCGATGTTGTCGTCATTGGCGACGGCCCGGCTGGGAGCGCCCTCGCACTGGCCTGCATGGCAGCTGGTGTCGACACGTTGTTGATCGGCGACGATGCCGAGTGGGGCAATCCGTACGGAACGTGGATCGATGATCTCGACGCCGTCGACCTGCTCGCAGGTCACGAAGTGCTCGGTGCCGGTCCGTTCGATGTCGTTGCATGGAGCAACCGTCGGCACGACCTCGGTCGGGCCTACGGAATGCTCGACAACGTCGCGCTTCGTCGTGTGCTGCGCGATGGCGGCACCCACCGGTCCGGTCGTGTCGCACACGTGCACACCGCACGCAGCCGGCACACCGTCGAAATCGATTCTGGTGAGCTGGTCGGTTGTCGACTGGTCATCGATGCAGCCGGTTGGCCCGCAGTATTCGCTGACCGAGTCAACGGATCGTCGTTGCCAGCATGGCAGACAGCGTTCGGCGTCGTGCTCAGCGAGCCGCCGGCTGGCGATCTCGGCCAGCCGACCGTCATGGACTTCCGATCGCCGGGTGAGCGGCTTGGGGCCGGAATCGCTGCTGAATACAGCACGTTCGCATACAGCCTGCCTGTCGCTGACGGCTGGTTGGTGGAGGAGACCGTGCTGGCGGCTCGCCCGGCGATCGATCCGCTGGAGCTCGTGCCGCGCCTGGCCGCGCGCCTCGGCACCGACCCCGACGCGCTGCTGAGTTCGGCGGTGCGTACCGAGTCGGTGCGTATCCCGATGGGCGGCGCCCGGCCCCGGAGGGATCAGCCGATCGTCGCATTCGGTGCGGCTGCTGGTTACGTGAACCCAACCTCGGGGTACTCGGTGGTCCATGCAATGTCGATGGCCACGCCCGTTGCAGCGGCGATCCGAGCCGTCATGGCGACGTCATCGCCCAACGAGGTGGCCGACCCACTTCCTGTCTGGAATGCGGTGTGGCCCGTAGCGCATCGACGTACACGGACGCTTCACGACTACGGCCTCGACATACTCACTCGGCTCGATGCTGATCAGACGCGGCAGTTCTTTGGAGAGTTTTTCGACCTGCCAGCCGAGGTGTGGCCGAAGTACATGCGATCCGGAACGCCACCGGCCGAACTGAGTGCCGTGATGGCACGTTTGTTCAGGCAGGCGCCATGGTCGACTCGGCGTCGCCTGATGGTGGGGAACCCGATGGCGTTTGCTCGGCTGCTGCGGCCGTCGTGAGCGACCGGCGCACTGCGAGTACCCAGCCGACGGCGACGCAGAACGCGAAGATGAACCATTGAAACGCGTACGACAGATGGTTGCCTTCGCTCAGCTCTGGTGGGTCGAGGAGTTGCGGATCGCCAGGCCCGACTGCTGGCGAACTTCTCAGTAGTTCGACGTACATCGGGATGTAGTCACTGCCCGGAGACTCGGCAGCGATCTGCTCGATGTTGACCCGCCGCAGCTCGGTGATCACGCTTTGTTCAGCATCGCTCAAACCGCCACGCTCGCGTGACTCTGAGAGCCTGAGGCGTCCTTCGATCTCAACTTCTCCTGGGAACGGTGTCGGTGGGGTCGCCTGAACTGGGATAGCGCCACGGTTGACCAGGAGCAGGGCGCCGTCTGGTGTCTCGAGTCGGGTGAGCACGTTGTCGACGGCTCCGCCACCTTGGGAACGATTGAAAAGGGCAATCTGTTCGGGGGCGTACGTGCCGGTGGTTTGCACCCTTCGATTCACGTAGGCCTCGGGATTGACCCGGAGGTCGTCGAGCACGCTGGCGAGCGAGACTGGCGCCTGTTCGATTTGGGCAACGAAGTCGGCGTTATTGATGCGTCGTTCGTCGAGCCGTTGGAGCTGCCATATGCCGAGGTTGACCATGGTGACGACAGCCGCGAATACCAAGGCGTGGAAAGCAATCCACTTGGGGCGGAAGAGGAAGCGGAACCGGGAGAGCGGCGAGGGGCCGTCTGACGTGGGAGCCATCACTGTGTGACGGTATCGGTGCTTTGTTACTGTCCGCTCGGTGGGCCCCGACGACATTACTGCTGCTCGACTTTCCGAAATATTGGGTGGCGAGGTCGGCGCGATCGAATCGACCCGAATTGGTGATGGCCTGGTTGGCCTGAACCTCCGGGTACGCCTGCTCGACGCGGCGCCAGAACTGCCCGACTCGGTCGTGATCAAGCTGCCGTCAATCGATGAGACCAGTCGGGCCACAGGCATCGCTCTGCGGAATTACGAGCGAGAAGTGAAGTTCTACCTCCAAGTCGCTGACACCGTCGACATCCGGGTGCCCGACTGTCACTTCGGCGAATGGGACTCGTCGACCGGCGATTTTGTCCTCGTCCTTGAAGACATGGCGCCAGCCGAGCAAGGGGATCAGGTCACCGGGTGTTCCATCGAGCGGGCCGCAGCTGCTGTTGAAGAACTTGCGCTGCTGCATGCTCCCCGTTGGGACGATCCGACGCTGCACGACATCGACTGGCTTGGGAGACGTACCTCGACTGAGGATGTCACCGGTGTGGCCGCGTTGTGGTCGATGTTTCACGGGCCGTTCTTAGAGACGTACGCCAAGCACCTCAGTACCGAGCAGGTCGATCTCAGCCACGCGTTCGGGCCGCGGATTCTCGACTGGATGGGCGATCGGGAAGGCCCACTCGCCATCACTCATGGTGACTATCGGCTCGACAACCTTCTCTTTGCCACACCCGCAGGTGGCCCGCCTGTCACAGCAGTCGATTGGCAGACACCCGGCCACGGGCCGCCGATTGCCGACCTTGCCTATTTCTTGGGCGCGGGCCTGCTGTCCGACGAACGCGCTGTCTCTGAGCGGTCGTTGCTCGACCGGTATGCGCTAGCGCTCGCAGCGCGCAGCGTCGACGTCGATTCGTCATGGTTGTGGACGCAGTACTGCCGCGAATCATTCGGTGGGGTGGTGATGGCGGTCGTTGCTTCTCAGATCGTCGGGGGGAGTGAACGAAGTGAATCGATGTTCGCGGCGATGGCGACGCGCCATCTACAACATGCGTTGGACACCGGCGCCCTCGATCTGATCTGATCGGGTGCACTCATGGAGCTTCCTGACTTTCACATTCCCCACGCCGAGAAGATCGAGTGGATGATCGAGACCAACGGCTGGGCGCTCGAACCCGTCGTTGCCAATCCGGACAGCGACCCGCCGACTCCTGCCTACGCATACTCGATCGGAATGCCCGAGGCGGTCGGCTTTCCTGATGTCGCCGTTTTCGGCCTGACGCCTGTCGCAGCCAACGGACTCGTGACGCTGGTGGCTGATGCTTGCCGGGGCGGGACCGAGATTCCGTTAGGCATTGAACTGGTCGGCTTGCTCGATAACGAACTGCGTTGCTGTTTCGCCCCGATTGATGTCAAAGAGTACGCAGGCTTTTTCACGACGGCGGCGTCGTGGTTCAGGGGCGCCTCATTCCAGATGGTGCAATTACTCTTTCCCGACCGTAACGGTTTTTTGCCGTACGAGACTGGCTATGAGCAGCGCATGCGTCAGGCCCAGCCCGTGTTGGGCCGACTCACCGACTAAGCGTTTAGCGGAGGGCGTCGATCCGGCGTTGGAGGTATGGCGAGAACTGGCCGGCCCGGATCCGCTGGATATCAGGCGACATCCAATCCTCACCAGTCACCTTGACTCGGCAGGTGGGGCTGGCGCACTCGCACTCGAACTCGTCATAGGGCAATGAGTCGCAGGTGGCGTAGTCGAAGGTCAATTCCTCGCCTGGCTCGATGTGCCTGATGGCGGCGAGGATAATTTCGCTGACGAAGCCAAGATTGGGCTCGCAAGAATGGTTGATGAAGTCGCCGTCATTGAGCGTTTGTCCGCAGGCGAGGAAAAGGTCCTCGCCGATCTGCAGCGAATGACGCTGGCGGTATTCAGGGAGTTGCCGAAACTTGGGTCCTGGGGTGACGAACCCACCGAAGACCACGGTGTGGGTGCCCGCGACAATTGATTCCGTTGCGTAGACGCCGTGTTCACCAAAGTTTGAGCGCCTGATCTCATGGGGAATGAGCAGACAATCAGTTGTCAGATCATCGGCTTCATCGGCTATATTAAAAACGGACGCATCCGGAGGGAGCGTTGACCGTATATCGGAACTTTTGAATATCACGAGAGCCCCTTCTTTTCTGTCGTCGGTGCCTGATTGCTTTTTCACGTAGCTGTCGCCCACAGCGAACATGCACGTCTCTAGAGTTTGACATACAGAGAAGTCGAAATCGGGTTCTTGATGCAGTCGCCGACGCTGAGGGCGGCCCCGTCTGGCTCTGGGCGAGTACGTTCGGATCGGTATGACCAGCCGCACGCAACTGCCTACGAGAGGTGCATGGCGACCTGGCGACGTGTTCAGGTTGCGGCAGGGGAGTCATGCCTGAGGGCCTTGAAGCGGAGATTTGGAGGCGTTCTCTCGAAGGGTTGGTGGGGTCGACGATCACCCACGTGTGGGTCGACCAACGATCGGCCGATCCCGGCATGCCGGCGATGCTTCCAGGATCTGTCATCGGTCGGATCGACCGGCTTGGCAAGGTCGTCCTGATTGTGACCGACGGCCCGACCATTGGCTTGCACTTTGGCATGACCGGCCGCGTCGAGGTCCATGGTGCCGCTCCGATCGAGCAACTCGAGTATGCATCGGGTCGCGACCTCGCCGAATGGGATCGCCTCCGGGTCTGGGTCGATGCAGCGAGCACCTCAGACACGCCCGCGCTGCGGCTCAACGACCCGCGCCGCCTCGGCAAGGTCTCGATTGATCCCGATCTGACGCACCTTGGCGTTGACTTTTTCGCGATCGATCGAGCGACCATGCAGAAGGCAACGGCGAATCGAAGGTCATCCATCAAGTCGTTGCTGTTGGACCAATCAGCGATCGCCGGCCTTGGCAACCTGTGTGCCGATGAGGTCTTGTGGTGGTCGGGTATCGCTCCGCAGCGACCTGCAAACAGCTTGACCCACTTCGAACGAGCGGCGCTCGTGACAGCGATTCGTCGGCGGATGCCAATAATGTTGCGCCGAGGCGGGAGTACAACGGGGATGCTCTCTCCGGAGGTGCGTTCAGCCGCCGGTCCGTGCGAGCGTGATGGCGCAGCGCTCAAACGGTCCAAAGTCGGTGGTCGGACGGCTGTGTGGTGCCCCGTTCATCAGCATTGACCGCGCGGTCGATGGCTGGAGCTGGCACACTCTTGCCCGGTGAACAATGAATTGGTGAGCGCCCTGGCGAGCGACGGTGCGCGGCAACTGGCCGTCGGTGATATGTCCTCGACGCGCACGGTCTACGCAGTCGTGCTCGCACTTGCGGCAATCGGTGTGACCTTGATCTTCATCGGTGCATGGATCGTTCGTCAGACGAAGCCCGATCCGGAACTCCTTGCCCCGCTCGAGCGGATGGCAGATCGATCGTGGCTTCATCAAGATCCAGCGCAGAAGCGCCGAACGCTTGACGATGCCCGGCCGGCCGGGGCGAAGCCTGTGGTCCGCGAGAAGGATGTCCCCGAGGTCGACGCAGACTTTGCGCAGCCGATCCCATCGATCGGCAACTTCGACGACCTTCGGGCGCAGCAGGAGGC
>JBNMOS010000139.1:0-9310 GCA_051275435.1 Ilumatobacter sp.
GTGGACGATCTGCCAGGTCTGGGTGAGCAGCACGGTGGGCGCGTCTGGCGGTCCGTACACCTCGTAGGCGATGTTGGCTCCATCGCTCAGGACCGTTCCGTGAACTACTGGGGTGGCTGCCCTCATAATGACGACTCCGATGTTGGTGGCTCGATGGCGGCGATTGCTTCACCGATGCGACGCAGTGCGGCACGGATGGGAAACGAGTTGCTTTCACGTCCGAGGAGGAGCATCGACTCCGCTCCGAGGAAGGCGCTCGCCACGAGCGCCACGATCTCGTGTGGTGTGAACGGCCCGAGGTTCGCTCCGGCCGCTTGTGCGCGCTCTGCAACGTCAATGAGTACGGCGGTCCATGCGTCGTGGGTGCGATTGACCGCCTGCCGGATGTCGGCGGAACTCCAACCCGCAGCCATCATCTCCTGCAGCACTCGAACGTACCCGGACTCGAGGTCCTCGTCGAGGTAGTCGCAGGCGCGGATCCATCGTTCGGACAGCGGAATGTCGAGCGCGAACATGTCGGCCTGGCGCTGCACCAGCGAATCGTTCTGCCGCTGCAGCATCGTCAAGATGAGCTGCTCTTTCGAGCCGAAGTGGTAGTGGATCTGCGACAGCGGCACCCCGGCGCGTTCGGCCACTTTGCGCGTCGACATAGCGGCGAATCCGGATTCGAGCAGTGCGCTGCGTGCAGCGACGAGAATCCGCTGGGCCGTTGATTGCTTCAGTGCTTCTGATGTCATAACTCCGCCATTCGGTCGATCGACCGAATAATGGCAGAACATCCGCCGCGAGTCAAAATGATGGGCTGCGGTTTGTCGGTGCACCCACCCCCGATGGACTCGCCGACTGTTTGATGCTCGCGTCACCGGTCGTCCGGTTCATCATCATCGAGCATCCGGTCGGCGACGATCAGGCGAGCGCTCCGGCAGAAGGTGCTCACTGAATCGGGAGGTCATCAGCGCTTACCTGTGAAGCTGATTGTTGAACTTCTGCTCGATCAGCTGGAGAGGTCGTCACGGGTGAGAAACGCTCGAATCGCGCCAGACGCAACGTCGGGGACCTCAAGGTGGAAGAAGTGGCCACCCTCGACGAACTGGAGGCGGCCGTTCGCCACCTCGTCAGTGACGGTGTCGTACTCGGACGGCTGCTGACCGGGGTCGAGCGCACCTTGCAAGAACAGCACGGGCATCGTCATCGCAGGAAACAGCCGGTTCATCCGGTCGTCCAGTTCACGATCGAAGCCAGCCGACACGAAGCTCGCAGACATCGACGCGCCCACCCCGGGCGCTGTCACATCATCGAGGATGGCGTTGATGTCGCGCGGATCGATCGGCGTCGCGACGAGTGAGTGCCCGTCGGGAGTCGGCTCGGCGCCGTAGGCCATTTTCGGGATCGTGCCGTCGCTAATGAGTTGTGCGCCGAGGTCGCTGTGGAACAGGTCGTGCGGTGGTCGGGGCTCGGAGTGTGGCTGGTTTCCCGACTGCTGCATGCGCACATACCGGCGGATGCGATCGGCCATACCATCGACAGCGCAGAGGTGATCGGCGATCACTGCGCCGCGGTCGTGCGCAGCCACGTAGCACCGGCTGATGCCGAATGCGTCGAGAACGGCGGGGAGTTCGCGAGCCTGCGCGGCGTAGTCGTAATCCGAGTCGAGCCGCGTGTCGGACTGGCCGTGTCCTTTCAGGTCCAACGCCACGCAGAAGAAGCGGTCGGCGAGCGCGTCGAGTTGGTGATGCCACGCGAACCAACTCTCCGGGAAACCATGCAGGAACAGCACGACATCCGGGTTCGTCGGATCACCGGCCGTCGCAGCATGCCAGCGCAGCCCGCAGGCCTCGACAAATCGGTGGGTGACTGTGGCGCCCGTCCACAAGGTCTCGATGTCGCCGTCGTGATGTCGCACGTTCGTGGCTACAGGGTCGGTCATAGCGAAACGGGTTCCATTCGCGTGACATCGTCGGCGTGCAGCATCTGCTCGCACAGCACATCGAGGGCAGCGACGCGTGCAGCGGGATCGCGGTTGGCGACGGCGAGGTTGATGAGTTCGTCGGGGTCGTGCTCGAGGTCGTAGAGCGTTTCGTGGCCGTTGCTGTCGCGGCTGTACCGATGCGTGGCGGTCACCGCAGTGCGGGTCTTGAGAGGAAACGGCGCACCTGTCTCTGAGGTCGGGAAGTCGTCTTCGACGAAGATGGCATCACGTACGTGTGCCGATGGATCGTCGAGGATCGGCGTCAAGCTGTTGCCCTGCATGCCTTGATACTCGGCGACACCACAGAGATCGAGCAGTGTGTGGGGCAGGTCGATGCTCGCTGCGAGTGACGAGGTGCGAGCCGGTTGGCGGCCGGGTGCATTGATGATGAGCGGCACGCGCAGGCACCCCTCGAAATGCATGATCAACTTCAGCATCAGGCCGTGGTCGCCCATCATGTCGCCGTGGTCGCTGGTGAACACGATGATCGTGTCCTCGGTGGCATCGAGCCGGTCGAGCGTTGCAAGGATCCGGCCGATGCCGGCGTCGATGTACTCGATCATCCCGTAGGTGGCCGCGGTGGCGGCGCGAGTGAGTTCGGGGCTCGGGCCGAACGGCGACACCCACTGTTTGCGACCTGGGTCGAGCGAGCGGAGTAGATGCAGGTGTGGAGCCCAGTCATCGCCCGGGTCGTGGAACGTCGACGGGAGTTCGATGTCCTTCGGGTCGTGCCGCGTGAACCACGGCTCAGGTGGTGCCATTGGATGGTGCGGATCGGGGAACGAGCACCAGGCCATCCAGGGGTCGTCGCCGGGGTCGGAACGCTCGATGAAATCGATCGTGCGCTCGGTGACGTAGTTGGTGGAGTGGATTTCTTCGGGGTACGGCGCCGGGTGGAGCTGCCACCATTCGGGGCGCCGAGTGACACCTTCGTAGTCGGGGTCGAGGCCGGCACGCAGCACTTCGTGGGAGATGCCCTGCTCGCGTGCCCATTGGTAATGGTGGGCGCCGACCTGGGCGCCGTGGCCGACGGTGAGTTGGATCTCACCGAAGCCGTAGAAATCGTCGGGGGCGACGGTCCCGCCGTTTTCGTACCGCTCGTCGTGTTCGATCGTGTCCCAACCCTCCGCGAACGGTGAGGTCCGACCGGCGGCCTTGCCGAAGTCGTTGACGGCGTTACGGCTTTCGCCGTGCTGGAGGTGCGATTTGCCGATCAGTGCAGTGCGCCAGCCAGCGTCGCGCAGTTGGGCGACGAAGGTGTTGGTGTTCAGCTCCAGCGACCGATCGTTGAAGATCACTCCGTGGGCCGACGGCATCCGGCCGGTCATGATCGTCGAGCGATTTGGCATGCACACTGGGTTGTTGACGCGTGCTTGATCGAACACAGTGCCACCGGCGGCGAGCGCGTCGATGTGTGGCGTCTGGACGACAGGGTTTCCGGCGTAGCCGAGGTGGTCGGCGCGCAACTGGTCGCAGATGATGAACAGCACGTTGGGGCGACCGGCCGTGGCCAGCTCCGGTTGGCTCATCTCAGCCGCCGATCGGGCGAGGGTCGGATGTGCGCACGACGCGATTGGTCATCGTGCCGATGCCGTCGATCGTGGTGGTGATGATGTCGCCGTCGGCGAGGAACTTGCCCTGGGCCGCGCCGACGCCGTCGGGTGTTCCCGTGAAGATGAGGTCGCCGGTGGTCAGTGTGGTGATCGAGGAGAGGTAGCTGATGAGCGTCGGCACATCGAAGATCAGATCGGCGGTCGTGCCGTCTTGGCGGGTTTCGCCGTTGATCTCGCAGGTGAGGTGTAGCGCGTCGCGCTCGACGAGTTGATCGGTCGACACGACGACCGGGCCGAGCGGGCCGAACGTGTCGAACGACTTGGCGAGGTCGAAGTGGGGTGGCTTTGCCGCGAACTGCACAGGGCGGTCGGAGATGTCCTGACCGACAGTGACGCCGACCACGTGAGCCCAGGCATCGTCGGGTGAGATGTCGCGGCCGCCTCGCCCGATCACCACGACCAGTTCGACTTCGTAGTCGCATCCACCGCTACGGATTTCGACGTCGCCGGTTGGTCCGGTCAGGCACGACGGGAACTTCGTAAACACGACTGGGTTACTTGGCGTCTCCATGCCGCTCTCGGCCACATGGGTGGCGTAGTTGAGCCCGATCCCGAAGATTTTTTGGGGACGCGGGACCGGGGGTCCGAGTGTCACGTCGGCCAGCAGCCCGGTCGCCGACGCATCGTCGAGTTGCGCGGAGAGTTCGTTCAGGAGGTCTGGCCGTTCGAGCGCCTGCATCAGGTCCGGGCTGAGCGCTCCCTGGGACTGCGTAGCGAGGTCGGTGTAGCGATCACCGTGGACGAGCGCGGCGCGCCCGTCGACGTTGGCGAGTCGGAATCCCATGTGAATGTCAGCCTTTCGTGGTTGGAACCGTCAGGTGGCGGCAGCAATGAGCTCCGCCAGGTCGGCGGGCTCGAGGAATTCGGGCGGAGGGGGAGGCCCAAACGAGTAGAGGTACTCGTGGCCCTTCCAGTCCTTCGGGCGGTACAGGTCCTGGGCGGAGATGCGGTCGATGTCGGCGGTGTACTCGACGAACGTGCCGCCCGGCTCGCGTAGGTACCAGTACCAATTCGAGCCGATTGCGTGGCGGCCGACTCCCCACATGTGTCGGGCTGGGTCGATGCCGACCATGTGCTGGCCGCCGCGTACGACGTCGTCGATGTCGTCGACCTCGAATGCGATGTGGTGGGGGTAGGCAACGGGGCCGGCCTGGATCGCCAGGTTGTGGTGGACGTTCCCGCAGCGGGTGAACGCAATGATGCCTGGCACCTGATCGCTGATCTCGAAGCCGATCACGTCGGTGAAGAACGCAAGCGTGGCAGGTTGGTCTGGGGTGCTGTAGACGACGTGGGTCAGGTTGGACGGGCGCACCGGTTCGTCGGTGAGGACGCTCTCGGCGGGCCTGTTGATGCGCTCGGGTTCGGTCCCGGGGCGATTGAACGTATGCGTCGACGGTCCTGCCGCATAGGCATCGGCGACGGTCACCTCGACGAGTAGCCCGGTGACCGGTTCGCACAGCGCCAGCCGGTCAGGTGACGACTTGACGATCTCAGTCGTCGCCGAGCGCTCGGCGCGGGCGGCGATGCGGGCGAGGTCGTCGGCGTGTTCAGCCCCGACGCCGAGGCGATGCAGCTGGCGGGTGGGTGCCTCGACGAGCTCGACCTGTTCGCCGCCATCGCGTGTCGAGAGGCGGGTGGTGGAGAGGCTGGAGATGGCCAGGTCGTTGGCCAGGTCATTGGAGGTGAGTCCGAATTGCTCGAAGAACGTTGCCGACGCGCCGGTGTCGGGGACTCCCAGGGTGATGGATGTGAGTCGGTGGAGCGCCATGACTGGACAAATTAAATCAAGTGATAGAGAATGTCAAGGTGTCCTCAGAACCCATCGACGCCACCATCGCGCCGCGCCGCCGCCAGGCGCGATCGGAGGTCACGCGTCTCAAACTGCTTGAGGCTGCACTCCGCGAGTTCGCCGCGCACGGCTTTGAAGCAACGTCGACGAGGGCGATAGCGACCGCAGCCGAGACCCAGCAGCCGCAGATTAATTATCACTTCTCGTCGAAGGAGGCGCTGTGGCAAGCGGCGGTCGACCATCTCTTCGAACGTCTCGACGATGTGGTTCGGCGGCGGGTCGAGGCGAGTCCACCGGCGACCGACGAGCGGTCATCATTCGCGCAGCAGGTCCGTGGGTTCGTGCACGCTGCTGCCGAACTGCCAGAACTGAACCGCATCATGGTGCACGAGGCCACCGTTGTGTCCGACCGGTTGAGGTGGATCGTCGAACGCCACACCCGGCCGCGGTTCGAGGCATTGACGGGCGCGTGGCGAGCGTTGCGTTTGCAGGGATTGGTCGCCGACATCGACGAGACGGTCCTCTACTACTCGCTCGTCGGTGCGGCGTCGCTGCCGTACGTCAACGCGCCTGAAGCCCTCCTCCTCGGCCACGACACGCTCGATCCTTTGTTCATCGAGCGACAAGCGGATGCGCTCGTGGCGCTGTTTCTCGGCCAGGACGGCGTCACGCGATGAGTGTCGACGTAACAGTCGTGGGTGGTGGGCCGGTCGGCGTGACCACGGCGCTCCTTCTCGCTCATCGTGGCTTCGATGTTCGGGTGCTCGAACTTGGCACCGAGGTGTACGACCTGCCGCGTGCGATCGTGATGGACGACGAGATCCAGCGAGTGTTCCAAGGCATCGGGCTCGCCGAGGGGCTGAGCGAGATCACGACGCCGTTGGCCGGCGCCGAGTTCGTCGACACCGCTGGTCAACGCATCATCGGTGTCGACCTGCCAGCTGATGGCGACTACCCGCTTGGGCACGCTCCGTCGGTGACCTACTACCAGCCGGAGTTGGAGGCATTGTTACGCGCCGCCGCCGTCGACGCAGGTGTCGACCTGCGGCTCGGGGTGGAGGTGATGGGCGTGTCGCAGGACGACGCGTCGGTCACTGCTACAACCACGAGCGGCGACCAATCGAGTCGTTGGCTCGTCGCCGCCGATGGTGCTTCGAGCCCGATCCGCAAGTCGCTCGGCATCTCTTTCGTCGACCAGGGGTTCGATCAGGACTGGCTCGTGCTCGACGCCCGACTCCGCCGCCCATTGGCGTCGCTGTCGCGCCTCGTCCAGCAGATCTGCAATCCGGATCGGCCGACCACCTATGTGACCGGTCACGGCCCGTACCGACGTTGGGAGTTTCAGCTGCAGGCAGGGGAGACCCGCAACGAGATGACCGAGCCGAAACGGGTGTGGCAGCTCCTTGAACCCTGGATAGGGCCCGACGACGCTGAGTTGGTGCGCGCCGTGGTGTATCGCTTCCACGCCACGGTCGCTGACTCCATGCGCCACGAACGTGTCTTCCTCGCTGGCGACGCCGCGCACCAGATGCCACCGTTCCTTGGGCAGGGTTTGTGTTCGGGGATACGCGACGCTGCGAACCTTGCGTGGAAGCTCGAATTGGTCGCGACTGGTGTTGCTGGCGACCGTCTCCTCGACACCTACGGCACTGAGCGGCTACCGCACGCGGCGGGTGTCGTCGCCCATGCTGTCGACACAGGCCGACTGATCGACGAGTTGTCGGGCCGAGCGAAGAGCGCCACCGGGCTCGACGCTGCGTACGGAGGCGGACGCCCGTTCCCCACGCTCGATCACGGGGTGCGTTTCGGCGACCACCCCGCAGTCGGGCGGCAACTGCCCCAACCCGTTGTTGATGGTCGACCCCTCGACGAGTTGATCGGTGCCGGGTTCGGCGTGGTCACCGACAGCGGCGAGCTGGCAATGCTCGCCGAGGCAATGTGGGGTGGCCTTGCGACGGTCATCACTGTGCCCGCCGGGACGGTTCCGTTCGCGGTGCCCGAAGGCGGTGCCGCGATCGTGCGGCCAGACCGCTACGTCGCCGCGGTTGCGGTCGGGGCCGACGCCCTCACCGCTGCCAGTGCAGCATTGATCGAACAGCTGGATGTGCCCATCGGGCGTTGGAAGAAGGCGAAAGAATGAAATTCGACTGGGATCATCAGCGCCTGGACTTTCTTCGGGCGCACGTCTGGGCAGTACTCGCCACGGGCCGCGCCGACGGGTCGCCGCAACAATTAATGGTGGGGTACGCCGTTGACGACGAGGGGCGGCTGGTGATGTCGGCAAAGGCGTTCACGGCGAAGTGGAAGAACGCGCTCCGCCAGCCGAAGGTGAGCCTGACGGTGCCCGACGGTCGTACTCACCTCGTTGTCTATGGCGAGGTGGAGGCGATCGCCGCCGACCCGCTTGGTGCCGAACTGACCGCCGATGTGTTCGCCGCGCTGTCGGGCAACCCGGCGCCGGATCCGAGCTCAATCACAAGTGGTTGCGCTCTTCTTCGATGACTCGAGGCAGCGCTGCCCTTTTGCCATGTTGGCCAGGTCTTGGTTGAACACCTTCCCGAGCAACCCGAGTGCGAAGGGTTAGTTCACGAACTGGCGGAAATTCGGCTTGCGCTTCTCTTTGAACGCGTTGACACCTTCCTGAGACTCGGCAGTGCCGTAGTAGAGGTTGGTTGCGTACATGCCCATTCCTGCGATTCCTGACTGATGAGCCGTGTCCATGTTGAACGAGCGCTTCGCGATCGCAATCGCTGTGGGACTCTTCTCGCAGATCTCGTTCGCCCACTCCTCAACAGTGGCGTCGAGTTCGTCATCGGGCACGCAGATGTTGGCAAGCCCCATTTCTTCGGCTTGCCGTCCGGAATAACGGCGGCAGAGGTACCAGATTTCCCGAGCTTTCTTCTCGCCAACGACGCGAGCGAGGAACGTGGTGCCGTACCCGGCGTCGACTGAACCCATGGACGGGCCGACTTGTCCGAAGGTCGCCGACTCACCACAGAGTGTTAGATCGCAGATGGTCGCGAGCACGTTGCCGCCGCCGATCGCGTAGCCCTGCACCTTGGCGATCACGGGAACCGGAACGTCGCGAATCGCGGCATGCATCTCTTCGACCGGCATGCCGACTGTGCCGCGACCGTCGTACTGCTGGCCTTCGTGAACCGACTGGTCGCCGCCGGTACAGAACGCCCGGTCGCCTGCGCCGGCGAAGACGATGACACCGACATTGGAGTCGTAGCCAACGTGTCCGAAGGCATGAATGAGTTCCTCGCAGGTCTGACCACGAAAGGCATTCATGACCTTCGGCCGATTGATGGTGATGTACGCAACATGGTCACGCTTGTTGACCGTGATGTCGGTGTATTCCATGGGAACGCTCCTACTGGTTGAGTTGACGGGTGCTCTGGGGTGTTCGAACGGCTGCTAGCCAGCCATGGTGAGGCCGCCGGAGACACTCAGCACCTGACCGGTGACAAATGCGGCATCGTCGCTGCCGAAGAACAGGACCGCGCCGATCAGGTCCTCAGGTTGGGCGATCCGGCCCATCGGGATGGAGCGACGGAACGCCTCACGTAGCTTTTCAGGGTTGGGCGCCGCGTCGGTGACGCTCGCGAGTAGTGCCGTGTCGGTGGGCCCGGGGCAGACGACGTTGAAGGTGATTCCGTGACGCGAATGCTCGCGGGCGAGCGTCTTGGAAAAGGCCACGATGCCTGCCTTGCACGCGGCGTAAACCGACTCGCCTGACGAACCGACGCGGGCGGCATCGGATGCGATGTTGACGATTCGGCCACTTCCTCGCTCGACCATCCCCGGCAGTACCGCATGATGCATGTTGAGTGCACCCACGAGGTTGATGTCGATCAGGCGGGCCCAGTCGTCGGGCTTCGTTTCGAGAAAGGGAGCGAAGAGGTCCCAGCCGGCGTTGTTCACCAAAACGTCGGT
>JBNMOS010000140.1:0-9037 GCA_051275435.1 Ilumatobacter sp.
CGCCCCGCCAGGTTGTGTTCGGCGTCGAAGCACGACGATTTCGACTGCTCGAGCACCGTGACCTTGGCAGCATCGGCCAACACCGTGGCAGCGAAGAGGCCTACGCCGCCGTACGCGTCGACCGCGTGTTGTGCTGTTGCGGCTTCCGGAGCTGCTCGGCGAACTGCATCAACGAGGATCTCGGCGGCGCCGACGCCTGACTGAAAGAACGAGCCAGCCGAAACTCGCAGAGTGACGCCATCGACAACCTCGGTCAAGAACCCGCGGTCACCGATGTGGACGTCCTCAGGAATGCCGCTGACCAGGCCTGTTCCAGCTTTGCCTTTCGGCTTCGCCCATCGGGCAGTGATTCCTCCGGTATCGACCGAAGCGCGCAGTGTTACTTCAACACCAGGCTTGATAGTCAACAGCGGTAGCAGGTCGGACAGTTGCTGGACGGCGACTTCACAGCTGTTCACCGACACCACGGTGTCGGAGCCTTCCTCGCGGAAACCAAGCCCGCCGTCGGGCCCACCGACGACACGAATCGTCGTGCGATAGCGGAACGGATCGCCTGCAGCACCCATGTCGACGATGCCATCGACAACGTCGGGATCGATCCGGCCGATACGGCGCAGCGATTCGCGGACGATTTCGGTCTTTGCTTCGAGCTGCGCATACGGGTCGATATGCATCCAACCGCACCCTCCACATCCCATACGGCGGTGATAACACTGTGGATCGATGCGGTCATCAGAGGGCTCAATGACTTCGGCAACGGTGCCCTTGGCGAAGTCTTTCTTGGCAGACGACAATTCGACCTCGACCAACTCGCCGGGCAATGCACCCCGGATAAACACGACCCGCCCATCGTCGTCGCGCGCCATGGCCTCGCCGCCTGCAACGAGTCGATCTGGACGCACGGTGAGACGCATCTCTCCAGCGTACGACGGCGACTCTGTGCTGCGTCGGATAAGGACCTCCGAGTGGTGAAAGAATGGGGGTATGACAGAACGCAAGATCAACTCACGCGTCGTCGAAACCAAGGACACCGACTGGTACTGGGATCTCGACAAAAAGATTGCTGTCCGCGCCGACAATCGCGGCCCCGGCGACCAAACCCTCGGGCCGTACGACACCAAGGCCGAAGCCGAGAACTGGCGGGCCACGTCTGCCAAACGCAACGACGCGTGGGACAACGACGACGAAAAGTGGAACGACGTCAACTCGTCCTACGACTGATCGCGACACCGGGCTTTTCAACCGAGACACCAGCCGCGAGTAACTTACATTGACGTGGCCCGCCCGATTCAGATTGCTCCCTCCGTCCTCCCCGCCGACTTCTCGAAGCTCGGCCAGGAAGTCGCTGATCTCGAAGCCGCTGGTGTCGATCTGATCCAGTGGGACGTGATGGACGGACAATTCGTTCCGAACCTCACCTTTGGCCCCGACGTCATCAAGTCAGCCCGCCAGCACTGCAACGTTCCGTTCGAGGCGCACCTGATGGTGTACACACCCGACGTGATGGCCAAGCAGTACATCGATGCCGGCTGCTCACGTCTGATCGTGCACGCCGAAGCCTGCACGCATCTGCATCGCACACTCGCCAATATCAACGAGCTGGGTGCCAACGCTGCGGTCGCCCTCAACCCGTCGACACCCGTCAGCGTCATCGAGCACGTGCTCGACCTCGTCGACCTCATCCTGGTGATGACCGTCAACCCAGGCTTCGGAGGCCAGGCCTACATCTCCACGATGGAACCAAAGATCGCCCAGGTTCGCAAAATGATCGACGACTCGGGTCGCGGCGACGAGATCGAACTCGAAGTGGACGGCGGCATCAGCCCCACCACGATCGCCGGTGCCGCAGCAGCCGGCGCGAACGTCCTGATCGCAGGCAGCGCCCTGTATCGCGACCCGGAAGGTCTCGAGCACGCGGTCGCTGACCTCCGAGCCCGCGCCCACGCCGCCATCGCCTAACCCCTGCTGCTCGGACTCGTTCCGAAATGGAGACCAGCTCTCTCGTGTGGCGCATCGCGACGATCCCAGTTTCAGCCGCGGCGGGGACTCGTTCCGAAATGGAGACCATCTCGCACTGCTGAGTGGGAGGAACGGTCTCCATTTGGGAAGGGTTGGGCGAGCCGCGTCGGACGATGTCAGGGGGTCGGGCGTCAGGGGGTCGGGCGGTACATGCCCCACATCTTCGGGCCGACCTCACCGAGGGTTGCCTCAGGATCGACAACCCACTCGCTGCGCACATCAAACCCGAACCTTCGGTAGTAGGCAACAAGCTCGGGTCGTTCGGTTTCGAGGTAACACGGAACCCCCTGTTCGTCGGCTTGCTCGAAGACCACGTGCATGAGCTGCGCCCCGAGGCCCTTGCGCTGCCAGTCAGGGTGGGTGGCGAGCAGTTGGAGATACCAGTACGGCCCTTCGGGCTTGTTCTCGGCCATGACCGGGCCAATGAGTGCGAAGCGGGCGAGCCGATCTTCGCTCGGTGGCGGGCCGATGTCGATCCATTCCGGCTCCGGCGCCCCCGGCTCGACCGGTGGGAACCAGATGGCCAACGCCGCTGCATCGTCGGTGCACCACGGCTGCTGGTTTGCCAACCAGTTGGTCATCGAGCTCTCGAAGACCGCTCCGTTGGGGAGGAAATAGTCGTCGTCATCGGGGTACAGCCAACGCATGACTGGGTCGTCAGCGAAAGCCCGCATCGCCGTGATGCACAGATTACGGAAGTCGGACTGCTCGGCCCGTCGGATCGCCATACGGCACACCGTACGCGACCTGCTACAAACAATCCGTGGACGAACCAGCACTGCCGATCGTGGCGACCGTTCCCGCGCGTGCTGCGCTTGCAGGTAATCCATCCGATGGCTACGGCGGCGCGGTGTTCGCCGTCCCGGTGCCGGCGTATGGCGCAACCGTCCGGCTCGACTCGATCCACCGGGGCTATGAGCTCGTCGATGCCCACTTTGGGCTCGCCCGGTATGCGCGGTGGGCTGAACTCGAGCAGGCCATGACATCGGTGACTGCTGGCTCCCCGCATTGCCTCCTCCTCGGCGTCATTGCCGAGGTCGCCGCACGCAAGGGGCCGCACGCTCCGTTTCGACTCTCGGTCGACACAACGATTCCTCTGTCGGTTGGGCTGGCCGGTTCGAGTGCCATCGCCATTGCCGCGCTCCGGGTACTGCTGCGTTCGGTCGCGGATGAAATGAGCACCGACGAGCTCGCTGTTGCGGCGCTGCACATCGAGACACACCGGCTCGGAATTGCCGCTGGGCTCCAGGATCGAGTGGTCCAGGCGTACAACCGACCGATGTTGATGCAGTTCGACCCCGAGTCGACGCGGCACGGACCAGGGGTCTTCACACCGGTGCGCAGGGCCGGCGAGTTTCATCTGTTCGTTGCGTCGCGAGCAACCACGTCCGAGCCGAGCCAGATCGTGCACGGCGACCTGCGGGCCAGATTCGATTCCCGCGACCAGACCGTTACCGATGCCATGCCGATGCTCGCTGATCGTGCCGTCGATGCCGCTGCAGCATTCGCGGCAGGCGACGTCGTTCGACTCGGACTTGCGATGGACGCGACGTTCGACACGCGTGCGTCGATCCTCAACCTCACTCGCAGCCACGTCGAGATGATCGAGGCTGCACGAGCGGCTGGCGCACATGCGAACTTCACGGGATCAGGCGGATCGGTGGTGGTCCTTGCTCCGAGCGCAGACGTCGAAGCAGCCGCTCGTCAGTCGCTGAACAAACTCGGCTGCATGATTGTGTCGGTCGATACTGCTTGGCCCGACGCCGATCCAGCGGCTGGCTGAAGCCCGGCAGCCACCGTGTTGCGGACCCGCTGCTTCGCACCGGCCAGATCGACCACCGAGCGCTCGATGGCACCGCTCGCCTTACAGAAGACGAAGCGGCAGTCGACCACGTCGAGGCCAGTGGATTCTTCAAGAGCAACGGCGTAGGCCGCTCCCTGGAGTTCGTACGCCGCAAGCTTGGCGTCAATCTCGGCCGGCGACGAGGCACTGTCGGTTTTGTAGTCGATGATGACAAGACCATCGGGCGTCTGGACCAGGAGGTCGACATATCCCTCGATCATCACGTCACCCAATGGCGCACCGACATACAGCTCTCGGAATGCCGGGTTCGCCCGTGCGAGTGCCACCGCGTCAGAGCTGAGTGCCGAACGGACCAAGGCGCCAACGGTGTCTACGTGATCGACGATGGCGTGCAGCTCGCACTGGCGTCGAACGAGAGCATCGAGGTCGCCCGGGTCGTCAAAGTCGACGAACTCAAGCGTTGCGTGGACAGCGCTCCCGATTGCCGAACCGGCCCGGCCCTTCTTGCGAACAATCGTCGGCCCCGACGACTCGTCGGCGGCCAACGCTGTGTCGGCGTCACTGTCGGCCAGTGCTGCGTCGACCGTGCGGGCGATTGCCGTGGCCGACATGGCCGTCGGGAACGAGAACGGAGCGAGCAGGTCATGACGTGCAGCGATCCATCGATTGCGTTCGGCCATCGGCTCGTCGGCCGCACCTCTCGCAGCACCCGGCGCCCGGGTCCGAGTGCTAACCGAGGTGGGCACAAGCGGGGCGGCCGAGAACGGTCGGCAGAGCTCAGGGTTTGCCGCGGAAAACGTCGCCAGCCGAGTTGCGTAGGTCGCGTCGACCTTGCCGCTGGCCTTGTGATGGCCAGACACGATGAGGTGGTCACGTGCCCGGGTCGTTGCGACATATAGCAGCCGCAACTTTTCGTGGGTGTCCATCTCTTCTTCGAGATCGGCGCGAGTGGTGTGTTCGGCGGTGGCGACACCCGCGCGCAGCTTGACGGCCGGAGGCCCGCTTTCTCCCCACAGCACGCTGACGCCATTCGGCTTTCCCTTGGCCGCTGTCGTCATACCGGAGAGGATCGTGATCGGGAACTCGAGCCCCTTCGATCCGTGGACCGTGATGATCTGCACGGCCTCGTCATCGGTCTCGGGCAGCATCGGTTCGTGTACTCGTGAGCCTTCAGACGACTGCAGCGCGGCCCAGTCGAGGAACCCCCGCAGCCCTCCGCCGTTCGACTCTTCGAACGCTCGCGCCTGATCGACCAGGAACCGCAGACGCCGCCAGACTTCGGCGGGCCGTTCGGTTCCGTAGCCCAAGAGAAAGCCCCGACGCTCCCGCAGCACGCGTTCGAGCATCGATGCCGGGCCGGTCCACCAGCGTTGTTCCCACATCGTGCGAAGGTGCGCGAGCGCTGCGACGACTGGGTGCTGTTCGTCGAACCCCTCGGGGACAGCATTGCGCAGGCTCCATCGATGATGGGCCTGGTGGTAGACGTAGAGGTCAACATCGGAGCATCCGTACAGCGGCGACCGCAGTGCAGTGATGAGGCTGAGCGTGTCGTTCGGATCGTCAACGACGCGTAGAACGGCCAGCGTGTCACGGACCTCTTGAGTGTCGTACACCAAGGTTCCTGTGGCCAGCCGGGATGGAATTTCGCGCCCCGACAATGCCTCGCGCAGAAACGGCAACGACGTTCGAGTCGGAATCAAGATCGTGATATCGCTGAGGCGAGCCGGGCGCCACTGCGCATCGCGCTGATCGAACACGGGCCACCGCTCGGGTTCGGCTCGGATCGCAGCAACTACTCCGGCGACGTCGGCTGCTTCTGCAAGACGTAGCTCACCCGCCTTGACCTTCGGATCTGGATGCTCACCACCGAGCACCACGGGGCGATGGTCGGCGCCGGACTCAAGGCTGCGACCGGCATGGAGCGGTTCGTACTTCGGTTGGGCATCGGCGATTTCGTCGGGCATCGCCTCGGCGAACAGGCCATTGACCCAGTCGATGATCGGCGGCACCGTGCGGAAGTTTGTATCGAGTCGAACTGCACCAGAACCCGCTGCGCCGAAGGTGTCGCGAGCCTCAAGGAAGAGCTTGATATCGGCACGGCGGAATCGATAGATCGACTGCTTCGGGTCGCCGACGAAGAAGAGTCGACCCCCAGACACGTCGTGGTCGCGCCATCGCAGCGGTTGCCGTTCGGCCGGCGTGGCGGCGATCAGCGACGCCAGTTCGATTTGGATTGGATCGGTGTCTTGGAACTCGTCGAGCAGGACGTGCCGGTACCGCTCGTGGAGCGCCTTGCGCACCTCGGCACTATCGCGCAGCACCTGCCGCGCTATGACCAGCAGATCATGAAACTCGAGCCCGCCATTGGACTTTCGTTCGCTGGCCGCCTGCCGCACCTCGCGTGCCGTGAGCCGCATCAGCTGGTCGAGGACTCCCTGGCTGACGTCATCGAGCACAGCGCTGAGCGCGTCGTTTGCTTCGTCGATGATGTCTTTGATGTCTTTTGGGTCGACGGCCCAGTTCTTCTTGGCGCCGCCCGTACCGCGTCCCCAGATAATGCGCCGGCCCTTCGCCGACCGACCCCGACGGTGTAGCGCCTGCATCCGCCGCAGCGCCCGATGCGGGTCGTTGATGGCGACCACTGCTTGCATTTCCGGCAGGATCCTCCGGAGGTGTTCGGCAAGCAGGTCGCTCGGGTCGAGGCAATCGTCGAGCAGCGTCGACATGGCGCGGACGGCTTCGTGGAACGGATCGAAATTGATCGGCGCCAGCACGGCACCCAGTGGCTGATCGAGCAGGTCGTCGAGCCGGTCCCAGTTTTGCGCGAAGTTGTGAGCGACGTCTTTGAAGGACGCCTGTCCGTGGAAGGCAGGGCTCAGCGGGACATCGAGCAGTGCTGCTCGATACATCAGCTCTTCCAGCTCTGGCTCATTGTTGAGCAGATCGACGAAGCGATCCCACCGTTGCTCGTTCGCGAGCTGCGAGGCCACCTCGTCGAGCACGCTGATCCGCGGCGGAAGGCCAGCAGCCACGGAGAACTCGCCAAGAATGCGGCTGGCGAAGCCGTGGACCGTCGACACCGCTGCAAGATCAGTATCGGCAATTGCCTGTTCGGCTCGCTCTCGGTGCGTTGGATCTTGGGTCTGCGCCAGCTTTTCGAACTCGACCCGGATTCGGGCCTGGAGTTCGCTTGCGGCCGCTTCGGTGAACGTGATCGCTGCGATCTCGGAAAGCCTGACGTCGTTGTGGAGGACCGTGTTGACAATCCGGCTGACAAGCTGGGTCGTCTTGCCCGTTCCTGCGCCGGCTTCGACAAACAGCGTTCGGTCGAGCCCTGCCGAACTGATCAGCTCTCGGGCCGGCTGGTCGCTCAACAGCATGGTCATGAAACGTCTCCGTCGATCTCTCGGTCGGCTTCGGGTTTCGGCGACAGCGCCACGCGCACCGCCAACTCTGGTGCGTTCGCTTTCGCCTCGGCGTGATCACCACGGTCACGTACGCACACACTGTCAAAGTCGCAGTATCCACAGTTTTCATTGGTCAGCCGCCAGGAGTCCCACTCACCCGGCGACGCAGCGAAGACACCATTTGCGATGCCGGACGTGATTGCGGTCAGCACCTCGTGGAAACGCTCACGCTTCTCGTCGGTCCATGCGTATCCGAGCCGTTGCTCGCCATCGCGCTCGACCAGCCAGTAGTGCGCTGCCGCCTCAGACTTACCGGTGGCTTGCATCGCACCTTCGGCATACATGCCGAGCTGCAATGTCGTTCCGTCGATAAACGGATCATCGCTGAGGCCGTCGTATTTCTTACCCTTGCCTGACTTGTAGTCGTTGACCAGCACGCGCCCATCGGCGGTCGTGTCGACACGGTCGATCATGCCGCGCAGCGTGATCGAGGAGCCGTTGGGCAACGTGATGGGTACAACGTCGCCGCTCCGAACGCCCAGGTCGAGTTCGACATTGACGGGCGTCGCCAGGTGGCTGCTGCGGAATTCGTTGTCAGCGAGCAAGAAAGCATCGAGCAGGTCGTGCAGGTCGTCGCGCCGCACACGCCAGTTAACTCGGCGACCCGTTCGCCCGGTCGATTCGTACTCCAAACATGCCTCATCGGCAATGACGTGCAATCGGGCCCGAGCGTCGGACGACCATGCCTGCTGGGGTGACGGCGGACCATCACGAAGTGCTTCGGCGATGAATCTTTCAAGCGTCGAGTGGATGAGCGAACCGCGGTCGAGCGCTGAGATCTCGTCCGTTCGTTCAGGATCGTCACGGTCACTGACTTCGAGGACGTAATTGAGAAAGTAACGGAACCCGCAGCTCGCCCAGGTTTCGAGCCGAGACGGCGACAACGCCCGATCGCCGATACCCGGGAGCGGAAACACCTCGGCGCCCACACGAGCGGACAGGTTTCCGTCGAACTCGGTGAACTCGGAACTCGCGCGTGCGTACTGCATTTTCCATCCGTTACCGACGAGCACCGCCAGCCCATGGTCGAGGATCGTGCTGCCAGCCGCCGCGTCGATTCCAACTGCAACGAGGTCACGTTCGTCGAGCGACGCGGCATGCGTCGCTGCGGTGATGCCCGAGGCAAAGGAGCCCACCATTTCGACCAGTTCGAGTTCGTCGAAGTCAGTGGCATGGACCACTCGGCCAGCGAGCGCCGAAGCGGTATCGAGGAGCCAGCGCGACGGTAGAGCCCGCCGATTGGATCGCAGGTCGCCACGAGGGAACGACAGGATGCGCCGCCCGGCCGGCGCCGCTGCCAGCACAGCGAGGAACGCTCGATGCTGGTGATGGAGACGTTCGGTTCTCGACTCCAGCTGATCGAGCGATTTGATTCGCACCGCGTCGGGCAAGATCGCGTCGTCGCGGCGCCGCATCGGCAGCAGCCCTTCAGCACAGCCGACCACGAAGACCGCATCGAGGTCATGACCGATTGCCGTACCGATGGGGCCAAAAACGACACCCTGGCCGAAGCTTCCGTGACGCCCTCGGGCAACGTTGAGTTCGGTGCGCAGGGCACGTTGAAACACACTGTGGCTCGGCGTGGGCTCGATGTCGTCGAGAGCAGCCAAGCGAACCAGCGCATCCTCGACCCGAGCAAACGACTCCTGTTCGTGATCTGGCCACGATGTGTGTTGGCGCTCTTCGCCCAGCAGCGACTGCAACAGTGCAGTTGCCGCCGCGCACTTGGTCGGCCACGTATCGGCCT
>JBNMOS010000141.1:0-8979 GCA_051275435.1 Ilumatobacter sp.
CGAAACTACGGTGGCGACCTGATGGCCTCCGACACGCACGATTCCACCACCCTGTCCGAGCAGGCGAGCAAGTCGTTGCTCGCCGAATACGGCATTCCGATCGCTGCTGAGCGCTTCGTCGCATCGGCCTCCGAGGCGGGCGATGCTGCAGATGCGCTTGGCTATCCCGTTGTGGCCAAGCTGAACGGCGATGCCATAGCCCACAAAACCGAACGAGGGCTGGTTCGGCTGCGCCTCGCAGACCGCTTTGCGGTCGAGGCGGCTGCTGCAGAGTTACTCGGAGCGGCACGACCGGAAGATGGTGACGTGACCGTGCTCGTTGCCCCGATGATCTCGGGCAACCGCGAACTGATTGCCGGTGTGGTCCGTGACGAACAGTTCGGGCCGACGGTGATGCTCGGTGTGGGCGGAATCCTGGCAGAGGCGGTTGCTGACGTCGTTTTCCGTCCGGCACCGCTCGACGAGCAGACCGCGTTCGACATGATCCGCGACCTCGCAACGCAAAAGCTGCTCGGCGATTTCCGTGGCGAGGCCGCAGTCGACCTGGCGCAGTTGGCGGCAGTACTCGTCGGGTTGGGACGCCTGGCTACGGACCGTGACGATGTTGCGAGTGTCGACATCAACCCACTGATCGTCGAGCCGAGCGGTGCGCTCGTTGCTGTCGACGGCCTCGTCGAGTTGAGGCCACCGTCGACAACTCGGGCTGCGCTGCGGCCACGCCCCAGCAACGAGCAGTTCCAAGCACTGTTCGAACCGAAGGGTGTCGTGGTGTCAGGCGCCTCTACCCACCCCGGCAAGTTCGGGTTCGTGTCGTTGCACAACATCTTGGCCTCGGGGTATTCAGGAGCGGTCTTTGGAACGAACTTGAAGGGCGAGGAAGTGTTGGGCATCCAAACGGTCGCCGACATCGCCGAAATCCCTGACGGGGCAGCCGACCTCGTGTTTGTCTGCACCCCGGCTTCGACCAACCCTGATTTACTCCGGGCGTGCGCGGCCAAGGGAATTGGCGCCGCATTCCTCACCTCAGCCGGGTACGGCGAGTCAGACGAAGCAGGCCAACAGGCTGAAGATGCGCTCGTGGCGCTGGCAGACGAACTTGGCATTCTGCTCGCGGGGCCGAATGGCCAGGGCGTGGTGAGTACACCCGTCAACCTCTGCGCTCAGATCGTGGCGCCTAACCCGCCAGCCGGTGGCATCGGCGTCGCGAGCCAGAGCGGCAACTTCGTGTCGACGTTCCTGAACATGTCGCGGGCTTCAGGTGTCGGGATCAGCCGAGCGATCTCGGCGGGTAATGCCGCTGCGGTCAGCGTTGCCGATTACCTCGACTGGTATGCCGAAGACGACGCGACGACCGTCGGACTCGCCTACGTCGAGGGCATCACCGACGGTAAAGGTCTGATGGACCGCCTGGCCGGAGCAGCAGCGCGCAAGCCGCTCGTGCTGGTCAAGGGCGGAGCGACCGAAGGCGGAGCCCAGGCTGCTGCGAGCCACACCGGAGCATTGGCTGCCGACGACAAGATCTTCGACGGAGCGTGTCGCAGCGCAGGGATCACCCGGGCAGCGAACGTCACTGAAGCGTTCGACACTGCCGCAACGTTCGCGACCCAGCCCCTTCCCGCTGGGCCAAACGTGATGGTTCTGACGACCGTCGGTGGCTGGGGCGTGGTGACCGCCGATGCAATCACTCGTGACCGCGACCTCAACCTGATGGACATTCCGGCCGACCTCGAAGCAGCGATCAACGAACTTCTTCCACCACGCTGGAGTAAGAACAACCCGATCGACTGTGCCGGCGGTGAAACGCGTGACACGGTTCCTGACGTGATGGCGCTCGTTGCCAACCATCCCGAGGTTCACTCGATCATTTACCTCGGCCTCGGGATCCAGTCGAACCAGGCACGGATGATGCGCGAGGGAAAGTTCTTCCCTGATCACGGACTGGAGCGGATCGTCGGCTATCACGAGCGTCAAGATGCCCGCTTCGCTGAGGCCGCGCACGAGTTGAGCGTGGCGACGGGCAAGCCGATTCTCACCTGCACCGAACTGGCGTTGGCCGATCCTGACAACGCCGGGCCTGCAACCGTTCGGGCAACGGGTCGGCTCTGCTATTCGAGCGGCGGCCAGGCCGTCACTGCACTCGGCCACATGGTGCGACATCAGGCGTTTCGACAGGCCCGCGGTCGGTGAGTCGACCAATTCCGTCGGGTTCCCGGAGACCAGCGCGCAAGCGCGCCCAACGTGAGCGGGGGCCTGGCCCGCTCGTGGCGCTCGGGGTGTTCGCTCTGATTCCTGCAGTGGGGCTGTTCGCGCTCTTCAACTGGGCCGAAGGCGCCGTCGATGAGAACGAGCCGGCACCACCACCGCCAAGCACGTTGGTTGCGCCACCACCCCCGCCTGCGGCGCTGTCGACGTCGATGCTTTCGCTGCGCCGATTCCCGACGGTGCTGTCACGCGAGCTGAATATCTCTGACTTCGAGCAGGCCGTGGCCCCGTTCCTCGCGACGTTGAACGACCGATCCTGTGCAGCGATTTCGGTCGATGGGATTTTGATCGGAGCACGCAATGCCGACGTGGCCGTTATCCCAGCCAGCAATCAGAAGTTGATCGTGGCGGCAGCAGCGCTTGACGTGCTCGGTGCTGACACCCGCCTGACGACCTCAGTGTCGGCTGCGGCTGTACCGATCGATGGCGTGGTCAGCGGCGACGTCTTCCTTGTCGGTGGCGGTGACCCGCTGCTGTCTTCCGACTGGTATCCGACGTCCAATATGGAGCGGTATGCCGTGCTGTCACCAACATCGCTCGACACGTTGGCCAACTCGGTGCGAGACGCCGGAGTCACACAGATTACGGGTGGCGTGGTTGGTGACGGCAGCCGCTATGACGACGAGTTCTTTGCACCCGGCTGGGGGGTTGGTGTGGCCGGCCTCGAGGCTGGCCCCTATGACGCCTTGATGGCTAACGACAGTCGAGTACTCAACGACAACGAGCGCGCCAGTGATCCGAACGAGGGCGCTGCACGTGAGTTCACTCGGTTGCTGCAGGAGCGCGGCATCACCATCGCCGACGGAGCGTCGTCTGGCGTGGCGACACCCGAAGCGACCGTTATTGCTTCCATCGAATCGGCGCCTGTTGCTGAGGTTGTCACCGAGTTGCTGGCCAACAGCGACAACAACACCGCCGAGTTGCTCATGAAGGAGATTGGGCTTGTCGGTGAAGGGACCGGTTCGCGAGAAGCCGGGGCGCGCGTGATGATGGCCAAGCTTGCGGAATGGGGCATTGAAACGACCAACATCGTGCTGTCTGACGGGTCCGGATTGAGCCTCGACAACCGGCTGACATGCGCTGCGATTCTTGCTGTACTGCAGCGACATGGACCGTCGTCTCCGCTGGGCCTGGCACTGCCGATCGCCGGTGAGACGGGCACGCTGCGCGACATTTTCACTGATCATTCTGTGGCGGGGCGGTTGACGGGCAAGACGGGCACGCTCAACAACCCGCCATTCAACGTCGACCCGCCGGCAGTGAAGGCGCTGTCGGGATATCTGCCGGTCGAGGGCGGAACAGCAGTCGAGTACACGCTGATACTCAACGGACCGACCATTTCTGATCAGAGCGAGTATCGGCCGATCTGGAACGGTTTGGCTGAAGCACTCGATACGTATCCCTCCGGTGCCACCCCGGCGCAGCTCGGGCCCCGTTGATGTGTCGGGCCGCGCTCTGTCAACCGATCGGCGGAGGTAGACAGCAGTCGTGAATATGCGGGTCGATGTGGTGGCGTCACCACTGCGGTACAGGCGTGCGCCGCTGCTGGTGCTCGGTGGACTGGCCGTTGTTCCCGCAGTCGGACTGCTGGTCGGACAGCAATGGCTCGACGCTGAGGCCAATCGGTACGACAACAGTCGTGCAGCGGTCGCCGAACTCGAAGGGGACGACAACAGCGATCGCGGTGAGTCATCACCTCGCTCGATTGCTGTGGCATCGCAGCGCGCTGTGTTGACGACACCGTTCTTCGATTATCGCCGGATGCCGGAGTCGGTTGCTGACCTCGCGGACGCCAACAGGCTCGCCGAAAACATCGAGCCGGTGTTCGGATTTTTGAACCAGACATCATGCATCGCGGTCTCGGCAAAAGGAATTGACGTCAGCATGCATCAAGCTGATGTGCCATTGGTCCCTGCAAGCACCCTCAAGCTCGTTGTCGCTGCAGTGGCGATCGATGTACTTGGCCCCGATTACACGTTTGACACGACCATCCGTGTCCCACCGATCGTCGATGGCGTGATCGACGGTGATGTTTTCCTCGTCGGTGGTGGCGATCCGCTGCTGACCGCCGACGACTACCCGATCGACGACGATTCGTTTCCAGCGTTCAACACGACGTCGCTCGACGTGCTCGCCGACGCGTTCGTCGCCAACGGTGTCCAGCGGATTAACGGGTCGGTGATCGGCGATGGATCGCGTTACGACGACGAGTTCGTGGTTGAGGGTTGGGCCGACGGTGTCGCCTTCAGCGATGCTGGTCCGTACGACGCGCTGCTGGTCAACGACGCGCGTGTCCGCGGCCGAACAGGCGCGCAAGACGACCCAAACAGTGCAGCCGCACGCGAGCTGACAAGGCTGCTCGGCAACCGCGGTGTGGCGGTCAACAACGGGTGGGGCAGCGGCCAGGCATCGACGCTCACCGACGTCATCGGCACGGTGACGTCAGCTCCGCTCAGCGACATCGTGAACGAGATGTTGATCAACAGCGACAACAACACGGCTGAGATGCTGCTCAAGGAACTCGGGGTCGCCGACTCGGGGCAGGGCACCCGGGTCGCCGGGCTCGGGGTCATCGACCGGACGCTTGTTCAGTGGGGTATTCCACTCGACGGGGTCCGGGTGCTCGATGGCTCGGGGCTTCATCCGCAGAACACGTTCACCTGCCGAGCAATGCTCCAGGTGCTGCAGCGCGAGCGCGGCAGCGTCGTGGCCACGGGGCTCCCGATTGCCGGGGAAACGGGGACGTTGCGCAGCGAATTCCTGAACTCACCTCTGGTCGGGAAGCTCTTCGCTAAAACTGGCACCCTCGGCAATCCGCCTGTCGACGAGCCGCCCCTGGCATCGAAGGCGCTTGCCGGTTATGTAGATGCGGGCGACGGAGACACCCTCGAATTTGTGCTGATTCTCAACGACAATGAGATTGCCGACGAAACATACGAAACTCTCTGGCAGGTGTTCGGCGAGCGGTTCGACAGTTATCCGGCCGGTCCGGACGTAGCTGAACTGGCGCCTCGCTGATCTGCGTGGCATGGTGAGCTGATGGCGGTGATCCCGATGTTCCCGCTCGGCATGGTCTTGCTGCCGGGTGGCATTCTTCCCCTGCACGTTTTCGAACCGCGGTATCGCCAGATGGTCATCGATTGCCTGCAGCAAGACGGCGAACCAGAGTTCGGTCAGGCACTCATCACGCATGGCTCCGAGGCTGGTGGCGGCGACGATCGGGCAATGGTCGGCACGATTGCACAGATGTTCAACGTCGAGGCTCTCGATGACGAGCGCTATTCGATGGTCACGGTGGGCACCAGGCGAATCCGAGTGAACGCCTGGCTCCCCGACGAGCCGTACCCGCTTGCCGACGTCGACGATTGGCCAGACGAAGATCCCGACCCGCCGGCGCTGGCATTGCACGTCGCTGCGTCTCATGCTCGAGTTCGGGCAGCACTGGCGCTTGCGGCCGAGTTGGGCGATGTGCCGCTTGATCTGGCCGAGTCCGAAATCTCCGATGATCCGCTCGTTGCCACGTACCACCTGGCGTCGCTGGCACCGATTGGACCGGCCGATCGTCATCGTTTGTTGTGCGCAGCGGGGCCGGCTGCCCGGCTTGACGTGCTCGATGAAGTCCTCGATGACGTCGAGGCGATGCTCAAATTTCGTCTGAGCTGACGAGTGCGCATGGCTGGAATCGCCCGTTGATCTGATAGAAACTGATTCGTGCCAGACAGCATTGACGCGACGAAACCGCCCCGCAAGCAAGACGATGCCTCGCTCGGCGAGGTGATCGAGTTCGTCAAGGCCTACGCAAAGCAGGAGACGCTCGGCCCGTTGAAGGGCGCTGGCTCCTGGTTGGCGTATGGCGCTGCTGCAGCATTCGCTATGGGTCTTGGTTTGCTGCTCGTCCTGCTCGGTGTACTCCGACTCGTCCAGACCGAATGGGATCGCTCGGCAACGGGCGCCCTGTCATGGGTTGCTTACGCAATCACCCTGGCGGTCACCGTGCCGCTCCTGGTGTTCACGTTGCTGCGCATCAAGAAGACCTACCTGAACAAAGAGCCCCTCCCGAAGAAAAAGTCCTGAGAGAAGCCGGAACCGTCATCATGGCCAAGAAGACCACCCCCGAAGCACCCACAACGATCACTCCTGACGACCTGCGCGGCAAGCTGCAGGGTCTGCAGGGCGACGTGCAGGGCAAAGTCGACGACAAGAAGACCTCCATTGCCAGCATTGCTGCGGGCGGCGGCATGGTCCTTATGATCATCTTCTTCCTCCTGGGTAAGCGCTCGGGTAAGAAGAAGAGCGCAATCGTCGAGATCCGCCGCGTTTGATGGCGGTGTCCTGATGGCCTTGCTGCCGCGCGCGCTTCGCCCGTCGGTCGTTATCCGACGCAAAGCGGTCTCGTCCGGCTTCCTCGGACCAAGCGCGTTCTGGAAGATCATTGGAGCGCTCGTCTTTGGGCGGGGCTCGATCAAGAAGTTTTTCGGCAAGCACCCTGAGACGATTACCAAGCAGAAGGTTGGGTTCAACTCGTTCGTCAAGGTGACGAATTCCAAGCCGATGCCTGCCAAGCAGAGCAAGGCTCTCGGGTTGACCAAGGCTGGTCTGAAAGCACAGGCAAGTGCCGACGTCGCCGATTCGTGGGCGCGTAAAGCTGCGGCCAAGCCGAAGCGTAAGGTCGTCAAGCGAGCCCAAAAGACTGCAGCGATGGCTGCCGCAGATCGTCGCAAAGCTGATCGTTCGCAGATGTCGCGTGCTCAGAAGAAGGCTGCGAAGCGGGCATCCTGATACACGCGATCTTTTGTTCCGGAATCCGAAGCGATAGATCGAGTACTCCGGAGGCCGTTCTGGACGCCGACCACCGGAGATGTGGTTGCGTTCTGCCGATTGCTCGAGAAGTCGAGTACACATGAGGCCGTTCCCCGTCGAGATGGTGCTCACGCAACGTCGTCGACGACACTGACAAGCACTGGATTGATTAATGACTGGACTCTTCGCCGTCGGCGAAAAGGCGTTGCTGCTCGACAGCAAAAAGCGCCGCTACATGATCGACCTCGCCGACGATGGCGAGTTCCATAGCCACAACGGCTTCGTTTCGCACAGCCACATCATCGGTAATCCGGAAGGCGTCTTTGTCAACTCGACGAAGGGGTCGGAGTACATCGTCATCCGCCCGACGCTCGAGGACTTCGTTGTCGAGATGCCGCGCGGTGCCCAGGTCATCTACCCGAAGGACCTTGGCCCCATCTGCATGTTGGCCGACATCGGCCCCGGCGTGAAGGTGTTCGAGACAGGCATCGGGTCCGGTGCGTTGTCGATGACGATGCTCCGCTACGGCGCAGAGATTGTCGGCTACGAACTCCGCGAAGACTTCGCGAACCGCGCCAAAAAGAACGTTGAGAGTTTCCTCGGATCCGAAGCGATGTCTCGTTATGACATCCACATTCGAGATGCCTACGAGCCGATCGACCCCGAGCATGGCCCATTCGACCGAGTAGTGCTCGACATCCCTGAGCCGTGGAATGTCGTGCCGCACGCCGAGTCGGCGCTCCGTGCCGGTGGCATCCTCATCGCATATACACCGTCAATCACTCAGGCTGCCAAGGTGCGCGAGGCCTTGAAGGGCAAATGGATCGACGCTCGCACGCTTGAGGTCTTGCATCGCGGCTGGCACATTGAAGGCCAGGCTGTCCGGCCCGACCATCGCATGGTCGCCCACACCGCCTTCCTGACCGTTGCTCGGTTCCTCGGCAAAAGCGAACGCGGCCCGAAGCCCACCGCATAATTGTCGCGTCGAGGTTGTCACACTTTGGTCTGACCACGGTGTGACAGACCGCTGTGTGACGTCGCCGTTCAGCCGGCAGGGACGAGTCGCAGCGATTTGCCGAGGCCGTCGAGCATCGTGTCGGTGTCGGGCCAGGGCATCTCGGGATTGCCGCCGACGAGGTCGACGATGCCGTGAATCCATGTGTGTGCCTGAATGGCCACGTCGAAGGCGATGCGGTCGTCGTTGTTTGCTTCGAGCACCAGTGCGACGAGGTCGACGAGAATGTCGAATGCCTCCAGTGCCGAAGTGGTCGGCTTGAGGCCGAGATCGAGACGGTTCGCGAAGATCACCCGGTACTGCCCGCGGTGGCGCATCGCGAACTCGATGTAGTTCAAACCTGTGTTGTGGAAGGCGACGAACGGATCAGCTGAGCTGTCTTTGCCCTGCTGCATCGTGTCGCGAAAGTTGGTCCAGCAGTAGTCGACGGCCTGAGCCAGGAGGTCGAGGTGATCATCGAAATGGCGATACACAGCAGTTGGCGACACACCGGCTCGGCGGGCGACTGCACGTAGCGAGATCGCCTCGATCGACTCGTGTGTTGCCATCAACTCCGCGGCCGCTTCGAGCAAATCGACGCGTAGCGAGGCACCCTCGCCGCGCGCCGACCGCTGGCGGGGTTCTTGCCTCTTCTGCGTCGCCGCGCCCATGAGATTGATCGTACCTGCACGCGTGTCAACCGATCAGGCGTACGAGCCGGCCCGGGCTTGTGCGAGCGGGAGGACCAGAACGCGCAACGGCCCGCAATCAGGAGATCGCGGGCCGTTCAGAATTTGGTGCTGCTCAGGTGCAGCGGAGCGCTACGGCTCGATATAGATGCACTCGCCGGGGCATTCCTCGGCGGATTCGACAACAGCATCGAGCATCTTGTCGGGGAATTCTGCGAGGCCTTCAGCGCCTTC
>JBNMOS010000142.1:0-8960 GCA_051275435.1 Ilumatobacter sp.
CCGCGAAACCGCAGCCTGCATGGCTTTGGCGATGATCGGCGACAGGATCAGTAGGGCAAATCCAGCGTAGGCCAGCGGGTTGTTACCGTTCGACTGGTCGCCGGAACGTGACACACGCCCACCATTCCACCACATCAGGCGGATGGCACCGTCGGCGAGGAGGGCGACTGCACCGACCATCGTGACCGCCAGCGTCGAGACGAGGATGTCGTAATTCTTGATGTGGCCGAGTTCGTGCGCAATGACTCCCTCGAGTTCGACTCGATTGAGCTTCTCGAGCAAGCCACTCGTCACTGCGATCGCCGCGTGTTCGGGGTTGCGACCCGTTGCGAATGCATTCGGTGCCGGGTCGTGGATGACATACACGCCGGGCTTTGGCAGGCCCGCAGCGATGCAGAGCCCTTCGACAATGTTGTGGAGCCTTTGGTACTCCACCTGTGAAGCCGGTTCGGCACGGCTGATCTTCAGCGCGATCTTGTCGGCTCGCCAGTACGAGTAGAACGCAACGCTCCCGCTGAACACCAGGGCAACAAGCGTGAAAGCGATGCCGTTACCGACGAGCGCGCCAATGGCGGCGCCGACGAGGACGATGAAGAGCATGAAGCACGCGACGAGCGCGACACTGCGGCGTTTATTGGATCGAATCAGTTCAAACATGAGGTGATGGGTGCAGTCGACTGATCAGAACTCGATGGACGGGACTGTCCGGGCGGCCTCTTCGGCCTGGAAATACTCACGACGATCGAACTTCATTGCCTTCGCAAAAAACACGGTCGGGAACTGCTCGAGCTTGTTGTTGTAGTCGAGGACGCTGTCGTTGTAGAACTGGCGCGAATACGCAACACGGCCTTCGGTCGCCGTCAATTCTTCCTGCAGTTGCAGAAAGTTCTGGTTGGCCTTGAGGTCGGGATACGCCTCACCGAGTGCGAACAGCTTCCCGAGCGCACCGGTCAGCATGTTGTTCGCACCGGCCTGGCCATCAGGAGTGTCGGGTGCGGCGATCGCTGCATTTCGGGCGTTGATCACCCCTTCGAGGGTTTCGCGCTCGTGAGCGGCGTAACCCTTGACGGTTTCGACGAGGTTCGGGATCAGATCGAGGCGTCGCTTGAGCTGCACATCAATCTGTGACCAGGCGTTCTCGATCTGGTTACGACGGCGGATCAGCCCGTTGTAGGCACCGATCACCAACGCAAGGATGACGACAGCGATGACGATGACGATGACGATGACCATGAGCGCAGTGTACGACCGATCAATGCGCGGTCAGTGGGATTCCCCGCCGGCCATTCTTGACCTGCTGACCGCAACGAGGCGGTCAAGCAATCAGCCTGCGGTAGATCCTGATGTAGTGGTCGACCAGGGTCGACATCGAGAAGTCGAGAGCTCGCAGCGACCCGTTGGCACGGAGGCGGTCGGTCAGATTCTCGTCGCCGAGCGCCCGCTGGATTGCAGCTGCCAATGCTCCTGCATCACCCGGCTCGACCAACAACGCGTCCTGCTCGTGGGTAGCGACGTTCCGGTATCCGTCCAACCCGCTGGCCACCACCGTGGTTCCGGCCGCCATCGCTTCGATCAGCACGACGCCGAAGGATTCGCCACCGAGCGATGGCGCACAGAACACGTCAGCGCCGCGGAGTCGGGCGATCTTGTCCTCGTCCGTGACGCGGCCGAGCCAGTGAATACGTGGGTCTCCTTCGGTTCGGGCTTGAAGGGCAGCGGTATCTGGCCCCTCCCCCGCAATCCACAGGTCGACGTCGTTTCCGAGTTGGTCGAATGCATCGATCAGCACGCGTAGGCCCTTGCGATCCTCGTGACGCCCACAGAAGAACACGCTGGGGCGGTCGTACTCGTGTGGCTCGAACGCCTGCATCGCTTCGATGTCGACGCCGTTGAACAGCACCTCGTAGTCGCCGCCAAGGTGCGACTGCACCAGAGCAAGGGCATCTTTCGACACGACGACCTTGTGGTCGATGCGCTTGATTATTTGGCTCAGCGCGCGGTTGAAGAGTCGGTAACTGGTCGATGTGCCCGCAGCGTGGAAGGTCGCGACGATCGGCGCGGGATGGAACAGCACTGATGTGAGCGTCGGCCCGGGCGCCAACGGTTCGTGGACATGGATGACGTCGAAGGCCTCGTCGGTGAGTGCACGCATCGTGCGCAGCGCTGCTGGCGGATCGGGCGCAAGCGGAGCAATCGATCCGTTCGCCGCGAGTGGCAGTGAGTTGCCCAGCGGAGTGACGAAGCTCTCAGGCGGTGGCCCATCACACGGGCCGAGCACTCGCGCCTCGTGCCCGCGGGCCCGCAACTCTCGGGCGAGCGCCAGCACCTGCATCTGCACGCCACCCGGGATCGTCAGGCTGTATGGGCAAATGAGTCCGATGCGCATTGGCGGCGCGTCGGCGGCATCGGTGTCGTCGGCGCTACTCACCGCGCATGTTTAGCTGACGGAGGCGCTTCATTCCGACATCTGGCGCGGTCGCCCCTGGCGTAGCGGGGTTTGGTGCTGGCTCGTCGGGCCAGCTTGGACTCTGTCGACAGCCGCGAGCGACGAGAAACAGCCGTTTAGCTCAGGTGATGTTCGTAGCCCGGGTCGCTCGGCCAGTTGGGTTGGAACAGGTGCCACTGTGACGGGGCTCGACGGATCAGAACTTCCAGTTCCTGAGCGAGCAGTTGAGTGATCCGCTGGACATCCTCCCGAAGTCGTTTGGCCTGCCGTTCGACCGGGATCGGCGCACGGACGTATCCCAGGTGACCGTCAAATCGGTCCGTGAAGTAGATGCCAGTTGGAAGGATCGGTGCTCCGGTACGCAACGCGACGGTCGCGGCACCCCCGGGCAAGGTGGTGCGCTCGCCGAAAAACTCCACTTCGGGGCCGCCACCTTGAATGTCGCGATCAGATAGTAAACACACCACATGGTTGTTGTTGAGCGCGCGTAAGACCGCCGTGCCAGCCGCTGGCCCCAGCGGGACAACGGTCATCCCGAGTTTGGAACGCAGTTCGACGAACCACTCGAACAGCTCCGGAGGATCGAGCCGCTCGACGATGACAGTGATTGGGTGCCCGCGGTCGGCAATCCAGCGACCAGCCCATTCCCAACCGCCCAAATGCGGCAACGCGATGATCGCACCCTTTCCCGCATCGAGCGCCGTGAGAAGGTGGTGATAGCCGTCCTCTCGGAACGAACGGGCCACGGCACGTTTCGACATCGACGGCAGCCGAAAGCTCTCGATCCAGTACCGGGCATAGGAGTCGAACGACTCCTGGACAGCTCGCCTGAGCCGCAGGCCGCGCAGCGTGGGATCAACGCGTTGGAGATGCCGCTCGATCATGGCTCGGCGTTCCGGGCTCGCGAAGTTCGCACCCAAGCCGGCAGGGGTGGCAAGCCCGGCAGCCACGGCCCCGGGCATGAGCCGTGCTGCGAGCGCACCGGCTTTGTAGGAGTTCGTGGTGATGCGGCTGGCAAGTTGATCGGCATGCCAGCGCGGATCGGCGAGGTTGCTCCAATTCGGAGTGTCCGGAGCCTTCGAATCCCGGTCGTTGCTCATGCGGCGTTGCGCAGTGACTCAGGTGTCGCTGCTCGGCCTGTCACGGCTTGCGGCGTGGGATGCTGGTTCGTCGCAGCGCTGTTCGGGCCACTCGGCGACTCTGGCGACGTGAGCGACGCATCTCGATCCGAGCAGCGGTGACCGGTGCGACGGCAGCAGCGTTCCAGACCTTCCAGAATCGCTGCAGCGCCGTGATCGAGGTGAGGACCAGCATGATCCAGAGGATCGGGATAAGTAGGATGTTGAAGGCGAGGCCAATGAGGATCGCAATGATCCGTTCGGCACGCTCCATGAGGCCACCCTTGGCTTCGATTCCGAGTGACTCCGCCTTGGCACGTTGATAGCTGATCACCGACGAGATCGACGCCACGGCGAACGGAAGCAGCACGAGGCGGGGATCTTCGGTAAGTGCGAAATGCCAGCCGATGCCGCCAAGCAGCAGCGAGTCGGTGACACGGTCAACCGTGGAGTCAAAGAAGGCGCCGCGTTGGCTGGAGGTTCCTGATGCTTTGGCCAGTGCTCCGTCGAGGAGATCAGGAAGCGCTGCCAAGATCACGAGGCCGAGTCCGAGCCAGAGCCGACCAAAACCGATGGCTACGGCCGCTGCAATGCCGACCAGAAGACCCATGATGGTCAGGTGGTCGGGGGTCAGGCGGGTCTTGCGCAGCAGGGCGCCGATCGGCTTGACCGCCTTGTCGACCGGCTTTCTGAAAGTGCCGTCAAACATGTTCAAACAACCTTACTCGGTCTCGTCGTTCTCCTCGATCAGGTGCTCGAGGATTTCTCCGTCGACCGCATCGACCAGCACCAGCCCACGCTGGACGGGTGGTTCTTCAGCCGAGTAGCAGAGCACGCGCCATGTGGGGCGACTTCGAAAACCGCGCCAGACCTGCTGAGCCGAGGCGTGTCCGACGGCGAAGCCAACTGCGCCCTGGGCTGCAACGAGTGCCTGCTTCTCGTCAACGGTCATCCGCCAGCCGCTGGTGATCGAGAAGACTCCAACAGCCCCAAGCACCGCTGCTCCGACGAGCCAGCCGGTGTTCACCACCGCGGCGTCAGGGACAATGAAGTAGATAAGTGCAACGATTGCTGCAAGCCCGAGGTACATCGCTCCTGGCCATCGTCGGCGGCTGTTGTCGGGAAAGAGGTAGGCGCCGACGAACCCTGCCGGGTTCAAGTCGTCAGGCAGTACGTCGATCTGGTCGTCGGTCATTGCCTGCCAGCCTACGAGCGCCACATCGAGGTCGGGCGACCTGTGACGTCCGGAACCTACGATCCGTCGGCGGTCTGCGCGTTCCAGGCTGAACGGATACGGCTCGCAGTAACGACGAGCGCCTCGGGCAGCGTCTGTGCGTTGGCAATCGTCGACATGAAGTTCGAGTCGCCGGTCCACCGCGGAACCACGTGCATATGGAGATGGTTGGGGATCGAGCCACCAGCTGGCCGGCCCAGGTTGAGCCCGATATTCATGCCGTGTGGTCGGTACTCAGCTCGCACCACCGCAGCCGCTTCTGTGGTGACCGCCCAGAGTTCCCTGCTCTCGTCGTCCGTCAGTAGCTCGATTTCCGCGACCTCGCGGTACGGCAGGACGAGCAGGTGACCAGATGTATACGGATGAATGTTGACGATCGAAAACACGTGCTCACCACGATGCACGATGTGCGTCTCCTCGTCCGGCAACCCCGACTCGAGCAGTTGCGTGAAGACGCTGGAGCCGCCTGCTCCGCTGACCGCTACCGGGTTCGCCCCGGTACCGACCACGTAGCTCGAACGCCACCCCGACCAGATCTGTTCGAGCATCAGGCCTGCAGCGCCGCCGTCTGAGCGTCGGCGACTTCTGCTTGGAAGCGTGCAACGAAACCATCGAGTGGCACATCACGCTCGACGTCAGGCGCGCCTTCGGCCTGCATGTCGGTGCGAACGTTGACGCCAACGGTACGCGCCGCGACGTCGTCGTCGCCTACGACAAGAACGTATGGGATCTTGTCGATTTTGCCGTTACGGATGCGTTTACCCAGGCCATCGTCCGCGACCGCCATGTCGACTCGTGCGCCTGCTGCCTTGAGTGCTGCAACGACCTCGGCGGCGTACTCCTCGTGCGGTGACGACACGGGGAGCACACGAACCTGCACGGGCGCGAGCCAGGTCGGGAAGTTGCCGGCATAGTGCTCGATGAGGACGCCGAAGAACCGCTCGATCGAGCCCATCAATGCACGGTGCAACATGATCGGCCGGTGCCGGTTGTTGTCAGCGCCGACGTACTCAAGGTCGAACCGCTCGGGAAGCTGGAAGTCGGCCTGGATGGTCGAAAGCTGCCACGACCGGCCAATCGCATCGCGCACATCGATGTCGATCTTGGGGCCGTAGAACGCTGCGTCGCCCTCTTTGACCGCGTACTCGAGGCCGTGGGAATCGAGCGCCTCACGGAGCGCCGTCGTTGCGGTCTCCCAGATCTCGTCGGTGCCGACAGACTTGTCGGGGTCACGCGTCGACAGGTTGAACGTGAAGTCTTCAAAACCAAAGGCACGAAGAACCGACAGGACAAAGTCAAGCAGCCCAGCGACTTCACCTGCGAGCTGTTCTTCGGTGCAGTAGATGTGGCTGTCGTCCTGGGTGAAACCACGGATCCGCATGAGTCCGTGGAGCGTGCCTGCACGCTCGTAGCGGTAGACGGTGCCCAGTTCGAAGAGACGAAGCGGCAGCTCGCGATAGCTGCGCTGGCGGCTGTCGAAGATCAAACAGTGCATCGGGCAGTTCATTGGTTTTGGGTAGTACGTGCCGTTGTCCATCTCCATGGGCGGGTACATGCCGTCGGCGTAGAAGTCGAGGTGGCCAGACGTCTCGAAGAGGTTCGCATTCGCGAGGTGCGGCGAGTAGACGAAGTCGTAACCGCCACTTTCGTGACGCTGACGGCTGTAATCCTCCATCAGTTTGCGGATGATCGCACCCTTCGGATGCCAGACGGCAAGGCCGCCACCGAGCTTGCTCGGGAAGCTGAGCAGGTCTTGTTCCACAGCGATCTTGCGGTGATCGCGCTTGAGCGCCTCTTCGAGCTGGTGGAGGTGCTCGGCCAGCGCCTGCTTTGACTCCCATGCCGTGCCGTAGACACGTTGGAGTTGGGGGCCCTTCTCGTTGCCACGCCAGTACGAGCCGGAGACCCGTTGCAGCTTGAAGAAGGGAAGCTTGCCGGTGCTGGGCACATGCGGCCCGACACACATGTCGACGAATTCGTCGGTGTTGCGGTACGCGCTGATGACGCCTCCGCCACTGACTTCGCCGGCATCTTCGGAATCGGCTGCGCCGCCCTCTTGCTGAATCAACTCGACGCGCTCGATGATTTCGACCTTGTACGGCTGGTCGGCAAACAGTTCCTTCGCCTCAGCCATCGTGTGCTCGGAGCGCGTGAACGGCTGGTTCTGCTTAACGATCTCCTTCATCTGCTTCTCAATGACGGCGAGATCGTCGTCGTTGAACGTCTTGCCCTCGGGCAGATCGAAGTCGTAATAGAAGCCGTTCTCGATGGCTGGGCCAATCGTGAACTTGGCGCCCGGGTAGAGCTGCGTCACAGCTTGCGCGAGAACGTGAGCGGTCGAATGACGCAACACGTGGCGCCCCTCGTCAGTGTCGTTCGTGATGATCGACACCACATCGCCCTCGGTCAGGATGGTGGTGAGGTCGGTCTCGTTCCCGGCAATCGTTGCGGCCACGGCGGCCTTGCGGAGGCCTGAACCAATCGACGCAGCGAGGTCGAGAGCCGTTGAGCCCTCGGGTAGTTCGCGCGTCGTTCCGTCAGGAAGCGAGATCGTGATGTTCGACATGAGTAGCCCAGGATAGAAGCGATGGCCGGTTGTCCGGCGAACGGTTTCGGATTGACGACGGCCCGAGAAACGCTGTTCAAGCGTTTGCGGCGAGCGCGATTCGTGCTTCGTCGACCTGCTGCTGTTCGAACCGGCTCGCTGCGTCGGTGACATTGCCCACTCGGGCAGCAACCGTTGGTTCCGACTCAGCAGTCTGTCCGTGGTACTGGTTGACGTAGGTCTGACCTGACAGCTCTCGTACCTCGAACATGACCTCGTCGATCATTGAGCGCCATGCCAGGTGCTCGGCGCCGCGGTTCATGTACCGCTCGGGTTTGATCGGGCGGCCGATTTTGATCTCGGCGGTCCTGCGCAGCTTGGGGAACTTGGCGTCGGGCGGCTGGATTTCGTCGGTTCCGATAATGCCAACCGGATAAATCGGGCAGCCGACCTTCATGGCCAGCCGCGCTGCACCGGTGCGACCCTTGCCGAGGGTGCCGTCGCGGCTTCGGGTGCCTTCTGGATAGATCCCGAACAGCTCGCCGCGGCTGAGTACTTCTTCGGCGGCGTCAAGCGCTGCGTTGCTCGCAGATCCGCCCGAACGGTCGATAGGGATCATTCCCATGGCGGGGAACAGAAATTTGGTCTTCCACGAGTCCATATATTCGGCCTTACCCACGAACGAAATGTTGCGCGGCAGGGTGAAAGTCAGGAACGCTGAATCGAGGAACGAGATGTGGTTCGGGCACAGGATCGCCGGGCCATTGGCCGGCAGGCGTTCATAGCCACTGAGCTTGATATCCCAGAGTTTGGACACGACAGGAGCGCCGATCGTACGCACCCGTCGTTGCAGGGTGCCCGCTCCTGGGCTATCGCTCATGCGAACAGATATTAGAGCACTGAGGTTGCGCAGATAAGGCGCCTCGATGAACTTGCCGTAAAGCCTTGCTCACACAACGCCCGGGCCAAGCGCTGCAGCCGGTTGAAATCGCTGCGACCTTCTGACGGATCACTCGAAGTTGACGCCGAGCAACTCTGCTGCTTCGCGAACACCCTGGTCGGCATCTGCAGCAGCATCGATCGCAGCAAGCGCACCCGGTGTGTCAAGGTCGTCGTCGAGGCGCTCGCGCACCACATCGAGCAGTTCGAGGTTGGACGCATCGTGAGCGAGCCACGATTCGAGGCGCGCCTTGTTGCGCGGCATCAACTCGTCGTCCCATTCCCACTCGACCCGGTAGTTGTGCTCAATTATCGCCAGGCGAATCGAGCGCGGGTCGTACTCCTCACGCAGTGCATCGACGAACACGAGGTTGCCGAGACTTTTCGACATCTTGTGGCCGTCCATCGAGATGAGTGCCGTGTGCATCCAGTGTTTGACGAACTGCTCGCCGGTCGCCGCTTCTGACTGCGCTTTTTCGCACTCGTGGTGCGGGAAGATCAGGTCGGCGCCGCCGCCGTGCAGATCGATCGTCGTACCGAGCTCGCGCAAGGCAAGGGCTGAACACTCGATGTGCCAGCCCGGGCGACCTGCGCCCCACATCGTGTCCCAAGCCGGCTCGTCAGACGCCGAGGGATGCCACAGGACGAAGTCGAGCGGCGACTTCTTGTTCGGATCGT
>JBNMOS010000143.1:0-8806 GCA_051275435.1 Ilumatobacter sp.
GATCACGCGTCGGTCGAGGCCTACCGCGGCCTTCGCACCAATTTGCAGTTCCTCGGGCTCGACCGCCCAATTAGCGTCGTGCAGGTCACCAGTTCGCTCGCAGGGGAGGGCAAGACGACCACCGCAGTGAACCTTGCCGTCGTGTTGGCGCAGGCCGGCCATCGTGTGGCACTCGTCGACGCAGACCTGCGTCGCCCCCGAATTCACGACGTGTTCGCCGTGTCCCAGTCGCCGGGCTTCACCGACTTGCTGCTCGGCGAAAAACCGGCAATGGTCGTGAATCACATCCCCGTCGATGGAGGCACGCGGATGAGCTTATTCACGTCGGGCGCGGTGCCCGCGAACCCGAGCGAGATGCTGACTGGGAGACGGACCCGCGAGCTCCTTGCCGAAATGGGCGCTCACTACGACTACGTCATTGTCGACTCCGCGCCGGTGCTGCCCGTGTCTGACTCGGTTGCGCTCGCCGGAGCGGTCGACGGCATGTTTGTCGTTGCGCAAGCGGGACGGGTGACCGAGCCGCAAGTGGTCGAAACCGTCGAGCGCCTCGGACGAGTGTCGGCGCCAATCCTCGGTCTCGTGCTCAACCAGGCGTCCGGTAATCGCTCCGAGGTGTACAGCTACGGCGGGTACGCCGCGCTGCCGACGATGCCAGCAACTAGCAAGTTGAGCGACCCGGTGGCCGGTACGGCCCTCGACGAGTGAACGACACGAGGCGCTTCCTCCGCCGCAACCGCGTCGACGAACGAAATGCCGTCGGCCTCGCGGCAATCGGAGGCGTGGTCGCCGCAGTGAGCGGAGCCCGACCAACCGGCTTCGTCGTGATAGATGTCGTCATGGTGTTCGTGGCCGTCGGGGCCGTTATCTGGGCTGCCGCGTCGGCGCCATGGTGGGCGTCGGCCACCGCTGCGGGCGTGGCTGCAGCAATCGCAATCGACCCGCTGCTTGCACTCGTGGGCGCCGTCGGATTTGTCGGTGGCCTCATCATTGGTGTGCAACGCCGTGATCTCGGCGAACTACGCGCCCTGGTGGCTGCCATCGCGCTCAACGTATTGATTCGGTCAGACCTGCAGGGTTTCTTAGGGCTGTCGGCCATCATCGGGTTTGCGACCGGAATCACGCTCTTCGTGATCGGGCTCCGACGTCGACCGTCGGCGATCCGCCGCACCGGGTGGCAGGCGATTGCAGGCGTCGGAGTTGTCGCGGCGGTGTCGCTCCTCGCGATCGGCGTGGCGGGGCTCGGCGCTCGACCCGACGTGACGCAGGCTGCCCGGCAGGCCAAACAGGCCGTCGACACACTGAACGAAGGCGACTACGAACGTGCCGCTTTACTGTTCGAGGACGCCTCGTCCGCATTCGCACGAGCCGACCGCACACTGGGCGGGCCCCTCGCGCTGCCAGCACACCTCCTGCCAGGAATCGCCCAGAACGTCGGCGCAGGTGCCGACCTGTCCGCCGCCGCCGCGGACGCCACCTCCGAGGCTGCAGCCGCGCTCCGACAGATCGATCCGGCGACACTCAAGTTGACGGGCGGATCCATCGACCTCGATGCCGTTCGCGCTGTCGAGGCCCCACTGCAACGCGTGCAGGACGCACTGTCGGCGCTGCGGACAACGGTCGACAGCACCGACTCGCCGTGGATTGTCAGTGCCGTTCGAGACGAACTCGACGAACTCCAGGCCGACTTCGACGACAACGAACCCCGATTGCAGAACGCCATCGACGCCGTGCGACTGGCCCCAGCCCTGTTGGGCGGCGACGGCGTACGCCGCTATCTGATCATGTTCACGTCGCCGGCCGAGGCGCGTGGGCTGGGCGGCTTTGTCGGCAACTTCGCCGAAATTGCGATCGACAACGGGTCGATCAGCGTCAACGAGTTTGCTCGACGTAGCGATCTTGAAGCAGCAAACCGGGCCGAGCGAGCGTTCTGCTCGGGTTGCCCAGAAGAACTGCTCGCGCAATACGGCAGTTTCGGCTTCAACACCGGCCCCGACGGGTCATTCGGAGCCCGCGGCTGGTCGAACATCACGATGCCCGCTCACTTTCCGTACATCGCCGACGCGGCACAGATCTTGTATCCGCAGAACGGCGGGAACCCGGTCGACGGTGTGATCGTGATGGATCCGTACGTGATCCAGGCACTGATGCGATACACCGGCCCGATCCCCGTGCCCGAATTCGACCTGACGGTGCAACCCAAAGATGCAGCCCAGTTCATTCTCGAAGACCAGTACGTCCTCGCCGGTGACGAGGGCAACAGTGAACGAATCGACGCACTCGGAACCCTGGGCGACGAGGTGATTTCACGGCTGTTGAGCGGATCGCTCCCCGAACCCCCGGAGTTGGCCAAGGACCTCGGGCCGCTCGTCGCCGAACGCCGCCTGCTGATGTGGACCGATGACGAAGCCGAGCAAGAGTTGCTCGACCGAGTCGGGCTGCTCGGTTCGATCCCGGACATGGGAACCGACGGCGGATTCTCGGTGTCGGTCACGAACGCCAGTGGCAGCAAGATTGAGGTCTTCCTCGAACGTGACGTCGATGTGGCGGTCCAGGTTGCCGACGACGGAACCCGCACCCTGGTCGCCGACGTACGACTGACGAACAACGCGCCAGCTGGGGGCCTGCCCCGGTACGTCATCGGCAACGCTCTCGGATTGCCCGACGGGTGGTCTCGGCTGTTCGTCACGTTCTACGGCCCCGACTCGCTCGAATCGGCAACTGCCGACGGTGAGCCGTTTGAGCTGGTGGGGTTCCCGGAAGCCGATTGGACTGGTTATTCGGTCTTCATCGACCTGTCGCCGGGGCAGCAGCGGTCTTTCACGTTGACCTTCGATCTGGAAGCTCGCCTTCCTGGCGACATCACACCGTCGAGCCCAACCATCTGGGAGCAGCCGTTGACCTCGAGATCGTGAATCTCATCGCCGCCCAGAGGCCGGGGCTTTGATGAGCAATCTCTGCTCCGTGGCGTTTGTAGTGGACATTCACGCGCTCAACCGATAAGTTGTTCCCAGTTCTACAAAACCTGTAATCGGTACTCAGTACCAATACGGAAGGTAAATCATGAAAAAGTTCGCATTGAGTCTCATGGTCGCAGCGGCGGCCATCTTCGGTACGGGCATCGCGGCCCAGGCATCGACGTATCCGCCCGGCGCGACTGTTTCGCCAATCGCGGACCCCGTACCAGGGGAAACCTTCACAGTCACTGTGTCGGGTTGTAACCCAGGCATCGTCATCACATTCGAATTCGAGGGCACGACCAAGACGGCAACCTGCGGCGAAGCGGCAGCACTGACGGTTGGTACGGGCACTGCCTCAACGACGTTCGTTGCGCCAACGGCTGGCGGCACCTACTCGGGAACGGCCACCGGCACCGACGGATTCCTGGCCACGTTCTCGGTCACCGCGGCTGCGGCTCCCGCGACCACGGTTGAGCCGGTTACGCCTCCCGGCGGCCTCCCCGCTACGGGTTCTGGCGGCACCTCGTCGATGACCATGATTGCCATCGGCCTCTTCGGCCTCGGTGGCGGACTCCTGGTGGTGTCGCAAATGCGTCGCCGTCAGACCGTTCCAGCCTGATCTAACAACTACCTTCCTTTCGAAAGAGCGCCGCCCTCGGGTGGCGCTCTTTCGCGTTTTCCTTCACCGAGATGTGCGGGCCGATTTCGCGCTGGCCCTTCGAGCGGTGCCGAAAACTTGGTGGCCTCCTCCGCTCAGCGCGTGCGGGTCTGTATTCTTAGGCGGATATGAGGAATCAGTGGTCGCTTTACCTCATCGTTGCGGTTATCAGTGCGCTGGCGGGTGTGGCCATCGCCGGCCCCCCGAACTCCGTGGGCAGTGATGCCACCATCGCCATTCCCGCCACCACCGCTGCGCCGACGTCAACGATTGCGGTGGCCGACGTCACCACGACCACCGAAGTCGTCACCACGACCACCGAAGTCGTCGACACCGTGCCTGTCACGAACCCGGCCGAGACGTCGACGACTGTTCAGGCCGCCGCTACCACTACCACCGAGCCGCCAGTGGTTCGAGCCGACGTCGTGATTGTCGCGATCAATGGTGCCGGAGCGTCGGGCCTGGCGGGACGAACACGGGATGAACTCATCTCGCTTGGTTACGGCAAGGCGCGTAGCGAGGACGGCACCAGCATCGTCGACGAGACAAAGGTCTACTATTTCGACGGATTCGAGCGTGAGGCAGCGGACGTCGCACTTGTTCTCGAACTCGATGCGTCGCGTGTCCAGCCAGTGTTCGGATCACCCGACTTCAGTTATCTCGAAGGCGACCAGGTGTCCGTGTACCTCGGCCGCGACAGATCCTGACTCCGGACCGCTCGGCGTGTTCGTCCGAGCGGGAAGCCGGCGAAGTTATTCGGGTGCGTCGCCCGTCAGATCTTCCACGTTGAGGGCGATGCCCAAGCTGACGGCGAGCGCCCCGATCGAATCGAGCACAGCGTCGAGGTCGGCCCCGACCGGCACGGTCAGTTGGGCAGTGATCTCGAACCGCCTGCCACCATCCTTGCCTGGCAAGTCGGTGACCGTGCCCAGACGCGAAATGCTGATGCCGAGTGCGCTGATCGCTGTGGAGATGTCATGGACGACGCCCGGTCGGTCATCGCCGGTGAGTCGCAGGCGCACCTCATCGACCTCGGGGGCAACGGTGGGTTCCTCGACTTGTTGGGCCGTGACGTGCAAGCCCTGTTCGCGCAGCACCAGCAGATTGGTGAGGAGTTCGTCCACCCGGTCGTCGCCGACTTCCACCACCACGACTCCAGCGAACGTCCCCGCAATCTCGGCTAACTCGCTGCGCTTCCAGTTGCCGTCGTGAAAGCGAACGACGTCGGCCAGCGAAGCCACCACGCCAGCCCGGTCGCGTCCAATGATGGTCAACACGAGTTCGATCATTCCGTCACTATGGCACGCAGCCCAGCCCGTTGTCCTGGTTGCAGGGTCACTGCTCGCCGAGAACCTGACCGGGGTCCTGGAGCAAGGACCCCGAACGCCGCAACAATCGCAAACCCGGCCGGCAGTGATGGGCTGCATGTCGTGAACGCTTGCTTCGATGGCGTGGGCATCTGCCCGCAACGCAGCGGTAGCGTTCAGATAATCCCTGCCGGCGGGCAGCCGCGAAGGGGCAGCTGAAAATGACGACATCCCGGCGCCGAGGGGCGCGATTGGTCAAACGAGTCGACGCGCTTGGCGCGGTCCAGACGATCCTCGTCGCAGTATCGCTCGGCCTACTGGTCGTCGGCGCTGACTTACTCACCGGCCAAGAGATCTCGTTCTCGGTGTTCTATGTGGCACCCATCGGGCTGGTGGCGTGGCGTCTCGGACGGGTGGCGGCGCTGGTGGCGGCGGTACTCGCCGCAGCGGCATGGTTTGCCGTCGAGATCATCGGCGGCCGGGAGTACTCCCAGCCGCTGATCCCCGTGTGGAACGCGATCGTCCGGCTGGCCTACTTCGGCATCATCGCAGCACTTCTCGTGACGTTGCGCGACGCACTAGGGGAGCGGTCAGCGCAGGCGCGGACCGACACACTGACCGGTGTACTGAACCGGCGCGGGTTCGCTGAACGGGCGCACATCGAATTCGATCGAGCGATGCGCTCGCAGCTGCCGGTGACAATCGCTGCGCTCGACATCGACCATTTCAAGCTGCTGAACGACTCGGCGGGGCATGCCGCTGGCGACAATGCCCTCCTGCAGGTTGGCCAGACCATGCGGGCAGCGCTCCGCGATATCGACGTGATCGCGCGGCTCGGTGGCGACGAGTTCGCAGTGCTGCTCCCGGAGATGAGCGGGGCTGACGCCCGCCGCGTGTTTGATCGGTTGCACAACCAGTTGCGCGCTGCCACCACTGGCATCGGGATCGGCTTCTCGCTCGGTGTGGTCACGTTCGACCGACCGCCACACGACATCGACGTCGCCCTCGAACGAGCTGACGCGCTGATGTATGCAGCCAAGGCCGACCCCGCCGGTGGAATCCGGTACGGAGTCGAACCGGGCGCCACCGCTTGGGCACACGAACGGTCATAGCCCGACCTGTGCGTCGCTTCGATTGGCTCGCGGTTGATCCCGCAGGGCATCGGAGTTGGCTGACGGGTTCAGCTGTCCGGAAACGCTATGTCGAAGTCGGCCCGGAGTCCATCGGTGGCCGGCGCCGTGTAGCCGCAGTAACCGACCGTGCGACAGTGGTATTTATGGGGGTGATGTTCGACATGGGTTCCCTTCGTTGCGGTGACCTGACTTGGTGTTGAGCAAGGTCGCGATTTGGTGATGTTCTCATTCGTGACGTTTTCGCTCACGGCGAAGGGATACCCATCGCCGTCGACTTCAAACCAGTGTTGAAGTTCAGGCCGATCGAACGACGAGAACGGGGCAGGGCGAATTCTCGACCAGGTACTTGCCGACCGATGGCGAGAAGATTCGTTCCCAGAATCCGCGATTGTGCGAGCCGATGACAATGAGATCGCTGGCATGTGCTTTGGCTGCATCAATGATTGAGCTGCCTGCATGGCCGACGTCGGTGTGGAAATCGACGTCGGCGTCGCCGGGTGCTGCGGCACGTGCGTATGAGGCTGTGTTGGTTGCGAGTTGTTGGCCGATGCTGTCGTTGAGATGGGCATTCATTCCGGCGAGACTGGTTCCGATACCGAGGCTGCCAACGACCAAAGGCTGGCGCTCGTAGATGCACACGATGGTGTACGCACCGTTGCTTCCGAACAGTTTCCATGCGGCTTCGACTGCTTCGTGGGATTCTGGCGTTTCGTCCACGCCGATGAGCACGTTCACCTGCGGCGCGCCGCGTTGTTTGCCGGTGCCGTTGGGATCTGCCGCGACCTTGTCGCTGTTGTTCGGCGACGCATCGGCACCGTCGAGATCGAGGTCGCGTAGAATTGCGGTATCGATTTCGCTGGCGTTCGGCCCGTAGCCGAGAATCAGTACGCCTCGTTGCTGGCAGGACGGACAGGCGGACCACACGACGAGGAGTAGATCTGCTGCGTCGCTGGTGCCTTCGAGGCGTCGCACGTGTTCGATGTTGAACGCGGCGGCCGGGCTGTGCTGCCCACACGCAAGGCATTGGATGCGGCCATCCGTGTGTCCAATTTGCTGTGTCCCGTAGCCCTGTTCGGTGGCTTCGTCAAGGACGCCCATCAGGGTGTCAGCGCCCGGTGGTGTGGATTGTTCGTTGTTGTTTGTCATGAGTTTTGCCTCCTCATATCGACGAACCAGATGGGGCCATGTCGGTCTCTGTGAAGACGTATGACCGAGTACATCTAGCTCAGCAGCTTTGTCCTCAGCGCTGTCACGTAGCACTTTCAGACCCCAGGTTCGACGTGCATGGCCGCGTCCTCGGGGCCGACGTATCCGTCGTCGGGGCTGGACTTTTCGCCCAGCAGTTCTTCTTCGACATCCAGCTGGTCCGGCCCGGACTCATCTTCGGAGAGCAGCGAGAACCCGGGTTGCTTGTCGGTGGAATTGCGTGCCGGGTCGCCACGACCCGCTTCTGGTTGCTCGCGCCATGCTCGTGTGGCCTCGTCATCGCGCGCTTCGGTTCCCCCCGCCAGCACTGTGGGATCCTCCGAACTCATCGGACCGATGTCGCCATCTTGGTGAAGATTGGGGAGCACATCATGCATCGGGTCGTCGCCGACGACATTTCCATCAAGTGCCTCGGCAGAGTTCTGTTCATCGGTCATGGTGAGACGACTACCCAGTCGGCGCAGTCCGCAAACCTGTCGTAGCCGATCTCGCAAACCTGGTTTCCGTAAACGGTGTTGGTTTGCATCTTCCCGACCCTGGGCACAGGGCCACCATGAAAGCAGCCATCGTCACCCAGTACGGAGCACCCATTCAGGCCGAACTCACGCCCGGATCAACCCAAACCCACGTTGAAATCAGCGCTGATTGCTTTTGTCGACCTGTTCGAGGAGCTCCGTGAATGCCACGCCGAGGACTTCTCCAACGGTTGGGAACGGCTGAATGGTTCGTGCCAGCGTATCCAGGTCGACTTCCCCGTCGATCGCAATGGTCAGTGCGTGAATGATCTCGTCGAACCGAGGACCAATGCCGTGCGCGGCAATCAGCGTTCGAGTTGACCGGCGGCCAGCGAGGGCCAAGAATCCTGCTGGCAGCTCGTCAGTGATCTGACGCGGGAACCCTTCGACGTCGACATGGGCCCAAATGACGTCGTCGTCCCCTGCGATGTCCTTCGGGCTCGGGCCGACTGTGATGATCGGCGGGTCGAGAAAAACGCAACTCGGTACCACCGCACCGTCGAAGGTCATCTCAGGTGCGCCGAGCAACTGTTGGCCGACAACCTTCGCGTGCCGATTCGCAATATGGGTGTACTGCGGACCGCCAGCAACATCACCAATCGCCCACAACGATTCAGCACCTACGATTCGACCGAAGTGGTCGACATCGAGGTTTGTGGGGTCGAGCCCGAGCGTTTCCAGCCCGACGTTCTTCGTTGAGGGGCGGCGCCCGGCAGCAATGACAACGACATCGGCACGTAGCAATTCGTTGTCGCCGTCGGCGCCGGTGATCGTCACGTTGACGTTTCTTCCGACCATTGAGGTCGCAGTGACGGTGCAGCCGTAGCGCAGATCCACGCCAATGGCGGAGAGCGTTTCGGCGGCAAGCTCGCCGACGCGTTCGTGGAGGTCGGGGAACGGACGATCCGCGGGGTCAACCACCGTGACGTGCGTGCCGAATTGGGCATAGATCTGAGCGAGCTCGCAGGCAATCACCCCGCCGCCAACAATCAGCATCCTGTCGGGCCGATCGGATGCGATGAGCGCATCA
>JBNMOS010000144.1:0-8619 GCA_051275435.1 Ilumatobacter sp.
GAGGGAGGGGACGAAGCGAGGGGATCAGTTTCTGAAAACGGTGATCTTGTCTTCGCCGATCGCAGCGCGGCGCTCGGGATCGTCAATTCCTTGACCTTCGCCGGGAGCGAGGCACAGAATGCCAAGTTTGCCTTCGGCCTTGTTGTGGTGGACGGCCAGCGATGCTTCGCCGACGCCGTCAAGTGTGTAGGTGTCAGTGAGGAGCGGCTGGATCTTGCCTTCACAGAGCAACTTGTTGGCAGCCCATGACTCGGCGTAGTTAGCGAAGTGTGACGAGAGGAGCTTCTTGAGCTTCATCCAGAAGTGCCGGTTGTCGAACTCGACCATGTAGCCCGAGGTGGCTGCACAGGTGACGATCGTGCCGCCACGCTTGGCGGCAAAGACCGAGGCGCCCATCGTGGAGCGGCCGGGGTGCTCAAACACGATGTCGACGTCTTCGCCGTTGTTGAGACCGCGGATGTCCTTGCCGAAGCGCCGCCATTCCGACTCGTCTTGCGTGTGCTCATCGGACCAGAACTGGTAGTTGGCGGCCCGGCGATCGATGACTGCTTCGCAACCCATTCGGTTGAGAATCTCGGCACGCTCGGGAGTCGACACAACGCCGATCGGTGTGCCGCCGCCGTTGAGGACGTACTGCACGGCGTAGCCGCCAATTCCGCCCGTGGCGCCCCAGATCAGGACGCTGTCACCCTGCTTCATGCGGGCGCCGTTGTCGCTGACGAGCATGCGGTATGACGTGGCGCTGCAGAGCCCGTTCACCGCAGATTCTTCCCACGAGAGGTGCGTGGGCTTCGGCATGAGCTGATTGGCCTTGACCACTGAGAGGTCAGCGAGCGCCCCGAAGTTGGTCTCGAAGCCCCAGATTTTCTGGTTCGATGCAAGCATTGAGTCGTTGTGCGCCGACGGGTCTTGGTCGTCGACGTAGTTGCACTGGACGGTGACCTTGTCGCCGGGCTTCCAGTTACGGACGGCCGAGCCAACGCGCAGTACAACCCCCGACGCGTCGGAGCCCACGATGTGCTCATCACGCTGGTGGCGCTTGGCCCATTCGGATTCGCGGGCGAGGCGATCGAGGAAGCCAAAGGTCGGCATCGGCTCGAAGATTGAGGTCCACACGGTGTTGAAGTTGATGCTTGACGCCATGACCGCGATGTACACCTCGTCGGGGGCCAGGTCAGGTGTACGGACCTCGTCGACGTGCAGTGACTTGCGCGGATCTTTGTCCCACGAATCAAGGCCTTCGAACATGTCTGCTTCGTCGCGCTTGACGAAACATGCGCGGTAGCTCTCAGGGATCGGGATATTGGCGATGTCGTCGCTGCTGGCGCCGGACTGAATTGCGTCGAGAAACTGCTCCATGCGGCGAGACATTACCGATCGGTAACCTCCCACTCCAAGGCGTGGCTCAATCCCGTGTTCTCCGCAAAAGCTTGCGGGCGTCGTCTGCGAGCAAACTGTGCCAGCACCGACGCGGCCGGGTCCGGTGATGAGCCGCTGCGGTGTGATGTTTCAGACGGCGTTGGGTGTGGTCCTGAGTGTTGTGGTGAGGTGACGTTCGGTTTTGTTCTCCTCACGAAGTGCGCGCCTATCCTTGGCACATGGCCGCAAATAACTCCGTCATTGTCGCTGGTGCGCGCACCCCAATCGGGAAGATGAGCGGCGCGTTGGCGTCGTTCTCGGCCGCGGACCTCGGTGGTTTCGCGATCCGCGCAGCACTCGAACGCTCCGGCGTCTCACCCGAAGAGGTCGACCACGTGATCATGGGCCAGGTCCTCATGGCCGGCCAGGGCCAGGTGCCCGCCCGCCAGGCTGCCTCGAAGGCCGGCATCCCAATGAGCGTCCCGTCGGTCAACATCAACAAGGTGTGCCTCTCCGGCCTCAACTCGATTTACCTCGCCAACCAGATGATCGCCACTGGCGAAGCCGACATCGTCGTCGCCGGCGGCATGGAGTCAATGAGTAACGCCCCGTACCTCGCCGACGGCGCTCGCAGCGGCTTCCGCTATGGCAACACCGAACTGCGTGACGCAATCATCGCCGACGGCCTCTGGTGTGCATTCGACGCCTGCCTCATGGGCCTGGGCACCGATCGATACACGGGCGACAGCATCACCCGCGAACAGCAAGACGAGTTCGCTGCCCGCTCAAACGAGCTCGCCGCTGAAGCCATCAAGGCCGGTCGTCTCGCTGACGAGATCGTTCCGGTTTTGGTCCCGCAGCGTAAGGGCGACCCGATCCTCGTCGAGCACGACGAAGGCGTGCGGCCCGGCACCACCGTCGAGGGCCTCGCCAAAATGCGCCCAGCATTCGACAAAGACGGCACGATCACGGCCGCCAACGCGTCGCAGCTCTCCGATGGCGGTAGCGCCATGGTGCTGATGAGCAAGGCCGAGGCGGAGCGCCGCGGCGTCAATCCACTCGGCGAGTTCGTGTCGTACGGCATGGTCGCTGGCCCAGACAGCGCCTCACTCCTACATCAGCCCAGCCGCGCCGCGATGCTTGCCGCCGAGAAGGCCGGCATCGCCATTGCCGATCTCGACCTCTTCGAGCTGAACGAAGCCTTCGCCGCTGTCGGTATCGCATCGACGGCCGAACTCGGGATCGACCCCAACAAGGTGAACGTCAACGGCGGCGCAATCGCGCTCGGCCACCCAATCGGCATGAGCGGCAACCGCCTGGCACTCACCCTGCTCCACGAGCTCAAGCGTCGTGGCGGCGGTGTTGGCGTGGCCTCGCTCTGCGGTGGCGGCGGCCAAGGCGACGCAGCCATTCTGCGTACCCTCTGACATTTCGCGAGCACATCGCTCGCTGCACTCGACGAACGCCTCAGGCCCGAGCGGACTGAGGCGTTCGTCGTTTTCGGCCACCGTCCGGCCGACGACACCGCTCGGTCGCACCGGGAATGGCGTCGAGTTACCCAAACACGCCTTACAGGCAGATCAACTGTCACAGAGCGCGATTATCGTCACTCCACGTGTGATACTCGTCCCAATTGCGACATGGTGCGATATTTATCTGTCCGAAACTTGACGCTCAATCGCTCATTCCGTAACTTGAGGATCACAAACACAGATCGATTGAGCAACGCCGACGAGGAAATCTCGCACGGAAGGCTCTTCACTCTCTGGGGCACTGTCGAAGTGAGTTGGCCCGTCCGCCCGCTACCGACTCGTCGAGGCGGTGTCCCAGAACTTTCTTTCCTCTCAGAATTTTTGAAAGGAAACCACAATCGAGAGCATCAGTACTGATGATTCGGCCCGCCTCCGACTCTCAGTGCTGGTGCTTTCGGACTTTTTCGGCTCAGGCATCACTCGACCAGAGCGAGGGCCCGATCATCGTGCTGGCATGGCTGACTCGAGAAACTCAAGCGCTACGACCCGATCATCATTGATGGCACCATTCCTCGTTCTCGAACTTCCAAGGTGGTTGAAACACATTCAACCCGCGGCGTCGCTCCTGGCGAAGTACCATTCTTTGATGGGAAAGATCGTCGTCGCCGGTGGTGGAATTTGTGGAATGGCGGCAGCGATGATGCTGGCGGACGACGGCCACCAGGTCACCGTGCTCGAACGAGACGCCGAGTCGCCGCCTCCCGGTCCGGAGGAAGCATTCGGTGATTGGGACCGCCGCAGCGTTGCCCAGTTCGGGCTCGCGCACTGGCTCCACGCTCGTGGCACGTCGGTCCTGAAAGAACAGCTTCCTGCCGTGTATCGGCGTCTGGACGAGAACGGCGGCTACCACTTCAACCTCGTCAAGTATCTCCTCGGCATGATGCCCGACGCCAAGATTACGCCTGAGGACGACCGCTTCGACCTCGTCACGGCCCGTCGCAGCACCATCGAGTGGTCGATGGCGAGCGCCGCTCAGGAGCACCCCGGTGTGACAGTGCGTCGCGGCGAGGCAATCGCTGGGCTTCTGGCCGACCACCCCGACGACAAGCCACCGCACATCACCGGCGTCCGGCTGCAAGGCGGCGAGGACGTGAGGGCGGACCTCGTGATCGATGCGACGGGGCGCCGATCCCCGACACCCGACTGGCTTGAAGACATTGGTGCCCGCCGACCGGTCGAACACGCCGAGGACAGCGGGTTCGCCTACTACGGGCGCTACTTCCGGAGCGCCGACGGTGCGATGCCGGCGTTGATGGGCCCGCTGCTCGCGCCATACGAAAGTTTCTCCATCCTTACGCTGCCAGCCGACAACGACACGTGGGCCGTCACGCTGTACGGGCTGTCGGACGACAAGGCACTCCGCCGCTTTCGCGACCCTCAGGTCTACGAGCGCGTCGTCAAGGCGTGTCCAATGCACGCGCACTGGCTCGAGGGCGAACCAATCACCGAGTTGAAGTCGATGGCCGGTGTCGTCGACCGGCATCGGGAGTTCGTGGTGGACGGCGAACCCGTCGCGACTGGAATCCTCACTGTCGGCGATGCTGCATCGTGCACGAACCCGTCGCTCGGACGGGGGATCTCGCTGGGACTGATGCACGTCGAGGTCCTGCGGGACTGCGTGGCCGCGCACTTCGACGACCCGCACGCGCTGGCGCTCGCATTTCACGAACGTTCCGAACGGGAGGTCACACCGTGGCACAACGCCACGGGTGCGATCGACCGGCGACGAGTGAACGACATGCGAATCTTCCGCGACGGAGGTATTCCGATGCCGACCGATGAGGAGAAGATCGGTGACGTCATGCAGGCCGCTGTGATGCTCGACCCGGTCATCACCCGCGGCTTTGGTGAGATCTTCAGCTGCATCTCGATGTCGGAGGAAGTGATGGCCCGGCCGGGCTTCCTGCAGCGCGTTATCGACTGCGCCGACGCTGTGTCGACGGAGCCGCTCCCCGGCCCCAACCGCGACCAACTGCTGGAGCTCGTGTCGTGACCGTCGTGCTCGTCCACGGGGTGCCGGAATCCGCAGCGATCTGGGACGAGATGCTCGCTGAAATGAATCGCGACGACGTCGTCGCGGTGTCGCCACCCGGATTTGGTGCACCCCTTCCGGACGGCTTCGAGCCAACGTCTGATGGTTACCGAGACTGGCTCGTGGCCGAAATCGAACAGCTCGGCGGTCCCGTCGACCTGGTTGGCCACGATTGGGGAGCCGGTCATGCGTTGCGCGCGACCACGGCTCGGCCCGAGCTGGTTCGTTCCCTGGTGACCGACATCGCCGGGGCCTCAGACTCCAACTACGTGTGGCATGACATGGCGCAGGTCTGGCAGACACCCAGCGAGGGCGAGGCGTTCGTCGAGGCCGTCGCTTCGATGCCGGTCGAGGATCGTGCGCAGATGCTGGTCGATGCCGGCATGACCGAGGCTGGCGCCCGGGCGTGTGCCGACGCGAATGGTCCGACCATGGGTGCCTGCATCTTGTCCCTCTATCGGTCGGCCGTACAGCCGCACATGTCGACGTGGGGTGACGAGTTCGCAGCCCTCCCAAGCCGCCCAAGAACATTAGTGATCAACGCTCACAACGACCTCTACACCGGCGGCCCCGATAGAGCGCGGCGGGTGGCGCAGCAATGGGGCGCGAGCGTCGCCGAGCTCGACGGACTTGGGCACTGGTGGATGATGCAAGACCCGGCCCGCTCCGCCGCGATGTTGAGCGAATTCCTGGGGTAGCGGCTCGAGCAAGACCCGAAACGCTCGCATCTTCGGATGCTCCGTTCATTGGCACCCAGGCAAGCGCGCGGATGACGTACCTGTGGATCGTGTGATGTTCTCAGACCGATCAGGCTCAGCGTTTTGCCTCGACTGGGGCACCCAAACGTTGCCTGCCCTGCCACCTAGCACTTCCTAGCAAGCTGTTGAGTCCGTCATTTAGTCAAGTGCGCGTCGACCCTCGAGGGCCCGGCCGAGCGTCAGCTCATCGGCGTACTCCAAGTCACCGCCGACAGGCAGGCCGCTGGCGATCCGTGTCACCGTGATGCCGAGCGGCTTCAACAGCCGACCGAGGTACATGGCCGTGACCTCGCCTTCGGTGTTCGGGTTCGTACACAGGATGACCTCGGTGATCCCTTCAGGGTCGAGCCGAGTGAGCAGTTCACGAATCTTCAACTGCTCCGGCCCGATGCCTTCCAGCGGCGACATGGCGCCGAGTAGTACGTGGTAGCGACCGCGGAACTCGCCGGTCTTTTCGACGGCGACGACGTCGCGCGACTCTTCGACAACACAGAGAACGTGTGTGTCTCGGCCGCCGTCTTTGCAGATCGGGCAGAGCGTGTCGTCAGCAACGTTGAAACACCGCTCGCAGAAACGGACACGTGCTTTGGCGTCGGTGATGGCGTGCGTCAACCTTGCGACATCGTCCTCAGGAACCTTGAGGAGATGGAACGCGATCCGTTGAGCCGACTTCGGGCCGATGCCGGGAAGGCGCCCGAACTCGTCGATCAGCGCTTGGACCGGGGCGGTGTAGGTGGTGCTGCTCATGAGTCAGTGGTCAGTACGTGTCGTCGACAAGTTCGGAGCCGGGGAACGCTTCGGCCAGCCGGTCGATCGGGGTCTTGACTGTTTCGGGCGGCGCATCGACCAAGTCGTATACGTCGATCTCGTCGTCGGCCGGAAACGACTCGAGGTCAATGACCGACGGTTCGAAATTCACGTCGTCTTCCGGGAACGGCGACACGCCAGCTGCAGCAGCTTCGGCCAGCCGACGTTCGGCTGCCTTACGAGGGGACTCGGCCGAGGGCAACGACGCAACCGTGGCGCCGCCCGTCGAGTCGGGTGATCGACCAGCCGGCTCATTCGATGTGGACACTTGCTGTTGCGGGGAAGGCGACGAAGCCTGGGCAGGTGCTCCGCCAGGCGTCAGTTCATGCGATCCGCCATCGTCTCCGCCGCCGAGGACGAGTTCGAGTGCGACCGGCGCGCCTGCAGCAGCAGTCAGCGCCTTTTCGACCGCGCCTCGGTGCTGTTCACACTTCTCGCGGTGTACCGGGTTCGGAAGGGACAGCGTGAGCTGGCTCTCGCTGTTCGAGACATAAACAGCCGGGGAGAACACCGCACGAGCCATCCCGCGCAAGCCCGGCTTGACGTCGTCTTCCCAGACCGCCCGATGCATGACGCCGCCAGCCGGAGCTGTTGGCGCGGGTTCGGGGGTTGGTTCGGGGGTTGGTTCGGCTGGAGGCGGCGCGGCTGCAGGCTCGGCGGCCGGCTCCGGAATTGGTGTTGCCTGGGCCGGGGCCGGATCTGGTTCGACCGACTGGGCAGCGGGAGCCGGTTCGGCAACAACCGAAGCCGGCTCAGCCGAAGGTTGAGGCGCAGCGGGCTGAGGCGCAGCGGGTTCAGGCGCAGCGGGCTGAGGCGCAGCGGGTTCAGGCGCAGCGGGCTGAGCTGTTGGAGCGGCCGACCGGCGGGCGCGACCGCCGAGTTGGGCGCGGCCAGTCTTCGGGTCGGTCGGCGACGCGGCATCAGCTGGCGCAGCAGTTGCGGCTGCAGCCGGCGAAGCAGCGCTCGGCGCTGCTGCAGCGGGGATGCCATCGGCGATCTGCTTCTCCAGCTTGGCGACGCGCGCCGTCAAAGCTCCGAGAGCGGCGCCAGTATCGCCGGACACAGCGGTGTCCGATGTGAGCTTCACGATGGCGACGTCGAGCAGGACCCGCGGGTCGGGTGCATGGCGCATTTCCGTCAGCGCTTCGCCGAGCTGCTCGATCCCGCGTACGAGCCCGGCAGCCCCAAGTCGCTGGGCCTGGTCAGACAACGTCGAAACATTCAGTGACGGCAACTGGACAAGATCCGGCGCCATGATCGAGAGGAACCCGTTGCGGAGGTAGCCGATGAGTTCTTCGGCGAGCGTTCGCGGGTCGCGTCCGAGGCCGATGGCCCCAGCCGCCATCGTCAGCGCCCGGCCGGCGTCGCGCTCGATCATCGATTCGACGAACTCACCGAGGGGCACGGTCTCGGCACCTTCGCCACCGGTGTTTGCAACCAATTCGAGGGCCGACAGCGTGTCGCGCGCCGAACCGCCACCTTGAGCGAGAACCTGTTCGATCGCCGCGTCCGAGACGACCAGGCCGGCGTCTTCAGCGACCCAACGCACATGTTGCTGCAACGTGTCTGCTGGCAGCAGGTGGAACTGCAAGTGCTGCGTGCGGCTTCGAATCGTGTCGGACATCTTCTGCGGGTCGGTGGTTGCCAACACGAACACGACGTGCGGCGGCGGTTCTTCGAGCGTCTTCAGCAGTGCTGCTTCGGCTGGCTTGGTGAGCATGTGGACTTCATCGAGGATGTAGACCTTGTGGCGACCGGGCGTTCCGAGCGATGCCTTATCGATCAGGTCGCGCATTGCATCGACGCCGTTGTTGCTCGCCGCGTCGAGTTCGTGCACGTCGTAGCTCGTGCCGCGTTCGACCGACAGACACGACTCGCACTCGCAGCACGGCTCGCCCTCATGAACGTTCGTGCAGTTCAGGACCTTGGCCAAGATACGCGCGGAGGTTGTCTTGCCCGTGCCGCGTGGGCCCGAGAACAGATACGCCTGCCCCTCGCGCCCCTCAGCAACTGAATTGCGAAGCGCCTTGACGACGTGGTCTTGACCCCTGACTTCGCTGAAGCGACGGGGCCGATATCGGCGGTACAGCGACTGAGTGGCCATTGCGATCACGATAGAGGGTCCGCGCAC
>JBNMOS010000145.1:0-8529 GCA_051275435.1 Ilumatobacter sp.
CAGCGTTCGAGACCAGCACTTCGACGGATCCACCGAAATGTTCTTCAACTGCGGAGAACGCGGCATCGACCTCGTCGGTCGATGTGACGTTGCACTTGACGCCGAAGAAGCCCTCGGGCGGGGGAGAAGAGTTATACGTGACCGCGACGCGGTCGCCCTGCGCGGCGAACCGTTCGGCACATGCAAGGCCGATACCGCGCGAGCCGCCGGTGATCAACACGATGCGGCCTGTAGCGGGTGGGGCAGGTGATGAGTCGCTCATGGCGTGTGCTCCTGCGCGGTGGTATTCCAGCGGACGATTGCGCTTGCTGCTGACATTCCGGCGCCGAAGCCGACGAAGAGTACGAGATCGCCGTCGTTGATCCGGCCATTGTCGAGCGCATCGTTGAGGGCGAGGGGGATCGACGCTGATGATGTGTTTCCAGTGCGGTCGAGCACGATCGCGGCCTTGTCCATCGACAAGCCAAGCCGATCCATGGACGCCGAGATGATTCGGATGTTGGCCTGGTGCGGGACGACGAGGGCGATGTCGTCGGCCGATACGCCAGCGTGCTTCATCGATTTGGTCGCTGAGTCGACCATGATCCGCACGGCGCGCCGGAAGACCTCGCGGCCTTCCATGATCAGGTTGCCACCGAGTTCGGCATAGAGATAGTTTTCCGCGCTGCCGTCGCTGTCGAGGTCCCAACCGAGCATTTGACCGGGCCCATCGACCGCTTCAATCACTGAGGCGGCGGACCCATCGGCGAACAGGATTGCCGTTCCGCGATCGGTCCAGTCGGTGATGCTGGAGAGTGTGTCGGTGCCGATCAACAGCACTTTCTCGGCGCCCATGGCGATGAGGCCGTGTGCAGTGACGAGGCCGTAGACCCAGCCAGAGCACGCTGCGTTGATGTCGAACGCGCCGCATCGCAAGCCGAGCGCTTCTTGCACGGTTGATGCGGTTGCAGGAACAGCGCGGTCAGGTGTCGTGGTCGCGAGTACGAGAGCGTCGATGTCGGCGAGGTCGACGCCGGACATCTCGAGGGCCTGGCGGCCAGATTCGATCGACAGCGCGCTCGTGAGACCGCCGACGTGGCGCTGATGGATACCGCTGCGCTCGACAATCCAGTCGTGATCGGTGTCAAACATTTTTTCGAGGTCGTGGTTCGTCAAAACCTTTTCGGGCAGGGCCGAGCCCCATCCGGTGATGACGGCGCCTCGTACGCCTTCGCGTGTTGCTGGCATGGGTGTTTCCTCCCGATTGGCGTCAGCTCGTGCGGAGCCAGGCGATGGGTTGGCGAGCGGTGACTCGCTCGGTATTGACAGCGATGTAGCTCTGGAGCAGTCCGGCGAACGGCGAGCGGACTTCTTGGTCGGCAACGTGGCCGATGATGGTGCCGACTTCGATTGGCGAACCTTCGGACAGATCTCCGAGGGGTCTGAAGATGCCGGCGGCGGGGCTGACCACGATGCGCTCGGTGGCGAAAAGATGTTCGCCTTCGTGTTGCGCTCCGCCCGTGGGGGAGCCGGCGGTGACCCATTCGAGCAGTTTGTCGAGGTCTTCAGGGGTGGCGACGGAGATGGTCCGTGCGTCGGTGACCGTCCGCTTGGCCATACCGGTGAGCACACCGCCGGGGCCGAGTTCGGCGAAGTCAGTGACGCCCGCATCGGAGAGGGTGAGCAGGCTTTGCTTCCAGCGAACGGGGCTCGAGAGCTGGGCCGAGAGCAGGCTGGCCCACTCGTTGCCGCGGTCGTGGGCGGTTGCATCGACGTTTGACACGACGGGGATGTCGGTGTCGCGAGGCTGCGCTTCGGCGAGGGCTGCGCGGAGCCGATCGCGGGCCGCGATCATGAACGGAGTGTGGAACGCTCCCGAGACCGGGAGGCTCATGACGCGTTTTGCGCCGAGGTCCTTGGCATGAACACTTGCGGCTTCGACGCCCTCAGGCGAGCCCGCGATCACGACTTGGCCGGGGGCGTTGTAGTTGGCGACCCACACATCGGAGTCAGCCCGGCGACATGCGACGTCAACGTGCTCGTCGTCGAGGCCGAGGACCGCGGCCATCGTGCCGGGTCGTTCGAGGCCGGCGTCGTGCATCGCAGCTGCCCGAGCGGATACCAAGCGGACGCCGTCGTCAAAACCAAGCGCGCCGGTGGCGGTGAGTGCCGTGTATTCACCGAGCGAGTGACCGGCACAAAAGCTGGGCTCGAGCCCAAGTCGCTCAGCAGCATCGAGCACCATGAGGCTCGACACAAACGTGGTGAGCTGAGCGTTGCGGGTGTCTTTCAACTCGTCGGCGTCGGCGTCGCATAACAGTGCACCAACGTCACGACCGGCGACCTCTGAGGCTTCGTCGACCAGTTCCCAACTCTCGTGGCCCTGCCAGGGGCGCCCCATTCCGGGCCGTTGCGACCCCTGGCCGGGGAAGGTGAATGCGAGCATTGTGGCGAGGCTAGACGGCTTCTGGGCGTTCGTGCGGCTACCCGTGAGTAACAACGAACGCGTGCCAGGTCTGTGATCGTTCGACTGGGCGCCCACAAGATTTGGTGCTGAATGTTCGTCGGCAGCTGCACGCGGCAACCCACGCGGCACGGCAACGTCGCAATACGCATGGCAACGTCGCAATAGAGGTGCGGAACGATTCCGGACCGCGTTACCCTCGCTTCGCACGCCCCAGTAGCCCAATTGGCAGAGGCAACGGTCTCAAACACCGTCCAGTCTCGGTTCGAGTCCGAGTTGGGGCACGCAAGTTCTCGATTGTTCAATCGTTCTGCCACAGTGCAGCGATGGACCCACTCATCGGACGCCGGACCTGGCGCACGGCAGAACCCATCCACTCAGCGATCTACTTCGTGCCCGAGGCAACGGAGGAATACGCAGCGATCGGTTTCGACGGCTGGATGAGTGGCTACTTCCCTTCGCGGAGCGCTCCGATGGGTGCCGTGTCGGCCGACGTGGTCAAGGCCACCTTCTACAACTTCGACCCGTCGCTCGTCGACCGGTCGATGGCTGGCGCCTGGGAGACAGCATCGCCCGACCAGTTGATAGCGGCACGATTCACAGCGGCCGACCGCATGATCAGGCGACTCGCCGGCGACACGATTCACGAGCTCGCTCCGGCAGCTGAGATTGCGCGACGAGCGGCAGAGGCCGCATGCGAACATCCTGAAGGCCGCCCGCTTTTCGCCGGCCACGTGTCGCTGGCGTGGCCTGACGAACCCCACCTCGTGCTCTGGCACGCGCAGACGTTGCTCCGTGAATTTCGCGGCGACGGACACGTCGCCGCACTGACAGCGCAAGGCCTGACCGGCTGTGAAGCGCTGGTCACGCATGCCGCGATGGGCGAGATCCCCGGCAAGGTGCTCAAGAGTTCGCGTCAACGCACCGACGACGACTGGAACGCAGCGATCGAATCGCTGCAGGCCCGTGGCTGGCTCGATGCCGACGGGGCGTTCACCGACACCGGCCGCGAAGGTCGTCAGTGGATCGAAGACCGCACCGATGAACTCGGCGTGCGGCCGTACGCCGCCATTGGCGAGGACGCGTGTGCCGAACTCCGCTCAACGGTGCGCGCCACCAGCACCCTCATGGCAGCGGCGCTCGGGTTCGCTCGACAAGACCCTGAAGAGGCGTGAGTCGATTACAATTTGACGCAGCATGGGTAAGCGATCGTTGGAGCGGCGGCTCACCAAAATAGGGATCCGGCTCAAGGTCTTGCGCGGCGAACTCGCGATTGTCGAAGAGCAGCTGCTGTACCTCGGCGAAGATGCTGACGACCAGGCAATCCGGGCCATGGTGGCCGAGACGGCGTCGTCGTCGTTCGATGCGCGATCGGCCCAGGGCAACTTCGAGAACATGTCGAAGCATCGCTCCCGCATGATCGCCGAGATTGCCGAACTGGAACAGAAGCAAGACGAGCTTCTCGACCAAATGCTCAGCGCCAAATAGCTGAGCGGCCTCCACCGGCGCTGTTCGGCGCGGCGCTGAGCGGTAGGCAGCTGTTGTTGGCGGTGTGTCGTTCGTTGCAACCAGGGGCCGCTGGTCCATACTGAAGCCATGCCCTTGCGCGTCGTGATTGCCGAAGACGAAGCCATCATTCGGATGGACCTTCGCGAAACCCTCGAAGAAGAGGGCTATGACGTCGTTGGCGAAACTGGGCGTGGCGACCAGGCGGTCGAACTCGTGCGCGGTCTCCAGCCCGACCTGGCGATCCTCGACATCAAGATGCCAGGAATGACCGGCCTCGAAGCGGCGGCGATCATCAACGGCGAGAAGATCTGCGGTGTGCTGATGCTCACCGCATTTAGCCAGCGCGAAGTCGTCGAGCAGGCTCGTGACGCGGGCGCCCTGGCGTTCCTCGTGAAGCCCTTCCAGAGGAGTGACCTCGTTCCGGCGATCGAAGTTGCGATGGGTCGTTTCCGCGAGCTGCGCGAATTGACTGGCGAAATCGATTCGCTCGGCGAACAGCTCGAATCACGAAAGTTCATCGAGCGTGCCAAAGGGTTGTTGATCGACGAGGTCGGCATGACCGAGAACGATGCGTTCCAGTTCATCCAGAAAACTGCGATGAGCGAGCGAACCCGGATGCGTGACGTCGCGGATCAGATCCTCGACGGTTCGCTTCGCCCGGACGCCGGCTGATGGGGACGACCCTCCTCGTCGACGGCAACTCGCTCACCTATCGAGCCTTCTTCGCGCTGCCAACCGACATGGCCACGGCCAGCGGTCAGGTCACGAACGCTGTCTTCGGCTTCACTTCGATGCTGGCGTATGTTCTGAAGGACCAGCAACCCGATGGCATCCTCGTCGCGTTCGACCGGCCGGAGCCGACGTTCCGGCACAAAGCCGAACCCGAATACAAGGCCCAGCGCGACGCTGCGCCCGACATCCTGCGCCAGCAGATGGGCCTGGTCCGCGAAGTGCTCGACGCACTCGGGATCACCTCGATCGACCAGGTGGGTTGGGAAGCTGACGATCTGATCGCCACGGCGACTCGCAAGCTCACCGACCTCGGCGAAGACGTCATCATCGTCACTGGTGATCGTGACAGCTACCAGTTGGTGAGCGATCCGCACGTCCGTGTTCTCTACAACAAGCGTGGGGTCAGCGACTATGCCCTGTACGACGAGGCTGGCATCGAAGAGAAGACCGGCGTCACGCCCGAGATGTACGTGCAGTACGCAGCGCTCCGCGGCGACACCTCCGACAACCTGCCTGGCGTTCCCGGTGTCGGCGAGAAGACCGCCGCCAAGTTGATCAACAAGTACGGCGGCCTGGACGGCATCTTTGCCAACGTCGACGAACAGACGCCGAAGTTGAAGTCGAACCTCATCGAAAACGAAGCGCGCGCCCGTAAGAACCTCGACCTCATGACGCTGCACTTTGATGCGCCGCTCACCGTCGAGATTGACGGTGTCGAGGTCGATGTCGACTTCACCGATCGTTCGGCGCCGACCGGGCTTGGCTCATCGCCTGACCCCGACGAGATGAAGCGGCTGTTCGAGTTCCTCGAATTCCGCGCCCTCGGTGGCCGAATCACCGAAGCGCTTGCTTCGCTCGGCGGCGCGGTCGATCTGGGCCCAGGCGAAGAACGCCAAGAGATCGTTGCTGAAGTCACGCTTCTGGAATCCCCTGCCGATGCCGCTGCGCTCATCTCGGCCGCCGAGCATCTCGACGTGTCAGCTGCGTGGACCGGCGAACCTGGCCGTTCGTTCCTGACGGGCATCGCCGTCGTCTCAGACGCGTCGTCGTCCGAAGTCGCGTGGGTCCCAGCGAACCTCCTTGGCGACGAGTCCGTTGGCGCAGCTTTGGCAGCCCACACCAGCGTGCGCGGCCACAACGTCAAAGAGATGATGCGCTCGCTGCTCCAGCTCGACATCGAAGTGCGCGGCCTCACGCTCGACACAGCGATCGCGGCGTACCTCATCGACCCGGCCGAAGCCCGCTACGCACTGCCCGATCTGATCGAGAAGTACACGGGCTACGCCCGGCCGTCCGATGCAGCCAAGTCAGGGCAGCTCGACCTCGACGGCACCTCAATGAGTGATGCCGAAGTGGCCGGGCGCGACGCGCTCGCTGTGCACCACCTCGCCGTCCCGATCCACGAGAGCCTCGAAGCGCAGGGTATGGCCGAGCTCTACGACACGATGGAGAACCCACTCGTGCTGGTGCTTGCCAAGATGGAGCACTTCGGTGTTGGCGTCGACGTCGACGAACTCCGTCGCCTGAACGATCGCCTCAAGGCCGAGGTCGACTCGCTGGCTGCCGAGCTGCGTGCCGTTGCTGGCAAGGAAGATCTCAACCTGAACTCGCCGAAGCAGCTACGTGAGTTGCTGTACGACGAGAAGGGCCTGACCCCGATCAAGAAAACGAAGACGGGCCCATCGACCGACGCATCGACGCTCGAAAAGCTGATGCCCGAATGGCCCGAGTTTCTCGGGCCGCTCATGCGGCACCGCGAAGTTGACAAGCTGCGCGGTACGTACGGCGAAGGTTTGCTGCACGAAGTCGCAGACGACAACCGCATCCATGCCACGTTCAATCAGACCGTGGCGCGAACCGGCCGACTCTCGTCCGATCGGCCGAACCTGCACAACATTCCGGTGCGCAGCGAGCAAGGTCGCCAGTTCCGCAAGATCTTCGTCCCATCGCCAGGCACCGAACTGCTCGTCGCCGACTACAACCAGATCGAGTTGCGCTGTATTGCTCACCTCGCGTCGGATCCGGGTCTGATCGAAGCGTTCACCACCGGGCAGGACATTCACAATGCAACTGCCGCCCGCGTGTTCGGCGTGGCGCCCGAAGACGTCAAGCTCGATCAGCGCTCTAAGGCCAAGATGGTGTCGTACGGCCTCGCTTACGGCATGGAGGCATACGGGCTTGCGCAGCGACTGAACATCCCGGTCGACGAGGCCGCACCGATCCTTGAGGCCTACTTCGTAGCGTTCCCGAACGTGAAGGCCTACATGGATTCGACGGTCGAAGAAGCCCGCGAGCGTGGGTATACCGAAACGCTGTTCGGTCGTCGTCGCCCGATTCCCGAGCTGATGAACGCCAACTTCCGAGTACGCCAGGCGGGGGAGCGGCAGGCAATGAATGCCGGGATCCAGGGCCTAGCGGCCGACATCTTTAAGGTCGCACTGGTGCGGATCGACGAAGAGTTGGTCTCCAAAGGCCACAAGAGCGTGCTCATCCTGCAGGTGCACGACGAAGTGCTCGTCGAAGTGCCGCCGGAAGAAAAAGACACCGTCGGCCCACTCCTGATCAACATCATGCGTGATGCCGCCGAGCTCGATGTCCCGCTCGAAGTCAACGTGAGCTGGGGCGACACGTGGGCAGCAGCAAAGGGATAGTTTCAGTTGGGGTCTGACCCCAACTGAAACCGTGCGATGACTGACCACTGGTTCGAGCCGTTGGCAGACCACATGGGGATGGCCTACGACCGGTATGCCCACACGAAGGGAACGGTGCAAGAGGTCGATCACGTCGTCACGGCACTGGGGCTCACCGCTGGTGACCGGGTGCTCGACGTCGGATGCGGCACTGGTCGCCACTCGCTCGAACTTGCCCGCCGCGGGATTGTTGCCCACGGTGTCGACATCAGTCAGCGATTCGTCGACATTGCCGTCGCGGCTGCGGGCGCCGAGTCCTTAGAAGCGGCCACGTTTGCGCGAGGAGACGCCCGGAAGTTGGGGTTCTCTGATGAATTCGACGCCGTGATCTGTCTCTGCCAGGGGGCGTTTGGGATGATGACTGCTGACGGCGATGATGCGGCGGTCGTCGCAGGAATGGCAGCAGCGCTCCGACCTGGCGGCCGACTCGCCCTGAGTGCCTTCAACGCGTACTTCGCCGTCAAATACCACGACGATGCTTCGTTCGATGCCAACACGGGCGTCAGTCACGAACGAACGGAGATCCGCAGCGAGTCAGGTGAACCGAAGACCGTCGATCTGTGGACCGGCTGCTACACCCCGCGCGAGCTGCGGTTACTACTGAGCACGCACGGCTTTGCGGTTGCTGCGATCTGCAGTGTCGAGCCTGGGCAGTACGGGTCTGACCCGGCCACGATCGAGTCGCCCGAGTTCCTCGTGGTCGCTGCTCGCTGAGCGCTGGATCAGCGTGTGCTGGCGAGGGCCTTAGCCCGATACGCTTGGCGATTGCAATGCCGCCGATGAAGTGGCGTCGCAATCCCATCCATTCATCTCAAGATCCGTATCCGAAACGAGTATCCCCTTGTCCGACGACACCATTACGCCCGTCTCTGAAGAGACCCCCATCGAAGAGAACCCGGAAGCCACAGCCGCTCCGGTCGCCGATAGCCCATTCGGCACCTTCGATGATGAGGGCAACTACACCCCTCGCGAAATCACCTCCGACGACCTCGGTATGTCCTTCGCTGACGCGATCGACGGCACCATGGTCGAGATCAAAGACGGGATGATGGTCCACGGCATCGTCGTCAAGATCGACAAGGACGAAGTCCTGCTCGACATCGGCTACAAGAGCGAAGGCGTGATCCCGAGCCGCGAGCTCAGCATCCGTAACGA
>JBNMOS010000146.1:0-8321 GCA_051275435.1 Ilumatobacter sp.
CAGCACTCGGCCACACGGCCCGTGTCGATGGCTGGCGGTTCCAACCGCTTCCGGAACAACCCTTCGAGTTGAAGTGTCGCGGCGAGATCAACCCGCAGACCGATCGGGTCGCCTACGAGCTCTACATCGAAGAGGTCTGGGACGGCCCGCACCCGACGCTCATCTGCGACGTCCTCGGATTCGTCGACGGCAAGGCCGCATTCCACGCGCACCGCCTCGGGGTCGAACTCGTCCCAGGCTGGCCGCTCACCTCGATGCCTGAGGTGTGGGAGAACGTGGTCGAACCGGTCGCTGTGGCCACCGACGCGGAAGGGTTCCCGTTCGACTGGAAGGCCATGATCTCGTGCGCATGGGGCAAGCCCTCCGATGCGTTCGGGTCGATGTACGAGGCGTTTGACACCACCCGGCGATCTCCTCGGTTGCCGGGTGAGCCGTATCACTTCATCAGCCGCGTCACCCAGATCGATGGCGACCTCGACGACTGCAAAGCCGGCCTCGAGATTGTCTGTGAATACGACATCCCCGACGACGCCTGGTACTTCGACGAGAACGGTGCCGAGACCATGCCGTTTGCCGTGCTGCTCGAAGCCGCGCTGCAGCCCTGCGGCTGGGTCGCGTCGGCAGTGGGCTCGGCAAACAACATCGACGAAGACTTACTCTTCCGCAATCTCGACGGCACCGGCACCGTGGTCGGCGAACTGACGCGTACGTCTGGAACTCTGTCGACGCACGTGAAGCTCACGAGTGTGTCGCGTGCCGGCGGGATGATCGTCGAAGGGTTTGAAGTCGTCTGCTCCCTCGGCGATCGAGTTGTGTACACGATGGAAACCGTCTTCGGATTCTTCCCGCCAGCGGCCTTCGAAGACCAGGTCGGATTGCCGGTCACCAGCGACCATCATGCACTCAGTGAGCTGATTGCAGCACATGCCCCGGCCAAGACCGACCTCACTGTGCGGCCCAAGCGGTTCTGCTCGGGCACAGCCCGGCTCGCCAACGAGATGTTGCTGATGGTCGATCGTGTCGCTCATATTGAAACCCAGGGCGATGCCGGGCTCGGGGTCATCGTGGGGGAGAAAGACGTCGACGTCTCCGAGTGGTTCTTCAAGGCTCACTTCTTCCAAGACCCGGTACAACCGGGCTCACTCGGTGTCGAAGCGCTCCTGCAACTCCTGCAGTACTTCATGCTCGACACGGGAATGGATGCAGACGTCGAGGATGCACGGTTCGAACCGATGTTGCTCGGTGCGCCGATGGTCTGGAAGTACCGCGGCCAGGTCACCCCGAAGAACGACATGATCACGACGGTGATGGAGATCACCGAGGTCGGCGTTGACGACATCGGTCCGTTCGTCATTGGCGCCGGTTCGCTCTGGTGCGACGGGCTGCGCATCTACGAGGTGTCGAACATGGGGATGCGCCTGGTGTCAGGCGCGCCAAGTGATGCGTCTCTGCCAGCTGACTCAGCCGTCGTTGCCGACCAGACCGCGCAGACGACAGTGCAGCCAACTGTGCCGAAACCGGTGCAGACAGAACTGCCGATCAGCGTCAGCCTCTCGCATCATCCGCAGCTGATCGATCATGCGGTCAACGGCGTTCCCGTCGTGCCGGTTGTCTTTGTCATCGAGTGGTTTGCCCGACTCGCTGCAGCGAATTGTCCCGACCTGCACCTCGCCGCCCTGACCGAACTCCGTGTGCTCAGTGGCCTGATCGCCGACGACTATTTCCATGGCGGCAGCCTCGACGTGGTTGCTGCAGTGATCGACTCAGCAGCCAGTGGCGAAGGCCGCCAGCTGACCCTGCAGCTGACGAACACAGCGACTGGGCGAGCCCACTACCGATGCACCGTACGCATGGCGCCGACCGCTCCGTCAGCTGTTGATCTTGCCGGTATCAACCCTGCAGCCGTGGTTGACAGCGAGCCCTGGTCGTCGGAGATCTACTTCGGCGACGTCTTGTTCCACGGCCCCGCCTTCCGCGTGATCGAAGAGATCGTCGGTGTGTCGGAGTTGGGCATCGATGCGCGCTGCTGGGGTGTCAGAGCAGTTGGGTGGCCGAACGAGACATGGACATCGGATCCGGCACTGCTCGACGGTGCCTTGCAGCTCGCGCTGCTCTGGACCGAACGTCAACTCGGTCTGCCATCACTGCCGACCGGAATCGGCACGGTGCGACTGCTCTCCGAGCCGACGTTCGGGCAACATACGATGTTGCTCGTCGGCCGCCGCACATCAGCGCATATGGTCGTGTGTGATGTTGAGATCCGCTCGGCAGCTGGCCACGTCGTCGCCCAACTCGAGGGCATCGAAACTCACGTCCTCGCACAATCCGAACCCCTGTCCGAACCCGTATCCGAAGACTGACTCGGCAAGACGCCGATGAAGGAGTCACATCGATGTTAAACGACGAACTAATCGCAGCAGCGCGAGACAACATCGCGCAGTCGTATGCGCCGTTTTCGAAATTCAGGGCGGGCGCAGTCGTTCGCTGTACTGATGACCGGATGGTGTCTGGAGTTATCGTCGAGAACGTCTCGCTGGGGCTTTCAATGTGTGCCGAGAGGGTGGCGATGTTCGCCGCTATCGCGCAGGGCACGCGGCCTGTGGCGCTCGCACTCGCGGCACCCGACACTGACGGAGGCCCGACATGGCCGTGCGGCGCGTGTCTGCAGGTGGGTCTTGAACTCGGTGGCTCCGACATGCTCGTTGTAGTGGGCAACAACAAGGACGGTCCGGTGCAGCACTCCACGATTGGGGAGCTGCTCCCGCGCGGCCCCCACGTCGACGTCTGAGCGCGTTCGGCACTGCGCCCGGCTCGATTCATGCGACTCGTTCCGCGCTCTGGTCGTCGTGGGAGAATGCTGGGATGGCAGCCAATAGTCGTCTGACGGTCGCCGATCTTCGAGCGGGTAAAGGCACGCGGCAGTACACCGACGTCTACGTGTCGAGCGCTGGCGAGGCCGCTGCTGCAGCAGATGGCGGGATCGACATCGTCACCATCCAGGACTCGCAGATGAGCACCGAGATGCGATCTGCTGCCGGCAATGCCTTCATCGTGGTCGGCCTCGATTACGGCCAGGTGGTCACGACCGACGACTACCTACGCGCAGCATTCTCGGCAATCAACGACGGCGCTGACGCCTGCTGGTGCGCAGCGTCGCTGCAAACCATTGAGCGATTGGCTGCCGAAGGCATCCCGGTTGTCGGCCACGTCGGCCTCATCCCGCCGCGTCGTACCTGGACCGGCGGGTTCAAAGCGGTGGGTAAAACGGCGAGCACGGCGATGGAGGTCTGGCATCAGACAGTTGCTCTGGTCAACGCAGGCGCCTTTGCCGCTGAAATCGAAGTCGTGCCCGAGCCGGTCGCCACGGCGATCAGCGCGAAGACGAGCCTCGTGATGATCTCGATGGGCTCCGGCCCGAACTGTGATGCGCAGTACCTGTTCAGCACCGACGTGCTCGGCACCAATACCGGCCACGTCCCCCGACACGCGAAGCAGTACGCCGACCTGCGAGCCGAGCTCGATCGAATCCAAGAGATGCGGGTCGCGGCCTATGCAGCATTCGCCGATGACGTTGCCTCCGGCGGTTTCCCCGACGCAGCGCGATTGGTCGGCATCGACCCTGGCGAACTGGCGACCTTCGCGGCCGCACTTGCCGCCGAAACATGACCGCACCGAGCACCATCGAAACCGAGCGACTGTGGCTCCGCCCGTTCCAGGGCGATGACTTCGAGCCGATGGTCGACTTCTACGCCGACCCGATCTCGAAGTTCTACGGCGGCCCCTGCAGCCGTGAAGAGGCGTGGCGGAAGTTCGCCGTCTATCCCGGTCACTGGGCGTTGCGCGGGTACGGCCCCTGGGCAATCGAAGTGAAGGCAACCGGGCGATTCGCCGGTGTTTGCGGCCTGTGGAATCCTGACGGCTGGATTCAACCGGAAATCACGTGGGCACTGGTCCCCGATCATCACGGCCAGGGCTACGCCACCGAAGCCGCTCGACGGGCTCTCCAGGCCGCCTACGAGGACCATGGATGGACAACAGCGGCGAGCGTGATCGCCGTTGCCAACACCGCGTCTGCCGCATTGGCCGAACGCCTCGGGGCGACGATCGAGTCCGAACAGCAGAACCGTTACGGACCGGTACACATCTACCGGCATCTGCCGCCAGCATCCCTTCTCACCACATGGAGCGCATCGTGATCACTGTCAACAACTCGACCGACCTCACCGGTCAGGTCGCCCTCGTCACCGGCGCCACGTCTGGCCTTGGCTGGCGTTTTGCCCAAGTGTTGGCCGCCTCCGGTGCATCCGTTGTCGCAACGGGCCGGCGTCAGGAGCGGCTCGACGAACTGGTCGCCGCGATCGTTGCTGACGGTGGCCAAGCGGTCGGAGTCCCGATCGACATGACCGACGCCGCGAGCATTGTCGCTGCTGTCGATCAGGCCGAAGCGGCGTTCGGTACCGTGACCATCCTGGTCAACAACGCCGGCATCCCCGACGCGCAGCGTGCCCACAAAATGTCGCTCGAACTGATCGACAAGGTTATCGACACCAACTTGCGCGGGCCATACATCCTTTCGTGCGAGGTCGGCAAGCGCCTGATCGCAGCGAAGTCGCCGGGGCGAATGGTCAACATTTCCAGCATCGCGGCGACCAACTACGGCGGGGAAGGCGCAGCGCTCTACTCGATCACCAAAGCAGCCGTCACCCGGATGAGCGAGGCGCTTGGCGTCGAATGGGCGCGGTTCGGCATCAACGTCAATGCCATCGCCCCGGGGGCGTTCGAGTCGGAGATGATGGACGGCATGCTGGAACGAATGGGCGATATCAGTGGGCACTTCCCGCGCAAGCGAATCGGTCGACCCGAACAGCTCGACTCGACCCTGCTCTTTCTCTGCTCGCCAGCTTCGGAAGCCGTCACCGGCACGATCATCAAAGTCGACGACGGTCAGAGTTCACGGTGATCACCGCACTGTCCGACGGCCAGACGGGCCAACTCGACGGCAAGGTAGCGGTGATCACTGGCGCCGCAAGCGGTATGGGGCTCGCAACGGCACAGCGCTTCGTCGCTGAAGGAGCCAGTGTCGTCATTGCCGATTTCAACGCTGATGCTGGCGAGGCAGTCGCCGCGGAACTCGGTGACGCAGCGCGATTCGTCCGTTGCGACGTGGCGATCGATGCTGACGTGGCATCGGCCGTCGCCCGTGCTGTCGAAGCGTTCGGCCGGCTCGACATCATGTTCAACAACGCTGGCATCGGGGGAGCGTTCGGCCCGATCACCGAGATCGAGTCAGACGACTGGGATGCAACCTTTGCCGTCTTGGTCCGGGGCGTGTTCCTCGGAACGAAGCACGCGGCGCGTGTGCTCATTGCCCAGGGCGAGGGTGGTGTGATCATCAACACGGCATCGGTTGCCGGCCAGGGAGGCGGCGGCGGGCCGCAGGCCTACTCGGCAGCGAAGGCCGGAGTGATCAACCTCACCGAGACAACAGCGATCGAACTGGCGCCGCACGCCGTCCGAGTCAACGCCATCTGCCCGGGGATCATCTTCACGCCACTGATGCACCAGGGCGATGAAGCCGACGCCGAACGGGTGATGACCGAGCTGCAGCCATATCCCAAGCGCGGTGAGGGTGCTGACATAGCGGGCGCTGCATTGTGGCTCGCCGGACCCGATTCGGCGTTCGTCACGGGTACCTCCATCACGGTCGACGGTGGGATCAGCGCAGCAGGCACTCGGCTGTTCGGGCGACTCAACGGGACCACACAGCTCGATCGCATCGCAGGTATCGCACACGGTACGACTGGTCAGAAACCGACGATCCGCCGGCTCGACTGATCAGGCGGCGATCAGTGTCACGTCGTGGACACCATCATCGAATTCGCCGTGGCCCGGGAGGTAGGGGCGAGGCGGTGAGACGTCGACAGTGCATCGCCCTTCGTCAGCGAGCCGCCGTAACACGGTGTCCATCTGGCGGCTCTCCCAGAGGTCGACGCGCTGCGTGAAGACGATCGTGCCGCCATGGCGGACGATGCGTAAGAACTCTCGAAGCACGGATTCGGGGTCGGTGAGATAGCTAAAGACACCGGCGCAGACCACGGCGAGGAAACGTTGTGACGTGAACGGCAGCGGTTGGCTGAGATCCAGGACGTGCAGTTCTCGGTACACGTCGCGTCGCCGCGCAACGTCGATCGACTCGGGTGAGAAGTCGGCGCCGATGATCGATGCGACACCAACGGCATCGAGGGCGAGCCCGACAAGGCCGGTGCCGCAGCCAGCATCGAGGACGTCGCCGTTCGTGGCGCCCGCGTTGGCGATGACCGATGCGAGCCGATCAGGAACTTCGTAGCCCCATGACTGCACATCGGTGTCATACGTCGACACCCAGCCGTCGTACATCCCGACAACTTCGGCCGGTGCGGCGTCTGAGACGCCAGCCAGGCCCTGCCCGTCAGCGTTTATCGACATCGACATCGGGTCAGGTGGCCGCGCCGGCTCGGGCAATGGCGTCGACGATCATCTGTTTCGCCTCGGCTGCATCACCCCAGTGGTCGATCCGCACCCACTTGTTTGGTTCGAGGTCTTTGTAGTGCTCGAAGAAGTGTTGGACCTGTTCACGCGTGATCTCTGGCAGGTCGGTGTAGTCGGCGACATTGTGGTATCGACGGCTCACATGGCTGCTCGGCACCGCCAGGATCTTTTCGTCTTGGCCTGCGTCGTCTTCCATGACGAGGACGCCAACGGGGCGGCAGTTGATGACGCCTCCGGGGATGATTTCACGGGTGTTGCACACGAGTACATCGATCGGGTCGCCGTCTTCGGACAGGGTGTGTGGGACGAAGCCGTAGTTGCCGGGATAACGCATCGGTGTGTAGAGGAATCGATCGACGAACAAAGCGCCCGAGGCTTTGTCCATCTCGTACTTGATTGGTTCGCCGCCGACAGGAACTTCGATGATGACGTTGACGTCGTCGGGCGGGGTGTTGCCGGTGGGGATCTTGTCGAGCCGCATCGCATGACGATACGCCACGGAACCCGCCGGTGTTGTGGTCGGCTCGACCGTGTAGACCAATCACATGGAAGCTGCTGAGCCGAGCGAGTCACCCCGGGCACTGCAGCTCGCAGCCCGCGTCGAGAAACTGGATCCGCCCACGACTGCACAGATCTGCCAAGTCGCCGCTCTCGCGACGATCGAACTGTTGGACGACGAGCGTAGTCAGCCGGGCGGAGAGTGGCACGAAGCGGTCGCTGCGTGGAACGGCGACCGGATCCGCAAGATCGTCCGACGTGGCCGTGCATCAGCCTGGCGTCGAGCCCAAGAACCCGCTGGGGTGACTGCCGAGCGTGACGGTGTTGCAGTGCGTGCTTTTGTTCCCGGTCGTCTCGACGAGGCCCCAGAACAGCTCGCCAAGCTCCAGATCCAGTCGTCGCCACTTGACGAGATTGAACCGATCGGTGTATTGCCAGACGTTGCTGGCCTGCTCATTGCCGTGACGCCGCTGGTCGAGATGTCGTGGGGCAAGCAGGCCGCGCAATGTGCCCACGCCGGCCAATGGGCGTGGATGCGCTCCGACGACGAGATGGTGAGTCGCTGGAATGCTGCCGGCCGGCCGATCACCGTGGTGCACCCAAATCGGCAGCTGTGGGCCGAGCTCGCTGAGGGTGCTCCCGTCCAGATCCACGACGGTGGATATACCGAGATCCCTGCCGGGACGAAGACGGCGCTGGCCTGGTGGGTCGAACCCTTTTGAGATGCCCACGCCTTCGCGGCGAGCAATGTGGTCAAATGGCCGCGTGAACCGGGTCGAGATCGTCCATGACAACTTCTTGCGACGGGTCGCTGTGGGCGACCTTCCGACGCGGACGGGTACTGCGACGCTCGAAGATGCAAAGCTCACCGCTGACGAACTCGTGGCACTCTTCGAAGCACAGGTGCTCAGTCGGCACCTCGACCGCGCTGCGCGAAACATGCAGGCCCGCGGATTCGGCTTCTACACAATCGGGTCATCAGGGCACGAAGGGATGGCAGCAGTCGCAGGAGCCCTTCGCCCGACCGACATGGCCTTCGTGCACTACCGCGATGCGGCGTTTCAGATCGCACGATCTGGCCAAGTCGGTGTCGACCCGATGCGCGACATGCTGCTCAGCTTCACCACGTCGATAGACGACCCGATCTCGGGCGGGCGGCACAAGGTGTTGGGCTCGGCCAGCCTGGCGATGCCACCGCAGACGAGCACGATTGCATCGCATCTTCCGAAGGCGGTCGGCGCGGCGTATTCGATCGGCCTCGCCAAACGAGTCAAGCCTGAGCACCAGTCTTTGCC
>JBNMOS010000147.1:0-8260 GCA_051275435.1 Ilumatobacter sp.
TCGGCAACGATGTGAAAGACGCCGTTGGCTGGAATGCAGGCCTGTACGAACTCGCATCCGGCGCCGAAGTACTTGCCTACTACGACCACCTGATGCACCGTGATTTCCTCCCGTCGGGCCGCGTCACCTACCTCCCGATGACCGAGTACGAACCTGCAACCGGCGACCTCGTGTCGCTCGCGTCGGGCATGCGCAGCACAGTCAACGCGGCCACGCTCGTCGACGCCACCTACATGAACGTGACGGTCCCGTCGCAGCGTCCGCCCGGCTACGACGTTGCTGACGGGGTGCGCTGCACACCGCTCAACGACCTGCCGAAGCTGATCCGGCCCGCGGACGGCTACACGATCATCGGCGCTGGCAAGACGGGCGCCGATGCCTGCCTCTGGCTGCTGCGCAATGGCGTCGACCCGGACCAAATCCGCTGGATCATGCCCCGCGACTCCTGGTACATCGACCGCAAAACCATCCAGCCAGGCGACTTCTTCGAGGGCACCGCCGAACGGTTCATCACCCAGTTCAGGCACATCGCCGAATCCGACTCAATCGCGGACCTGTTCGCTCGGCTTGAAGCAGATGCCATCCTGCTCCGACTCACCACCGACGTTGACCCAACGATGTACCGCTGCTCGACCGTGACCCAAGACGAACTCGAGCAGCTCCGCCGGATCACCGACATCGTCCGCCTGGGCCGGGTGCAACGCATCGACATCGATCAGATCGTCCTCGACGACGGAGTTGTTCCGACGAGCGGCGACACTGCCCACATCGACTGCACCGCCGACGGCCTCGAACGCCGCCCACCGAAGCAGGTCTTCGACGGCAACCGCATCACGCTGCAAACCGTCCGGCATTGCCAGCAGGTGTTCAGCGCGGCCTTCATTGCGCACTGCGAAGCGGCGTACGCCACGGCCGACGAGAAGAACCATCTCTGTGGTGTGGTGCCCCACCCAGACGCCGCCACGGACTGGATCCGCACCGCGTACGGCAACTCGCTGAACAGCGCAAAATGGGGTGCCGACCCGGCCCTGCAGGCGTGGCTCGCGAACAGTCGTCTCGACGGGTTCAGCTCAGCCAACACGCCGAGCGACGAGCTGATCGCGGTGATGATGAGTGCGCTCGACCACGCTGTGCCGGCCCTCGCCAAGCTCGAGCAGTACGTCGCCGAACTCGACGCCGCCGGCAGGTAGCCGCCGGCAGGTAGCCGCCGGCAGGTAGCCGCCACCGAATGGCGGGCGACCACCGCGCGCGTTCTATTCGTCGGCGAGATCGGCCTCGTCCAGGCCGAGCGCATCGAGGTCGAGGCCGTCGAGCCCCAGGCCGTCGAGGCCGAGCTGGCTCATCAGATCGTCGTGGGTCGGCGCGAGTTGATCGCCGATCAAGCCGGCAATACCGAGGGCGTCACGTGCCTCGATCGCGGCAACGACGTTTTCGACGATCGACGGATCGCATGGCATAAAGCCACCGAACGCGCGCCAACCGTCGCCGACCGGCAGCGGCCGACCGATCATCAAATCGCCTGCTTCGATGCCCGAGCCGGACTCCATCTCGCCAACGGTGATCCGCACATCGGTCACGATGTTGCGTAGCTCGACCCGCTGTCCGGCGAGCTTCACGATCTCGAACACGCCGCGATCGATTGCGGCCCACTGCGTTGCCAACTCGAACTCGTCGGCTGGCAGCAACTCCTGCCGCGCTTCCAGAAAGCGGGCGAAGTCGCCACCCTCGTGGAGGGCGACATCGGCGATGAACGGTGAGAACCGCATCTGCTCGACAATCTCACCGTCGTCGACGTGGGCGCAGACTGCGTCGGCCAGCGTCTCGATCAGTGCAGCATTCTGAGCCCGCCCGAAACGCATCGCCTTGCCGTGCACCCACGGCGCCCGGTACTCAAGGCCGTGCATCGGCTGGTCGTTGATGTGGCACTTCTTGAACTTCTTGCCCGAGCCGCATGGGCACGGATCGTTCCGGCCGACCTCGGCCTTCGGGCGCGTCATTGCGAAGGGCTCGATCTCGAACAGTAATTCCAAGTCGGGCGTGTGCGTCTCGGCCTCGCCCTTGATTGATGCCAGGTGCTCCAACGCACCGGCGCGCTGCAGCAGCGCATAGGCAATCGTGGCATCGCTGCGATCGGCGGCGTACTCGGCGGCGGCGATCAGGAGTTGCTTGGCCTCAGTTGACTCGACGACCTCGTCGAGCACCGCGATTGCATCGAGGGGGCGACCCACCCGGTCGAGGCAGCGCACGCGGAACGCCGTGATGTGTTCGCTCGCCGCGCCGGCTGCAACGAGTGCCTCGACGAACCCGAGGTGCGCTGCTGCGGTGTCGGCCATCTGGTCAGGCAGCGCGACCATTTGTGGCTGGGGGCCGGCACTCATTGCCTCGACGACCTTGGCGTCAGTGAAGAGATCAGCGGTGGCCGCCGCGTCGTCGATGGTGTCGCTGCTCCGCCACTGGGCGAGTGCTGCGATCAGCGCCCGGTACGACTCGGTTTGTGGTTCGGTCAACTCGAACAGCAGCGAGGCAATGTTCGACGTGCGCCAGGTGGCGAGCGCATCCCAGTCGAATCCGGGCATTGCCACGTCGCGATCACGAACTTCGAAGCCTGCAGCCTCGAACAAGGTGGTCACCGGCGGCATCGGCGCGTCAGTGAACGCCGAGCGATCAATGGCGATGGCCTCGAGTAGTGCCGACGTGTCGGTTGCCCGTTCCAACCCCACGGGCACGGAGACCCCCGCTGCGACGGAAAAATCGGCGTTGCGTGGATCGTCGAGTGTCGCCTGGAAACCGGCCTGGGCCGCGGCGATCTGGGCAGCGGTTGGCGTTGCCGGACCGTCGGAGAGGCTCCAATGCGTCGCACCGTTCCGCAGCGTCACCGCCACCCACCCGGGTCGGAGCGACTCGGCCACCGGGTCGGGGAGAACGAGCGAGTCGTGCACATCGTCGAGGCTTTCGACTTCGAGCAGGCCCATGACCTGACCGGCATCGTCGACGCAGGCCACTTCGTTGGTGACCAGCCACCAGACGAGTGGGTCGATGGCCATCGTGTCTTCAATGATCCGCGCTGCAAGGTCTTGCGCGGTCACTTCGATTGTCCACTGGGTGCCGTCGAAGAAGCGCGGGAGGAACATCAGGCCGCCCGCCAGATCGCCGAACGCGCCTTCCATCGAGGTCACTCGGTCCAACGTCTCGCTGCGGTGTTCGCCGAGGTCGATGCCGGCTGACTCGAGGGCAGCGAGTACGTCATCGATCGGCACGACACGATCGGTCAAGACCGTCGGCAGGGCGTCGAGGATCTCGGGGTCGGCACTCGTCATTCCCGCAGTCTCACAACTGCCGAGCCGTTGCCCAACCTCGCGCCCCGGTTGTCGACCAAGAGCGCTCACCCGATGCCAGTACCGTTGACGACGTGAATCGCGGGGCCGTCATTATCAGTGCGTGTGGCCTCATCGCAGCCGGCGGCATTGTCGGTGCGGTGATCGTCAATGGTGACGTCACAAGCGATCGCTCTCCGCAGATCGAGGTCGAATGGGAGCAGCCTGCCCCGACCGTCCCGCGCGTTGACGGATTCGAGTTGGCTGACGTTCACGCCAACTCGCGTCTGGAGTTCGACGAGTGCCGCGCCGATTATGTGGACACCGGCACAGGTCGAACGGTCGGCCGTAACCCGCAATACTTCTGCTGAGCTGGACGAGCTGCCGACGACTGTGTTCGCGGCGCCGCCGGTCAGATCGCGGGACGGAGCTGGCGATACGCCTTCGAGGCGCCGGTGTCGAGGAAGTCGGCGACGATCGCGGCCATTTCCGGACCGCGCGTAAACAAGAACAGGTGCCCGCCACCTTCGACGACGTGGAGCCGGGCGTCGCGAATTCGATTGGCCAGCAACCGGCCGTTCACCAGGCGGACGATGGGGTCCTGGTCGCCGGCAAGCACGAGGGTGCGCTGTGGCAACCGGTGGAGCCACGGCAAGCTCGTGAAACGCTGAATCGCGCTCAGCTGGTAAAGGTAGCCACGGCCCGTCGGCGGACGTGCGGCACGCTGCTTGGCGTGTTCGTCGAGCAGCCCGGGGGAATCGCGGATCGCTCCGCCGTACAGCGTTGGCGCCACCCGTCGCAGGTAGTCGGGCGAGTAGTAGCGCACCGGTGACATCAGGATGGACATGGCAGCCGGCCGGCCGGGAATGCTCGTGACGCCCGGCATCGTCGCCGTCAGAATCAGGCGGTGGACAACCTCGGGATGGCGGTGCGCCAACTCTTGGGCGAGCGCGCCACCCCAGCTGAGGCCGAGTACGTCGACCTGATCGTGGCCGAGTTCGTCAATGAGGCCAGCGACGATTGCGGCCATCTTGCGCATCGAGTACGGCATGAGCGGCGTCGGGCTACCGCCGACTCCAGGAGCATCGAACGCGATGGTTTCGCGATCACCGAGGTGTTTACGGAACGGACCGAAGAGATCGCCGGTCGCGCCGATCCCATTGATCAACAAGAGCGGTCGGCCAATACCCGGGTTCTCGACCGTGACACGCAGGCGTTGCATGCCGACCGACACGGTTGACGACTTCGTTCGAATGGCGGAGGCGGAAGCAGGCAAGGCGTCAGTCAATCAGAGGGATGCAACGAGTGGAGAGTTGGATACGGGAACGAATTGAACGGCTCAGTTGAGGACGTAGGCGCCCGGCGCCGGCATGATCGGCGGGTATGCCGCGCTGCCCGCTTCGGCTGGTGCGTCCACCTTGCTGCCGTGGTGCGCTTCGAGCCACACCGTCCAGTGGTCCCACCAGCTACCGGCATGCTCGACGGCGTCGGTACGCCACGCTTCGGCGCTGTCGGCACGATCGGTGTTGACGTAGTACTTGCCTTTGGGATTGCCAGCCGGGTTGACGAGCGCCTGAATGTGGCCCTGTGAGCTGAGGACGAACTCGGGGGTCCCGCCGAGCAAATTGATCGTCTCGTAGCAGGCCTCCCAAGGCGTGATGTGGTCAGTGACGGCACCGACGACGAAGCTCGGGCAATCGATCGAGCCAAGGTCGATAGGTGTGTCGAGCACCTCGATCGAACCGGGAACCGTCATCGCGTTGTCGATCGCGATGTTCATGAAATCGGCGTGCAGTGCGGCCGGCAGATTCGTCGAGTCGCCGTTCCACGCAAGCACGTCGAACGCAGGTGGGTTCTTGCCCATGAGGTAGTTGTTGACCACGTAGTTCCACACCAGGTCGTTCGGGCGGAGCCACGCAAAGATCTTGTTGAGGTCTTCACCCTTCAAGATGCCCTGCCGCTGGCTGCGACGTGTGGCGGCCTCGACGACCGGCTGGGAAATCATGGTGCCCATCATCGAGGGCACGGCCCAGTCGATGATCGTCACGAGGAAGCTCGCCGAGCGGATCCGCGTGTCGCCGATCGCCGCGAGGTGGGCGAGCAGCGCGGCCTGGGTGATGCCGCCAGCGCAGACGCCGAGGATGTTCAGGTCGGTCGACCCGGTGATCTCCAATGCAGCGTCGGTCGCTTCGAGGATCGCTGCGCAGTAGGTGTCGAGGTTCCAGTCGCGCTGCTCGGGGCCCGGGTTACGCCAACTGATGGCGAACACCTGATGGCCTTCGCCGACGAGATGCTCGAAGAGGCTGCGGCCTGGCGCCAGGTCGAGGATGTAGTACTTGTTGATCTGCGGCGGCACCACGAGCATCGGTCGCTGGCCGACCTTGGCCGTGGCCGGCGTGTACTGAATGACCTCGAGTACCTCATTGCGGAACACGACGTTGCCGGGCGTCGCGGCCACGGTGTCACCCGGTGTAAACGGACGGCTGTCGACCATCGACGGCATGCCGCCGTTGTTGCGAAGATCGTGCATCGCATGACGGGCGCCGTCGACGAGGCTCTGCCCCTTGGTGCGACGCGCCTCTTTGAGCGCTGCAGGGTTGCCGAGCAACGTGTTCGTCGGGGCGATGGCATCGGTCGCAAGGTCGGCCAGGAACTGCGTGCGCAGGCGCGTCTTGTCATCGACGTTGAGATCTTCGACCAGGCCGTTCACCTGCTCGTCGAGCGCCAGGTAGCTCTGCGCGAGCCGCTTGTACACCGGGTTGTCCGACCATGCCTCGTCAGTGAATCGGCGATCCTTCGGCCCTGGCTCAACCTTCGACGTACCAACAGCGACGCGGGCCTGCTCGGCGGCGAGCTGGGCTGCGCGCTTGACCAGGACCTGCGGCTGGCGGGCTGCGGTCTGCATGAAGCGGAGCCCGGCGGACAGGATCTGGGTCGGGTCGAGGCCGACCGGAAGATTGGCGGTGACGGCTTCGATCGTTGCATTGACCAACTCGCCGTCGGTCTGGGCCGGCTGCTCAGTGGCAGCAGAGCGCTGCGGGGCCGCCTTCTTTACTGTTGCTTTCTTCACTGCTGCTGCTTTCTTCGTGGCTGTCTTCGTGGCTGCTGTCTTCTTGGGGGCTGTCTTCTTGGGGGCAGCCGCCTTTTTTGGCGTCGACGTCGTGGTGCTGTTCGTGCTGGTGCTCATGGTTCCTCGTGCTCGCCGTGGGTGCCTGCCGGACTTGGTCGGCCGTTGGTTGGTCAACGCGGTGCACCCAATATTAAACAACTCAACCATTTTTGAAAGAAAAGGTCAATATTGATGTGGTGTGACACTTTCGATCCGCCAGACTGATGGCGTGAGCCCGGCCGCCCCCGCAACTTCGAAAGAAGCTTCGACCGCGAGTTCAACCGGGGGCTACCCGCGCAAGCGCCGCCAAACTCGGGGGCGCCTTCTGCGGGCCGGCACCATTGTGCTCGTCGAGAAGGGCCCCGCACAGGTCACCGCTGGTCAGATTGCCAATGCTGCCGGCGTGGCCGTCGGCACGTTTTACAACCACTTCCCGACCGTCGACGCCTTCGTTGCGGCGGTCGCTGACGACCTGTCGCGGGCCATCGAGATCGGGCGGGACACCCTCAACGAGATCGAACACGACCCAGCGCAGCGAGTTGCGCTCGGGGTGCTCCAACTCCTCGAACTGGCCGACACCGACCCCAGGTCAGCATCAGCCTTCGTGACCCTCGCCGCGCTCCGACCTGACTTCCGCAGCCGCATCCGCGCCGTCGTTAGCCAGGCGATCAACGACGGCGTCGAGGCCCAGGTCTTCGACGTCGCTGCAGGACAGGCCGCTATCAACGCCGTCCTCGGGGCCGCCTTGCAATCGATGCGCTCACGCGTCCTGAACGAGACCGACCACGACGAGGCGCCCGCTGTGGCTCGCCTCGTGCTGCGTCTTCTCGGTATGGCCGAAGTCGACATCATTGCTGCCGTCGCGCACGCTGGAGTGAATCTCGTTACCGACTGATCGCCTGCCGGACGACTTGGTGCCAGGCACCAACTCGTCCGTTTCGTCAGCTGCGCATGCGTGAGCCGGACGGGTCAAAGGGAGCGTTGATGAGGCGCGCCGCCGAGCGCATCACGCCGACGACCTCGATCTCCCACGGCCCGTCGCTACTTGCGTGTTCGGTAGGTACGTAGCCCATCGCAATCGACTTCGCGCTGTGGTGTGCGTAGCCACCGGAGGTGACCCAACCGACCACGGTGTTGCCATCGGGACCGTTGTGCCAGATCGGTTCGTTGCCGATGCAGTCGGCAGCCTCATCGCCGGTTCCGGCGTCCATCTCGAACAACACCAGCTTGCGCTGCGGCCCGGCCTCTTTGGCGGCGGCGGCAGCATCACGTCCGATGAAGTCACCCTTGGCCTGATCGCCCAGTCGGACCATCCAGCCCATGTTCGCCTCGTACGGATCGTAGATCGGCCGGTACTCGGTGCCCCACGAACCCCACCCCTTGTCGAGGCGCATTGAGTCGAGTGCACGGAGGCCAAACAGCCGCATGCCGTGTGGCCGACCGGCCTCGGACAGCGTGTCGAACAGTTGCTGCTGGAAGCTCGCGGCACACCAGATCTCGTAACCGAGGTCGCCGGTGAAGGTCACTCGACCGACCATGCACGGCACGCTGCCGACCCATGTCTGGCGGAAGTCGAGGAAGCCGAACTCCTCATCACTCACGTCGAAGTCAGTCAGCTCGTCGAGCACCTTGCGCGCACTCGGGCCAGCAATCGACAGCCCGGTGAGCTCGTTGCCGCACACCCGCAGGCCGACGTCGGCGCCGGCCGGTGAGGTGGCTCGGAGTTGCTCACGGAACCAACGCTCGTGATACTGCTGGGCCGCACCGGAGCCGAAGATCATGAACCGCTCGTCGCCCAACGCATCGGCCAGGCACCCCACGGTGAAGTCGCCGATGA
>JBNMOS010000148.1:0-8228 GCA_051275435.1 Ilumatobacter sp.
CTCACGTTCCGGCCGGTCAAAGAACTCGTCGCAGAACTCGAGAAACTGGCGCCCTAATCCCTGTGGCAGCGCACGCTGGTCAGTGAGGATCCCTTGATCTGATCGGTCGACCGACTACAGTACGAACCTGTGTTCGCCAATAGCGTCGACGCCGTACGGGGCGTGACTTCACGAGTACTTGGCATCGACCCGGGTCTGACCCGTTGCGGCTTCGCCGTGATTGATGGCCGCGGCCCGAACAATGCCACCGCTGTGTCGATGGGGGTCATCCGGACGTCGGCGTCCGATCCGCTCCCGCAGCGGCTCGGTGAGCTGCGTACCGAATTCACGGCCTTGATCGCCGAGTTTCAGCCCGATGTTGTCGCAGTCGAGCAGGTGTTCTTTCAGAACAACGTGCGTACCGCAATGAGCGTCGGTCAGGCAAGTGGCCTCGCCCTCGCCGAAGCAGCGCTTGCGGGGTGCGAAGTGCTGCAGTACACGCCCAATCAGGTCAAAGATGCCGTTGCCGGATGGGGCGGCGCCGGGAAAGAACAGGTGCAGAGAATGGTGCAACAGCGGCTCAGGCTGTCGCAATTACCCACGCCGGCCGACGCTGCTGATGCAGCAGCCATCGCGCTCTGCCATCTGGCTATGTCGCCAATCGGGCGTCAAGTTCGTCATCTGAACGGCGACAGCGTCCGTAGTCGGAAGAACTTGCCATCAATCGGAGGTGCCCAATGATCGGCTCGCTGCGCGGCGAAGTACTCGAACGCAACCTCGACGGCACGGTGCTGCTCGAGGTCGCCGGAATCGGGTACATCGTGACCGTCTCGCAACGGGTGATCCCCGAACTCGAGCCGGGCACCACGACCTTTCTGCGAATTCATCACCACATACGTGAAGATGCGCAGACGCTCTTCGGATTCACGTCGAAGGAAGACAAGGCAACCTTCCAGGTGCTCCTGGCAACGCACGGAGTCGGCCCAGCAATGGCGATGTCGGTCTTGGCAACGCACCCCGCTGCGTCGCTGATCGACATCGTGGCGACCAACGACATTGCTGCGCTGCAACTGGTCCCCAAAGTCGGTAAGAAGACCGCCGAACGGCTCATTGTCGAACTCAAAAATCGCCTTTCCCTCGACATTCTCGACGGTGGCTCCACCGTTGCGAGCGGTGGAGGGTCGAGTGTCGCCGATGTGCGTGAAGCATTGGCCGGCCTGGGCTACGGCACCGAAGAAATCCGTGAGGTGCTCCGCGAACTCCCGAGTGGCGCTGACTCTGCCACCCTGTTGCGTGACGCGCTGAAGACGCTGTCCAAGAACTGACGAACCAAGGTGTGCTCTCATGCGTGACGAATTCCTCGACCCCGGCGTCGGGCACTCGGAAAATGTCGACGAGGAAGAACTCGAGGCCGGTATTCGGCCGCGGGCGCTGGACGAGTTTGTTGGCCAGGGTGAACTCAAAGAACACCTGAAGATTGTCATGGAGGCGGCTCGGCGCCGTGAGCAGGCCGTCGACCACTTGTTGTTCGCTGGCCCGCCTGGCCTGGGCAAAACCACGCTGGCCAGCATCGTTGCCACCGAGATGGGCACACAAATCCACGTCACGTCAGGCCCTGCACTCGAACGCGCCGGCGACCTCGCCGCGATCTTGACGAAGCTTGAAGACGGCGACGTGCTGTTCATCGACGAGATCCACCGACTCAACCGTGCCGTCGAAGAAATTCTCTATCCGGCAATGGAAGACTTTCAGCTCGACATCGTCGTCGGGAAGGGTCCAGCAGCATCAAGTATTCGGCTCACGATGCCGCCGTTCACGCTGGTTGGCGCCACCACCCGGACCGGCATGATTACCGGCCCGCTGCGCGACCGGTTTGGCCTCGTTGCCCGGCTCGACTACTACGACCACGTCGAACTGCAGGCAATTGTCGAACGCGCGGCTGGCATTTTCGAAATCGAAATCGATGCAAAGGGAGCGTTCGAGATCGCGCGTCGATCCCGCGGTACACCGCGTATTGCCAACCGCTTGCTGCGTCGTGTTCGTGACTTCGCCGAGGTGCGTGCCGATGGTGTGATCACCGCCGATGTGGCCGAGGCCGGCTTGAAGCTGTTCGGCGTCGACAACCGCGGCCTCGACAAGGTCGACAGGGCGCTCCTCACCGCGCTCTGTGGCCAATTCACCGGCGGGCCTGTCGGCCTGTCGACCCTGGCAATCAGCATCGGCGAGCAGCCAGAAACCGTCGAAGACGTGTACGAGCCGTTCTTGATCACCCAGGGGATGATCGCCCGGACCCCCCGTGGTCGAGTGGCACTCGCTGCGGCCTACGACCACATCGGCATTACCGCACCCTTGAAAGTCACCAACGGCTCCCTGTTCGATTGAGTGGGAGGGCGGCGGGGCGTCGGTCGTCCTGTCGTCCGTAGCATCGTTGTGTGCAGCTGTCTGATTTCGATTATGTGTTGCCGGACGAGCGGATCGCGCAGACGCCGATCGAGCCGCGTGATTCGGCCCGCTTGCTTGTTGCCGGCAACCCAGTCCGGCATCTACACGTGTCGGATCTGGCCGACCTGTTGCTGCCTGGTGATCTGCTTGTCGTCAACGAAACGCGTGTGATCCCGGCCCGCCTCCGGCTCCATCGAGCCACCGGGGGAGCGGCTGAGGTCTTGCTGCTCGAAGCAACCAACGGGGCGCGGACCGAATGGGAAGCGCTCGTTCGACCAGGCAAGAAACTTAAAGTCGGCGAGGAACTGTTCGCCGGTGATGTACCGCTCGTGCGGATCGGTGAACGCACCGCAGCGGGCGACACGTTTCACGTCGCGCTGCTCGGGCCGACCGACGGGAGTGAGTCTCTCGAAACACTCGACGCGTACGGTGAGATGCCGCTCCCGCCGTACATCACCGAGCGCCTCGATAACCCCGATCGCTACCAGACGATCTATGCGAACGAACCAGGGAGTGCCGCAGCCCCGACCGCTGGCCTCCACTTCACGCCCGAATTGTTCGATCGGCTCGACGCCCGTGGCGTGCGTCGAGCGACCGTCGAACTCGTCGTCGGGCTCGACACGTTCCAGCCAATCAGTACGGACAACCCGCTTGACCATCCGATGCATACCGAGCGCTACCGAGTGCCGCCCGAAACCATGCAGCAGTGCATCGACACGCGGGCTGCAGGCGGCCGTGTGGTTGCGGTCGGGACCACCGCTGTTCGGGCGCTCGAGTCCGCTGCGAAGCTCGGCGAACTTTCAGGCCGGACGAACATCTTCATCCACGAAGGATTCGATTGGCAGGTCGTCGACGTGCTGTTGACAAATTTCCACCTCCCGAAGACCACGCTGCTCATGATGATCGATGCATTCGCAGGCCCGGGCTGGCGCGGCCTCTACGCAGAAGCGATCCGGCAGGAGTACCGATTCCTGAGCTTCGGTGATGCAATGCTGCTCGAACGCGCGAGTCGGTAGCGTCGTCGCCCTATGTACCGGGTACAGCTCGACGTCGAAGCCACACACGGCGCTGCCCGGGTGGGCACTGCCACCACGGCCCGCGGCACGTATCAGACGCCGCTGTTCATGCCCGTCGGCACCAGGGGAGCAATCAAGCACCTCAGCGCGGCCGACTACGAACGGCTCGGAGCCGAGATCGTGCTCGGCAACACCTACCACCTCATGCTGCGCCCGGGTGCAGAACTCATTGCCAAATTCGGCGGCCTCGGCAAGTTTTCCGGCTGGGATGGCCTCACGCTCACCGACTCGGGCGGGTTTCAGGTGTTTTCGCTCGACCCAAAGGTCGACGACGAAGGAGTCACCTTCAAGAGCACCTACGACGGGTCAAGTCATCGGTTCACGCCGGAGATCGCTGTCGACGTCCAACAGCAGCTCGGCGCCGACATCCAGATGGTGCTCGACGTCTGCCCGCCATTGCCGAGTCCGCCTGACGTGATCCGGTTGGCCTTGGAGCGCACGAACGACTGGGCGCGTCGTGCCAAGGCTGCACATACCCGTACCGACCAGTCGCTGTTCGGCATCGTGCAGGGCGGTATCAGCGAGACGCTGCGTGCTGAGAGCGCGCAGCGAACCGTCGAGATCGGTTTCGACGGTTACGGCATCGGTGGCTTGTCGGTCGGCGAGCCGCGTGAGGAGATGCTGCCGGCGCTGGCTGCAGCCATCGAGCACCTTCCTGCTGATCAACCTCGCTATTTGATGGGGGTCGGCGACCCGGCCTCGCTCGTCGAGGCGGTCGCGCTCGGTGTCGACCAGTTCGACTGCGTCATGCAGACGCGGCTCGGCCGCCACGGCACGGCACTCACCTCGACAGGTCGTTTCCAGGCGAAGGCAGCTCGTAACGCCGAACTTGACGAGCCACTCGACGCCAGCTGCCCGTGTGAAATCTGCGCTCGTCATAGCCGCGGCTACATCCGCCACCTGCTACAGGTTGGTGAACCAACCGCGTCGAGGCTGCTGTCGATTCACAACGTAGCGTGGACAATGGATCTGATGCAGCGCATGCGAGATGCCATCGCAGGCGGCACGTTCGATGCGCTCCGCACCGACGTACTCGACGTCTGGGGCTGAAGAAGTTTGACAACAACTCGGCAGTCAAGTCACGACATGCCCATGTCAACCCGGTAGCGCCGGTAGGATCGCACGCCGATATGCCATCTACTCTCGCGACAACCATTTTTGCCAGTGCTGACTCCGGCGGTAGTTCGATTCTTTCGTTCCTGTTCCTGCCGCTGATCCTCCTTGCCATGTACTTCCTGATGATTCGCCCGCAGCGGAAGCGGATGCGTGATCAGCAGGATCTCCAGAAATCCGTCGAGGTCGGCCAGGACGTAGTCACTACTTCTGGCGTCTTCGGCACGATTACCGGCGAGGATGGGCCGAATCGTTTCTGGCTCGAGATCGATGACGATGTGCAGATCCGCATCGCTCGTGCTGCCATCCAGAACGTCGTTGACCTCGATGACGAAGATTCCGCTGTGGCCGAAGAACCAGTCGTTGTGGCCGAAGAAGCCGTCGTTGACGACAGCCCGGCCGACGCTGCAGCGTCGACCGAAGACTGAACCGCTCAATGAAACGCCGTCTCTGGTTCTCTCTCATCGCCACGGTGGTCGCCGTCATCGCAGCGCTCGCAGGCAACATTGCAACGAGTAATGCGCCGATTCTGGGTCTCGACCTGCAGGGTGGCCTGTCGGTCATCCTCGCCCCTGAAGAGGGTGCTACCGGTGACGATCTGCTCGTCGTTCGTGACCTCGTGCGGTCGTCACTGGAGCGCAGCGGCGTCGCCGAACCCGACGTCCGCGTCCAGGGTTCGAACATCGTTGTCGACCTCCCGGGCGTGAAAGACAAGGAAGAGGCGCTGCGCAGCGTCAGCGTGTCCGGCATCGTCGAGTTGCGATCCGTTGTCAACTTCACCGAATGCTCCGCGTCTGCAACGCCGACGGTCTCGCCCGAAGAGACCATCGCCGAAGGACGCGTCCTCGACAGCGACGGAACGATTACGGTAAACGAAGACCCAGCTACCCCCGAAACGATTTCGGTCGACGAAGAGGGCGCCGCCTTCCTCGACGACGAAGCCAAGACGAGCTTCCGCCGGTCAACACCCGATCCTGATGCGCCGGTCCAGACCGACGCACCTGCTGACACTGTGGCGCCTGCTGACTCGGAGGTGCCTGTCGACACCGAGGTGCCTGTCAATGAGGTTCCGCTTGATCTGGCCCCGACGCTTGCACCATCCATTACGGGCGCCGAGTTCCTCCCGACCCTCGACGGCGGTGCACTTTGTGCCGGCCCGTCGCAGGCCAGCGGAGAAGTTTTTGAACGCGACAGCGCGTCGGTGCAGTTGGGCCAGTTCGGCGGGTTCAGCGTCTCGGTCGATCTTCGTGCCGATGGCGAAGATGCGTGGAACAGCCTCGCCACGCAGTGCTTCAACCGGCTGCCGAGCTGCCCGTCGACCGGCATCGACACCGATGGCTCTGCCCGGCCCGGCCAGATCGCCATCGTTCTCGATGGCATCGTCCAATCGGCTCCGGTCGTGAACGTTCCCGTCTTCGACGGTTCCGTGTCGATCACCGGCAGCTTCACCCAAGACGAAGCCGATCAGCTGAGCGATGTGCTCAACCGTGGTGCGTTCCCCGTGCAGGTGACCCCACAGGAAACCCGAACAGTTTCGGCATCAGCTGGCGGCGATTCGCTGCGAGCTGCCATCATCGCCGGCCTCATCGGCTTGGCACTGGTGCTTGCCTTCCTCGTTGCCTACTACCGCTGGCTCGCTCTCGTGATCATCGGTGGGCTAACGGTCTGGGCAATGGCGGTGTATAGCGCTGCGGCCTTCGTGTCGGGTGCGACGAACTACGCGCTCAGTTTGGCGGGCGTGACCGGCATCATCGTGGCGATCGGCGTCACCGTCGACAGTTACGTCGTCTTCTTCGAACGCATGAAAGACGAGATCCGTAACGGTCGCACCTTGCGTAACGCGGCACCGCGTAGCTTCAACAGCACGTGGCGCACGATCTGGTCGGCCGACCTCGTATCGATCATCGGTGCACTGATTCTGTTCTCGCTGAGTGTCGGATCGGTGCGTGGCTTCGCCCTGTATCTCGGCATCACGACGATCTGCGACCTCTTCGTGTGCTTCTTCTTCACCCGACCTGCGGTGCTGCTGATTGCTAGGAGCAAGTTCATGGTTGGTAAACGGGCCTTCGGGCTGGAAGTGGCGACGTCATGAGCCGTGGTGACCAGATTGCATCATCGGGCCTCGGCCGACTCTTCCGCGGTCAGACCGCCGTCGATTTCTATGGGCGCCGCCGAATCAGCTTCGTCATTGCCGTCGTTGTCGTTTTAGCGACTCTCGGCTCGATGTTTACACGTGGGCTCGACCTCGGCCTTGACTTCGAAGGTGGTGACGCCTGGGATATTCCGGCGAGCCAAACCTTCGGGGTCGATGAAGCCAAGGCCGTTCTCGAAGACAACGGTGTGTCGACCACCGGTGCGCGTATTCAGCGCCGTTCATCCGATACCACCGACGTCATCACCGTGCAGATTGAAGAGGTGACGCAGCAAAACGCTGTGGATATCACCAATGCTTTCGCTGAGGCTGCCGGCGTCGAGACCGACGAGGTCAACTTCTCATTCACCAGTTCGACCTGGGGTGGTGAGATCACCGACAAGGCCGTCCGTGCGCTCATCATCTTCTTGATTGTCGTGTCGATCTTCATCTCGATCCGTTTCGAATGGCGAATGGCCATAGCTGCGCTCGCTGCGATGGCTCACGACGTCATCGTGGTGGTCGGTGCATATTCGTTGTTCGGCTTCGAGGTGACACCGGGAACGGTGATCGCCTTCCTGACTATTCTCGGTTACTCGTTGTACGACACGATTGTCGTCTTTGACCGCGTGCGTGAGAACGAGGGCAAGTACGCCGGTGTGCGCATGCCGTACGAGGACATCGTCAACATCTCGATGAACCAGGTCCTGATGCGCTCGATCAACACGAGTATCTCCTCGATCATCCCGGTCATCTCGCTGCTGCTCATCGGGTCGGGTCTGCTCGGCGCCGTCACCTTGCGCGAGTTCGGGCTGGCACTACTGATCGGCATGATCTCGGGTATCTACTCCTCGATCTTCGTCGCGACGCCGCTACTTGCAGGTTTCAAGTCAAACGTCGGTCGCAAGGCCCGTCGCGAGAGGCTCACAGGCGACAACCTGCGTGCCGCCGTGATCGGCAGTGGTGTCACCGGACGTGTTGGAGCTACGGCAAGTCGAGTTGACGCCGATAGCACCGCCAAGGGCGGTAGCCACAATGACGATGCAAAGACGGCAGCAGTGCTCGAGCCTGCGGGTCGTCTACTCACGCATCCGCCACGGCCGCGCAAGAAGAAGCGTCGCTGAGCGTCACGTGAAGCTGGGCCACTTCGGGCCGGTTCGGGCCGGATAGCCTCTCCACATGACAGCTGATCACAGCTCCCTTCGGAGCTATGTCCGCGATATCGCCGACTACCCAATCGAGGGGGTGACCTTTCGCGACATCACACCACTGCTCGGCGATGCGGCGGCCTTGGCCCAGGCGGTCAATGGCATGGTTGAGCAGTTCGAGGGCGTCGAGATCGACCGTGTGGTCGGTGTCGAGGCCCGCGGGTTCATTTTCGGTGCTGCAGTTGCGTATCGAGCTGGTGCAGGCTTCGTGCCGGTCCGCAAGGCGGGCAAGCTTCCGTGGGCAGTCGTTCGCGAGGAGTACAGCCTCGAATACGGCAG
>JBNMOS010000149.1:0-8221 GCA_051275435.1 Ilumatobacter sp.
CCGCCCGTCTACGTGTCTGCATTTGGGCCGAAGGCACTCGGTCTGGCGGCGAAGCACGGCAACGGCCTCATCACATCGGTGCCGCCTGACCCACTGGCGGTGCGTGGGATTCGTACAGCGATTTCCGTCGGCCGTGAACAGCACGGACTCTCCACCGATCGACACGCATTTCCTATCGCAACGCTCACGACCATCGCTGTACTCGAACCCGGCGAAGCCATCGACTCCGACCGCGTGAAAGAACAGGTCGGAGCATTCGCCATTGCTGCGCTCCACTACAGCTATGAACAGCTCACGCAGTTCGGTCGCCGCCCACCGGCGCACCTCCTGCCGATGTGGGACGACTACGTCGCTGCGGTCGAGGCCGTTCCGGAAGAGCGTCGCCACCTCCGGACGCACCTCGGCCACAACTGCTGGGTGATCCCCGAAGAAGAGCGGTTCGTCACGAAGGAACTGATCGAACGTGCCTGTCTCGTCGGGACGCCAGACGACCTACGAGCTCGTATCGGCGAGCTCGACGCCGCCGGCCTCGACCAAATCGTTATTCTTCCGCCACTTGCTGCAAAGAACGATGTCGCCGCCGATGTCGCGCGTGAGCTGATTGGCCAGGTCTGAGGAGGCCGGTGTATCGCTCCGGCTGCGGCGGCCCAGCACGACTTCTCTAACGTCGGGCTCAACACGACGCATGCCTTGCCGGCATCTGAAGGAGACGACCTATGTCTGACGCACTGATCATCGACGCATGCCGCACACCTCGCGGTATCGGCAAGCAGGGCAAGGGCGCACTGGCGCACCTGCACCCGCAGCACCTTGCCCGCACGGTCCTTGAAGCGATCCGTGACCGCAACGACCTCGACACCGGCGACGTAGACGACATCATTTGGGGTACGAGCTCGCAGGTCCAGGAGCAGAGTGGCGATCTTGGCCGCATGGCTGCCCTCGACGCCGGCTACGACATCAGAGCAAGTGGCGCAACTCTCGACCGTTTCTGCGGTTCCGGCATCACCACCACTAACTATGCATCCCACGCCGTTATGGCGGGCATGGAAGACGTCGTGATCGCCGGTGGCACCGAGATGATGTCGCTCCCGAAGAAGGGCATGATGGCCATGGGTGCGAACAACATGCACCTGCAGGAACTCCACCCGCAGTCACACCAGGGTGTATGCGCCGACGCAATCGCCACGCTCGAAGGCATCTCACGCGAAGCACTCGATGCCCACGCTGCCGACTCGCAACGCAAGGCCGAGATCGCCATTCAGGAGGGCCGCTTCGACAGGTCGCTCATCCCGGTCCTGAACCTCGACGGCACCCTTGCCCTCGACCGCGAAGAGTTCCCGCGGCCTGGCACCACTGCCGAGTCGCTCGCCAAGCTGTCGGCGAGTTTTCCCGCGATTGCCGACTACCGCCACACCGAAGATTCGAAGACGTTCCGTGAGCTGATCAATCAGAAGTATCCGGACCTCAACATCAACCACGTGCATCATGCCGGCAACTCGTCAGGTGTTGTCGACGGTGCAGCGGCGATCCTGATCACCAGCGAGAAGTACGCCAGGGCCCACGGCTTGAAGGCCCGAGCACGAGTGGTAGCCACGGCCAACATGGGCGACGATCCGACGCTGATGTTGAACGCTCCGGTCCCGGCAGCGCTGAAGGTGTTGCAGAAGGCCGGGATGACCAAGGATGACATCGACATCTGGGAGATCAACGAAGCGTTCGCTGTCGTCTCCGAGAAGTTCCAGCGCGATCTCGACCTCGATCGCAGCAAGGTCAACGTCAACGGTGGCGCCATGGCGCTCGGTCATCCGATCGGTGCGACCGGTGCGATCCTGATCGGCACGGTGCTCGATGAGCTCGAACGTCAAGACAAGCAGTTCGGCTTAATCACGATGTGTGCAGCGGGCGGCATGGCCCCGGCAATCATCATCGAACGCGTCTGAGCCTCACCACTTGTCGTTGCGCTGGCCGACCCGATCGAACTGAGCGCCGAGGAGCACGCCCAACTTGCGACTTTCGCCTTCGCGAAGATCGATTCCGGGGCGGCCATGTGCGAAGCGGTAGTTGCAGATCACGGCGATGTCGCCGCGCTCCCAGTCGATCTTCGTGCCGAACTGGTCGTACACGTCGATGAATTGCTGCAACTCGGCGCGGGTGAACTCGCTGTCGTCGCCGTAGGTCATGTGTAACGGGCGATCCCTGAACGGGAGATGCTGGACGAGCGGCCACGTGTCGAACCACAGGCCGTGGTCGGCGAGACTGGCGTACAACATGTTCCGGTCGAGTGTCGGGAAGTACTCGAACGCCGGGTTGTAGTAACGGGTCTTCATGAGGCGGTTATCGCCCCACTCGACGATCAAGCCGAGATCTTCGGCCCTGGCCTGGGCAATTGCGGGGTCGTCGGTTCCGAACGACTTCTGCCAGTGGTTGTAGACGCCGTAGCCGATCTCGCCGATGAAGTTTTCGGCATCGGTGAGGCTGCGGTGGTAGCAGACGCCGAGGTCCTTGAGCTTCTGGCCGAGTGGAGTGGCGAGCATTGCGTCGGTCGTAGCAACGCCGTCGCTGACGAACGTCGCTCCGGCGTCAGGGAGCGGGTCGAGGCACAGAAAGCTGATCAGCGACGTGCTTTTGCCGACGTATGCCATCTCGTGGTGATAGGGGAGGCGGGCAACGAGGGGGGCGCCAATCTCATAGACGTTGCCCTCCATCTTGTCGCGCGGGTTGGCGCCACCCTCATAGACCATGTCTTCGCGAACGATGATCTGCGCGAATTCGCGCATGCGGGTCGGGTCGGTCAGGCCAGTGTTGCGGAGCAGCACAAGACCGACATCGTCGTAGGTGCGCTGCATGAGCTGAGCGAGCTCGCTGTCGGGTTCGAGATCAGCGTCGCTCATCTCGAACTGCGTGCAGTCGACTTCGTACGCAGCAGGTGCGTGGTAGGAAGTTCCGGTCCAGAAATGCTGTGGCAGCTGGTCGGCGAGTGGAGCGAGGTCGGTGTGTTCTAAGAGCGTCATCGCAATAACCCAATTCTTCTGCACGATGTATTCACGACAAGGTAGGTCGGGATTCTAGCCACGCCCGTGTGAGGTCCACGCAACATGGAGGAAATTCTCAACCGGAGTTGCGGATACCTGTGGCGATGGCGTTGATCGTGAGCTGGATGCCGCGCTGCACAAGTTCGTTGTCGTCGCCGTCGCGGAATCGCCGGAGCAAGTCGACCTGCATTACGTGCAATGGGTCGAGGTATGGGTAGCGGTTCCGGAGGCTCCGTGCGAGCAGTGGGTTGTCGGCGAGCGGGTCAGGCGAACCGGTAATCCGCTCATGCCAGCGCCGAGTCAAGGTGTGCTCGGTCTCGATGGCTCCGAAGATGTCGTTGCGGGTTGCATCGTCTTGGACGAGAACATCGGCGTACCGGCGGCCAATGTCGATGTCCGCCTTGGCGAGCACCATGCCCATGTTGTTCACAATCGCTGTGAAGAACGGCCAATCGGCATACATCTGGACAAAGCGGTCCGCTGACTCTGGATCGTTCTGCGCGACCGACTCAAACGCGGAGCCCGCACCGAACCACGCGGGGATCATGAGCCGGCACTGTGTCCAGCCGAAGACCCACGGGATAGCGCGTAGATCTTCGATGGCCAACGACTTCTTTCGCGATGCCGGGCGGCTTCCGACGTTGAGCATGGCAATTTCGTTGGTTGGCGTGATGGACCGGAAGAAGTCGACGAAGCGGTCGTCGCCGTACACGAGCGAGCGGTATGTGCCGAAGGCGATGTCAGCGAGTTGCTGCATCGTTGCGGTGAAGACTTCGTTGGGTGCGCCTAACTGTTGAGGGTCGAGGCACGACGACTCAATGGTGGCCGATAGCAACGTTTCGAGGTTACGGCGGGCAAGGGCCGGGGTGGAGTATTTGGCAGCGACCATTTCGCCTTGCTCCGTGAGACGGATCGAGCGATCGACGGAGCCAGCAGGTTGGGCGAGAATCGCCTGGTAGGCGGGGCCACCGCCGCGGCCGACGGTTCCGCCGCGGCCGTGGAACAGGCGGAGTCGGATACCTGCAGCGTCGGCGGCCTTCACGAGTGCGGCCTGCGCAGCGAAAAGGTTCCATTGCGACGATAGGTAGCCGCCGTCCTTGTTCGAGTCGGAGTAGCCGATCATCACTTCTTGTCGGTCCCCGCGGGACGCAACGAGTTGGCTGTAGGCCGGGTTGGCGAGCATGGCGGTCAGCGTCGCGGCTGAAGTCGCGAGGTCGCCGATGGTCTCGAAGAGCGGCACGATGTCGAGCCGAGCGCTGGCCGGGTGCGTGCCGGTGGATGATTCCGAGGCAGGTTCGACCAGTCCGACTTCTTTGAGCAGGACGGCCACTTCGAGCACGTCGCTGACCGTCTCGGCCATCGAGATCACATAGTGCGGGATGGCTCGCTCGCCGACTCGTGCGATTGAGCGGGCAGCTTCGTCAAGCACGCCGAGTTCGCCGATGGTTTGCTCGTCGTAGGTCGCGTTCGGGTGACGCAGCAGGCGCGGTGAGCCGAGTTCAGTGGTGAGTACCTGGACGCGTTCGGCCTCATCGAGCGCGAGGTAGTCGGGGTGGACGTTGGCGTTCGCCAACAGGTCGGCAATCACGACTTCGTGGACTGCTGAGTTCTGACGCATGTCGAGGCCGCAGAGGTGTGCGCCGAAGATGGCAACGGCGCGGCGCGCTGGCTCGATCAATGCCTCGGCCAGGTCGCCTGCGCCATGTGACCGCAAGGATTCTTCGACCACGCTGAGGTCAGTTTGCAGTTCCTCGATCGTTGCGTAGGCCGGGCGGCGGACGCCAGGAACGGGGCCGGGAACATCGTCGATGTCTGGGTCGATCGCCGCGGTAGCAAACGCGTGGAGGCGCGCGTGCATGCCGCGCAGTGCTCGCCGGTACGGCTCGTCAGCGCGGAACGCAGAGTCGTCGCCGGACGCGTCGGCGAGGGCAAGGAGTTCGTCAGTCGGTGTGATGAGGCGAGCCGACAACGACAGGGCACGGCTCAACCGGTACAGGGTGGACAGATGGCGCTCAAGCGCGACGTGAGTCTGGCGCCCGACGGCGAGTCGCATGACGTCGGCGGTGACGAACGGGTTGCCATCGCGGTCGCCGCCAATCCATGACCCCATGCTGATCGCCTTGGATGCGTCGACGTTGTCAGCGCCGAAGCGGGCAGCGACAGCTTCCAGGTCGCTGGCAAGGGCGGGGACCGTCTCGAACAGGCTCGCGGGGTAGTAGCGGAGTGCCTCGTTGATCTCGTCGCGGACACGCAGCTTGGAGAGGCGCAAGATGGCGGTCTGCCAGAGGGTGAGGATGTTGGTGTGAAGCGCTTTGTCGATGTCGTCGGTCATTGGGTCGTGAGCGTCGTGGCTGCTGCGTTCGTTGAGGAGTTCGGCGATGACACGCAGCACGTCAAGGATCGTCTGGCGTCGGACCTCGGTCGGGTGTGCCGTGATCACAGGCGAGACCAGCAGCTCACCGATCACTTCGGCAACACGTTGGTCGGCGACATCGGGCTGAGCGAGCCGTTGGAACGTCGCGTCGAGGCTGCCGGGCTGTGGGCTACTGCGAGCAGCACGGTGGAACCGGCGGCGCCGTTCGACGTGCACGTCTTCTGCGGTGTTGGCGAGCAACGACAGCCAATCGAATGCCCGGATGACGTTGAGCTGCTCTTCGATCGGCTGACCGCTCAGCGCATCACGAAGGGCCTCGACGGCACTGTGGCCTTCCCGCCGGCCGTTGACGGCGAGTTGTCGGACGGATTCGATGCGCTCGAAGGTCGTGTCGCCGGCTTGCCCGCGCACGATCTCGCCGAGCAATCGGCCAAGGAGACGGATGTCGTCACTCAATTCGTCGCTGTTTGACGCGTCGAGGTGGCTGGAAATTGATGAGTCGATGGGCATTGTCTCGGACACGAGGATCAGTCAAGCACGCAAGGCGCGCCAGCGCTGGAGGCGAAGCGACTTGTTCGAAACTGTTGAACCTGGATGGCAGTGACTGGTCAGCGGGGCACGGACGCAATTGCGACTGCAGTGATTGCGCGGGGCGAGAGCAACGAGGAGCGGCGCACGAGTCGAACGTACCAACGCCGGTCACCCATATCCCGCGCGGCATCAGCCAGACTGCGGTCATGCGTGTCGTGTTCGCCACCGCCGAACTTTCTCCGGTCGCCTCGGTCGGCGGGCTTGCAGCAGCGGCCGCTGGCCTCACTGCGGAACTCCGTCGGCTGGGTGTCGACGTCGATGTCGTGATGCCCGACTATGGCGACATCACCCTGATCGATGAAACCGTCACAACCCTGCATGTCCCCGACTGGGTGGGCGCAGCGATCGTGCGGAGCGGCCGCCACGCCAAGGTTGGCGCGCTGCATTTGATCAGCGTGCCCGGCATGGCACGTTCGCATCCGTACCTAGATACCGACGGCCGCGGCTGGGCCGACAACGACGAACGCTTCTTCAGGTTCTCCCGGGCGATCGCTGCATTTGTCGAAGCTGACCCACCCGACATCCTGCACCTCAACGACTGGCATACCGGGGCGGCGTTGGCGGCCCTCGAATCGCCGCCACCGACCGTCGTGTCAATCCACAACCTGGCCTACCAAGGGGTTGCCGGGCCTGAATGGCTCGAAGTGATCGGCCCAAACGCCGAACATTACGAATGGTGGGGCGACACGAACCCACTTTCTGGGGCACTCGCACTTGCTGACCGCATCGTCGCCGTGTCACCGCACTACGTCACGGAGATCACCACGCCCGAGGGCGGGTTTGGGCTTGACGCAGCACTTCGTGCTCGTGGCGATGCGCTCGTCGGAATTCTTAACGGCATCGACACCGACCTCTGGAATCCGGCAGACAATCCGCTGCTCGTTCAGAACTTCGACGCGAAGACGCTCGCCCGGCGACCGGCCAACCGGACGGCGCTGCTTGAGCGGCTCGGTCTGCCCGACGACGATGTCCCTCTCGCCACGATCGTCACCCGTCTGACCTATCAGAAGGGCGTCGACCTCATCACGCCGCTCATCGCGCTGCTCGCCGATATCCCCATGCGGCTCGGCATCCTCGGATCAGGCGACGCGGTCCTCGCTGCCGAGCTCCACCGCCTGGTCGCTGTACACCCGGAACATTTGGCTTTCGTCGAGGGATACGACGAGGCGCTGTCGCAGCAGATGTTCGCCGGAAGTGACCTGTTCCTCATGCCGAGCCGTTTCGAGCCATGCGGGCTGACCCAGATGCAGGCTATGCGCTACGGGGCGATCCCGGTCGTCACGGCCGTCGGTGGCCTCGTCGATACGGTTCCTGATGTCGACGCCGCCGAGCGTGCGGGCAGCACGACCGCTGGGCGTGGGTTCGTGGCCCACTCCGCTGAGCCGACCGACTTGCTCGCCGCGATGTTCCGTGCAGCACGCCGCGTGACCGACAAGCGTCGGCGCCTCGCGCTGCAGAAGCGGATCATGAGGGTCGACTGGTCGTGGCGCGAACCGGCCAAGCAGTATCGAGATCTGTATCTCGAGCTGCAGCGCTAAGAAGTCTCTCGTCACGCTGTTCCGAGGTGCTCGGCTCGGGTACGTTGGAGATTGATGCCTGCTGAACCAACCGTGCTCGTGATCGTCCTCGCCGGTGGTGAAGGAAAACGTTTGCAACCGCTCACGAACGACCGTGCCAAGCCGGCTGTTCCGTTCGCCGGCACGTATCGCATGATCGACTTCGCGCTGTCAAACTTCGCCAACGCCGGCTATCGCAAGATCGTTGTGCTGACGCAATATAAGAGTCACAGCCTCGATCGTCACATTTCGATGACCTGGCGGTTCTCGACACTGCTCGGCGACTACGTCACGCCAGTGCCAGCACAGATGCGACGTGGTCCGTACTGGTTCCAGGGCTCAGCCGATGCGATTTATCAGAACCTCAACCTGATCAATGATGAGAAGCCAGACATCGTCTGTGTGTTCGGCGCCGACCACATTTACCGTATGGACCCGCGTCAGATGGTCGAGGAGCACATGGCCAATAATGCCGGTGTCACCGTTGCGGCGATCCCGGTTCCGAAGCACGAGGCTGTGGACTTCGGCGTCATCGAATCCGATGCTGACGGCAAGATCATCGCGTTCCACGAAAAGTCCGCCAACCCGCCGACCATGCCGGGCAACGACCAGATGTGCCTGGCGAGCATGGGGAACTATGTGTTCGATCGGGAGACGCTGATCGACAT
>JBNMOS010000150.1:0-8082 GCA_051275435.1 Ilumatobacter sp.
ACCCGATGTCGACATCCTTCCGGGCCGAATGCCGGAGATGATGCGCTCGATTCTTTTGGTAACGACGCTGCTCGACTCAGCTGCTCAGAGCGACGCGCTGTCCGGCACCGGCGTCGGAACGGAGTCGCATCGAGGCATTGCTCGCGTGGTAGCTGATGCAGACGAGGCGTTCGAACGTGCCAACCCTGGTGACATCATCGTGACTCGGCTCACGGTACCGACCTTCAACTCGGTGCTCGCGATGGCCGGGGGAGTGGTCACCGAAGGTGGAGGCCTCCTCAGTCATACGGCGGTGATTGCCCGTGAGCTGGGAATTCCGGCCGTGATCGGCGTCGCCGGAGCACTTACCCATATTCCTGACGGAGCCGAGATCATCCTCAACCCGGTCGCAGGGACTGTGACGGTCGTCTGAGCATCATTCCGATTGCGGGGTCAACGAAGTCGACAGCTAGCGTCGGCACTCATGACGAGTACCGAAATCAATGGTGGCGATCGTTTCGAGAGCGTCCAAAGCATTCGCGATGCATTGAAGGAAGTCAACTATCTGGCCGATGACGGCATTGCGAGCGTGGCTTTTCTGGCCGACAAGCTCGGCAAGCCGGTCCTGGTCGAGGGCCCTGCCGGCACCGGCAAAACCCAGCTGGCCAAATCGATCGCCGAGATCACGGGATCCAAGCTGATCCGTTTGCAGTGCTACGAGGGCCTCGACGAGAGCAAAGCCCTGTACGAGTGGAACTACAAGAAGCAGTTGCTTCGCATCCAGACCGAACGTGGCGACAACTCCGAAGACTGGACCGACATCCAGGACGACATCTTCTCCGACGAGTTCCTGCTGACCCGTCCGCTGCTCGAAGCAATCACCTCCGACGAACCGGTCGTGCTGCTCATCGACGAAGTTGACCGTGTTGAAGTCGAGACCGAGGCCCTGCTCCTCGAGATCCTCTCCGACTATCAGGTGTCGATCCCTGAGCTCGGCACGATCACCGCCAAGCAGATCCCGCTGGTGTTCCTCACGTCGAATAACACCCGTGAGTTGTCCGAAGCGTTGAAGCGTCGCTGCTTGTACTTGCACGTCGACTACCCAGAACTGGATCGTGAGCGCGAGATCGTGCTCGCCAAGGTACCGAACATCACGGAGAGCCTTGCCGACCAGGTCGCACGCGTCGTTCGATCGATCCGCCAGCTCGACCTGAAGAAGGCACCCAGCGTGTCTGAGACCCTCGACTGGGCGCGAACCCTGATGATCCTGAACATCGACACCATCGATGAGAAGATCGCCAAGGAGACGCTGAACATCTTGTTGAAGTATCAGACCGACATCGCGAAAGCCACCAAGGAACTGTCGGTCGACGACTGATTGGTCGGGTCCTTCCCAATGCTGGAACTTCTCAACGGCTTCGTCGTCGAACTTCGTAACGCTGGCCTCCCGGTCAGCCTCACGGAGAATCTCGATGCGATGGAGGCCGTCCAACACATTCCGATCGAAGACCGCGAGGCGTTCAAGTATGCGCTCGGTGCCACGCTGATTAAGAACCACGCTCACTGGCGCAGCTTTGACACCGTGTTCGAGGTCTACTTCAGCCTGCGCGGGCCGGAGTACAAGATCGGTGATGGCGATGGCGACTCCGACATCGATGAGATGTGGCGTGAGATGCAGGAGCAGCAGCAGAACGCCGATGGCAACGGCGGTCAGGGCGGCATGGATGGGATGACGCCCGAAGAGATCGCTCAGATGCTGATGCAGGCATTGATGAACGGCGATCAAGGCATGATGCGGGCAATGGCCAAGCAGTCCGTCCAGCGTTTCGCTGGCATGGAGCCTGGCCGGCCAGTCGGCGGCACCTACTACCTGTACCGCACGCTCCGGAACCTCGACCTCGACAGCATGCTCGAAAAGATGATGGATCAGTCGCGTGAGGATGCACCGGGCGACCTGACCACGCTCGAAGAGCGGTTGGAGAAAGAGGAATACGCCGACCGCATCGAAAAGTTCAAGGGCGAAATCGAAGCCGAGATCCGCCGACGGCTCGTTGCTGACCGCGGCGCTGAGGCCATGGCCAAGACACTCCGCAAGCCACTGCCCGAAGACGTCGAGTTCATGCACGCCAGTCGTGACGAAATGGTGTCGCTCAAGAAGTCGCTGCAGCCGCTGACACGCAAGCTTGCTGCACGTCTCGCTCGAAAGCGTAAGCACGGCCGCAAGGGCCCGCTCGATTTCCGCAGCACGGTCCGCCATTCGCTCAGCTACGGCGGCGTGCCCGCAGAGCCTCAATTCAAGTATCCGCGTCCATCCAAGCCAGAGTTGATGGTTATTGCCGACATCTCCGGCTCGGTCGCAGCCTTTGCTCGGTTCACCCTGATGCTGGTGTACGCAATCTCGGGCCAGTTCTCGAAGGTTCGCTCGTTCGTCTTCATCGATGGTCTCGACGAAGTCACCGACTACTTCAAGTCGACCGAAGACATCTCGGAAGCTATCCATCGCGTCAACACTGAAGCTGACGTCGTCTGGGTCGACGGGCACTCTGACTATGGCCACGCTTTCGAAGTGTTCTGGAACAAGTACGGCAAGGACATCACTCCGAAAACCACGGTCTTGCTGCTCGGTGACGCACGGAACAACTATCACGCGAGCCAAAGCTGGGTCGTTAAAGAGATCCAGCAGAAGGCTCGCCACGTGTACTGGCTGAACCCAGAGCCCAAGAGCTACTGGAACACCGGTGACTCGATTGTGGGCGAATATGGCACGTTCACCGACGGTGTTTACGAATGCCGCAACCTGCGGCAGCTCGAGGGTTTCGTCGAGAAATTGGCGTAGCGGTTACACGACGAACACTCAACCTCATGCTCCGTGGTGCCGATGCACAAAGGGGCGGTCATTCGAGGAAGAGGCGTCATGTCAAACCATCAGTTCGAAACATTGTCGATTCTCGACGTGCGTGTCAGGCTTCGTGCAGATGAACTGTCGATGAAACCGGCAGTCGAGTCGTGCGATGCGCGGCCGTACGCAGCGGGCATTCTGCAGACACTGGTGGTCCAAGGCGACAACGCGCTGCGTGACCTCAGCGTTGCCGAAGTCGTTGGACGCGAATGGGACGTCGAATCGACCTGGGCCAGCGCCTGGGCGCAGACTCGGGTACTCGAAAGGCCCACCGAGATCAACGCGATCGATGCGAGTGGGGTGGAAATCATCCATCTCTTCAACGATCCGCTCGGCGCAAGTTTCGTGCCGTATCTGGCCGATGTCCTCCCGATCCATGAACACGGAGCATTGGTGTCGATGCCAGTCGAACACAGCCTGATCGTCCGCCCGATCGACGGCGGCGATGAGATCGTGCCTGCTGCACACACGATGATCCCGATCACTCGCCAGGTGCACAGCAGCGGCCCCCAGTCGCTCAGTGCCCATGTGTACTGGTGGCGCGACGGCTTGCTCACCCTTGTGCCGACGTACTTTGCGAGCGACGGCATCAGGTTTTACCCGCCGACCGGGCTGGCGGAGCTGATCGATCAGACCGACGACAGCAGCTGAGCAACCTCGCGCCGACTGCGGAGCCGGCGGACATCCGCGTGCGCCCAGAACGTGCTAGCGAGGAAACCCTCGTAGCGCTTCGTATGCGCCGCGTGGTGTGTCCAAGCCCAGACGATGATGTTGACTTCAGGATCGCGACTGATCAGGTTGCGCCAACGTTCTTCGTTGCCGTTCCACAGTTGTTCGCGTGTGATCACTCGACGCAAGCTGCGCCGGACTACTCGCCACGTCACGAGCCAGCGCGGCAGATCGAGCCAGATGATCGTGTCTGCGCCGCCGTGAACAAGATCCATCACAACGCTGTAGTTGCCGGCGACGACCCAGCTATCAGTGTCAAGCGCCTCAGTGACGCGTCGCCGGAATTCGGTGGTGGGAGTCGGTGCCCAGTTTTCGCCATGAAACAGCTCATCGAGGTCGATGGATGCACTGCCGATCTTCTGAGCGAGTGCTGTGGCGAGCGTGGATTTTCCGGCCCCGGAGCCACCAACGATGGCGACGCGGCGCATTATTGCCGACGGGTGAACGTCGGCTGGTCGGGAGTCGACCGGTCGGCGTCGAATCGGTAACCGTTCGCATCGAACGCGACGAGGGCCTTTGCGGTGGTGATTCGCTCTCGGACGATCCAGCCGGCCATCGAGCCGCGAGCCTGTTTCGCGAAAAAGCTGACGATTTTGTAGTCACCACCTTCCTTCGCATCGAGGAAGCGGGGCGAGATGATCCGGCCGTCAAATCGGTCGGGTTGCACGACCGAGAAGTACTCGTTTGACGCCAAATTGACGAGCACCTTTGCGCCGGGGGAGTCGGCGAGCGACGCATTGAGCTGGTTGGTCACCTCGTCGCCCCAATAGCTGTACAGATCGCCACCGTCGGGATGCTTGACTTTGGAGCCCATCTCTAGGCGGTACGGCTGGATGAGATCGAGCGGGCGCAGCACGCCGTGGAGACCCGACAAGATGCGGAGCACCTTCTGGGCATGGGTGTAGTCCCGCTCGCTGAAGGAGTTCGGAGCATCGAGCCCGGTGTAGGTGTCGCCATCGAAGGCGAGCACCGCTGGCCGAGCGTTGTCAGGGGTGAAGGGCGTTGTCCAGTCTTGGAACCGTTCGTGGTTCAGGCCAGCGAGCTTCGGTGAAATGGACATCATCTTCGACAGGTCGTCGGGGGACTTGTTCGCCATGATGTTGGCAAGGTCCTCGGACCGGTCGAGCAGAACGGGCTGGCTGTGTTTCTGAGTCGCCAGCGGCGTTTCGAAGTCCAGCGCCTTCGCGGGTGACACAACGATCAACATGCCATCGGTCTATCTGATTTGCGGGGGAATCGAGACATCCTGACCGGGACCTGGGCGAATCACAGCAACTCAGTTCGTCAGCGTGATGGTTGTGGCGCTCATTTCAACCAAAACCATCACGCAGACGGACCTTGGGAGCGTTCACTCACATGCGCTGGTAGTTCGGCGCTTCCTTAGTGATGGTGACGTCGTGTGGGTGGCTCTCTTCGCGACCAGCGGTGGTGACACGCATGAACTTGGCGCTCCGCAGATCGTCGAGCGTCCCGGCCCCGGCGTAGCCCATGCCAGAGCGGAGGCCCCCAACGAGTTGGTACGCCACGTCGCCGAGGGGGCCAGCGAATGGGACGCGACCCTCGATGCCTTCGGGAACGAGCTTCTGGCTGGCCGCGCCGATAGCTGATCCGGTGCTGGACTGGCCGGTGGCGTAGCGATCTTGACTGTCGCCGGTCATGGCGCCCATCGAGCCCATGCCTCGGTAGCTCTTGTATCGGCGTCCTTCGAACAGTTCCATTTCTCCAGGGCTCTCTTCGACGCCCGCGAGGAGCGAGCCGAGCATGACGGTCGACGCACCAGCGACGATGGCCTTAACGATGTCGCCTGAGAATGTGATGCCGCCGTCACCGATGATCGGGACGCCGAGTTCATTGCCCTTCTTTGCCGCGAAGTAGATCGCCGAGAGCTGGGGCATGCCCGCTCCGGACACCACGCGGGTGGTGCAGATCGAACCGGCGCCGACACCGACTTTGATCGCATCGGCCCCGGCCTTCGCCAATGCCTCGACACCGTCGGCGGTGACGACGTTGCCGGCCGTGACCGCGAGTGCGGGCCACGAGCCTTTCACGCGTTCGATGGTCTTGATCACGTTTGCCGAGTGTCCGTGAGCGGTGTCGATCGAAACGGCGTCAACACCCATGCTGACAAGTGCATCGACGCGTTCTTCGACATCAGGGCCCACGCCGATCGCCGCGGCGCAACGCAGGCGACCCCTGCCGTCACGCGAGGCATTCGGGAAGTCGAGACGCTTCTGGATGTCTTTAACCGTGATTAACCCGGCGAGGCAACCGACTCCATCAACCAGCGGCAGCTTTTCAATGCGGTACTTCTGGAGGAGCAGCTTCGCTTCGTCGAGCGTCGTTCCGACTGCGCCGGTCACCAGGTTGTCGGATGTCATGAAGTCGGTGACGGGACGATCGAAGTCGGCTCCCTCGCAGAAGCGAATGTCTCGGTTCGTGAGGATGCCCACGAGATGACCGTCATCGTCGGTGATCGGCACGCCCGAGAACTTGAAGCGGTTCATGAGCGCCTCGGCCTCGTGGAGTAAGGCGGTCGGTGGGAGGGTCACCGGATCGGTGATCATGCCCGATTGTGACCGTTTGACCTTCTGCACCTCGGACGCCTGGTCGGTGATCGACATGTTGCGGTGGATGACGCCGATGCCGCCGTACCGAGCCATCGCAATGGCCATTCGGCCCTCGGTGACCTTGTCCATCGCAGCAGAAACAAGCGGCACTGCCAGCTCGATGTCGGCAGCGAAGGTCGCGGTGGTGTCGACCGCGTCAGGCAGCGTTTCGGAGTACCCGGGAATGACGACCACGTCGTCGAATGTCAGTGCTTCGAACTTGTCAAACAGACCGTCGTTGATGTTGCTCTCGCTCATTGCGATGTCCCTGTTGTGTGTGGTGTTGCTGGTTCGAGCGTGGCTGCTCGCTGAAGATCTTTGATGTCGTCAAAGCGACGTGAGCACAGGTCGGCCATGACACCGACCAACAGCCGGTGCTCGACGGCATGCACGTTTGCCTCGAACTCTTCGATGGTGCCTGAGACGTCGATCGGTACTGCCTCGGTGGCGAGAAGTGGGCCGTCGTCGATGCCTTCGTCGGGAACAAAGTGCACCATGACACCCGATTCGGATCGAAGTCCGTTGACTGCTTCTTCCCACGCCCGCTCGATCGCACGGAGGCCAGGCAGTTCGCCGGGCTGAGCCGGGTGCAGGTTGACAACGCGGCCAGGAAACCACCCGAGAAAGCTCAGCGTCAGAATGCGCAGCCAGCCGGCGAGGACAATGAGGTCGGGATCGAACCCGGCAACCAATTCGGTGAGCCGGGCGTCGTAGTCGGCGCGATCTTCGTCTGCATGCCGGCCGATGTGGACGGCGGGGACACCGGCGTTGGCGGCGCGCTGCAGGGCGAACACGTCGGCCTTGTTGGAGACAACAGCGACGACTCGGGCGTTGATGCGGCCATCGGCGCAGGCATCGAGAACCGCCTGCAGGTTCGAGCCGTTGCCCGAAACCATGACGACGAGACGCTGCTCGCGAACGGGGGAGTCGCTCATAAGAGGTGGACCTTTCCGGTTCCGGGGACGAGGTCGCCAACGACCCATGTGGGTTCGTCGATCGATGCTTGAACGGTCGCGGCCTGATCGGGCGCGCAGACGATAATCATGCCGACACCCATGTTGAGTGTGCGGTACAGCTCTTCGTTGCTCATCTGCGGTGTCAGCTCGCGGACGAGCTGGAAGAGCGGTGGTACGGGCCACGAACCGAGCTGTATGTTGGCGTCGACATCGGCGGGTAAGACGCGTGGCAAATTTTCGGGAAGCCCGCCACCAGTGATGTGGGCCAGGGCCTTCACGGCACCGGTTTGGAGCGTCGGGGTCAGTACGTGGAGATACGAGCGGTGCGGCTCGAGCAGCGTTTCGCCGAGTGGCTTGTCGAACCCGTCGGGCGTCGCGTCCATCGAGGCCCACTCGAAGATCTTGCGGAGCATCGAGTAGCCGTTGGTGTGGGGCCCGCTCGATCCGATGCCGATCAACACGTCGCCAGCGGTGATGTCTGGCCGGGGGAGGAGGTCGGCGCGCTCGGCAACGCCGATCAGCGTGCCGGCAATGTCGAACGAGCCGGGTTGGTAGACGCCTGGCATCTCCGCTGTTTCGCCACCGAGCAGTGCACAGCCAGCGGCCTTGCACGCATCGGCCATACCGCCGACGACCTCGGCAACGAGGTCGGCATCGAGAACGCTCGCTGCGATGTAATCGAGAAAGAACAGCGGCCGAGCCGACTGGACCAGCACGTCGTCGATGCAATGGTTGACGATGTCCATGCCAACGCCGCGCACCATGCCGAGGCGGGCAGCCAATTCGACCTTTGTGCCGACACCGTCGGTCGAGGCAACGAGGACGGGTGAGTCCATTGCCTTGATGGCTTCGGCGGAGAAGACGCCACCGAAACTGCCGAGCCCGTGGAGGACACCTGGCCCAGGCGTGTCGT
>JBNMOS010000151.1:0-7991 GCA_051275435.1 Ilumatobacter sp.
CTCGTACTTGTCTGCTTGGTCGTCATCGTCAGGGTGCCGGCCAGGCTGGCCGGCGAGCGGCGTTCCAGCCTCGACCGTGAGGCCGTAGGCGGAGACATGCGGCGGTTTGTGGCTGAGCGCGCCCTCGACGGTCTCTTCCCAGTCGCTGAGCGACTCCCCTGCGGCCCCGTAGATGAGGTCGAGGTTGAACGTCGGCAGGCCAACAGCGCGCACAGCTTCGACGGCTCGCACGACGTTGTCGCGGTCGTGAGTTCGGCCCAATGCGGTGAGCACGTGCGCGGACATCGACTGCACCCCGATGCTCACGCGATTGACGCCACCGTCGACGAATGCCCGCAACATTTCGGAGGTGACGTCGTCGGGATTGCACTCGACGGTGACCTCGGCGTCCGGCGCCTTCGGGATCAAAGCAATGACCGCGGCGAGTCGCTCTGGCGGGACCAGCGTCGGGGTTCCACCACCGACGAAGACGGTGTCGGCCACCGCCATACCACCGGCAACTGCTCGCTCGATCTCCGCGCTGAGCGCGCCGAGGTAGGCGTCGGTCAGGTGGTGACGGTCGGTCCATGTCGCAAATGCGCAGTAATCGCACTTCGACGCGCAGAACGGGATGTGCACGTACACACCGAACATGTCAGAAAAAGCGGCTGCGCCCCGTGTTGTCACAGGGCGCAGCATTTCAGATCAGTGTGGTCGTTGCGAGTCAGAGCGGCTTGAACAGCAGGTCGAGTGCTGCGAGCCGCTCGCCGACCTGGTCGACAGGAACGTCGAGCATTGCCGCAATCGCGCGGGTGTCGTCGCCGCGGACCGTGATCACACGGCCGTTGAAGTCCTGGCGCTGCACCTGGATGAGGCGCAGGTAGCGGGCGAGCATCTCGAACGGTGAACCGCTCAGCTGCACCAGCTTGGACACGTCGATTGCCAACTTCTTGTTGATCGGCGAGTTGATCGCAGCGGCTTCAGCACCAGTGACCTCTCGAGGAAGCAGCTGCTCGATCGGAACGCTGTAGAACTGTGCGAGGCGATCGAGCCGCGGGACAGACAGCGCTCGCTCGCCACGTTCGTACGCTCCGAGTACAGACGCCTTGAACTCCTGAACCGATTGCGCTTCGACCTCTTGCAAAGAGAGTCGCTTCTGCTTTCGGATCACCCGGAGCCGCTCACCTACCTGCTGGCTATACGCAGAAGGAGCGTCGTCGTCAAATGTAACCATGTTGTATTCCGCCTAGGAAGTGTCAAACTCTTGCCGCGACTCTTGACGGCGTAAATGAAATGGGGTAGCTCAACCCTAGAAGACTTTGTAGCTCTTTGCACGCATCACTGGCGCGTAGCACCACAGAGCGTGGCTGCAGCGACCGCAGCCGTCTCTGTCCGAAGCACATTTGGACCGAGCGTGACCCGATCACCGGCCAGAGCGAGTTCGGCGCTCGACCAACCACCCTCTGGCCCAATTGCTACCAGCCGATCGTTTGCGGTCAACGCTCGCCCGCCCGGTTCGGCCACTGCGGCACCCTCAAGCACGTCGTACGCCTTGATCGGCGGCAGAACTTCGGGGAGGTACGTTCGGCGGCTCTGCTGAGCAGCGCTCTCCGCGATCCGCTTCAAGCGCAGCAGCTTCTTGTCGACATCCGACGGCTTCCAGCGGACGACCGAATGATCGGCGTCGAGTAATTGCAATCGATCGACGCCCAATTCGGTGACCTTCTGGACGAGCCAATCGAGCCGCTCGCCCTTCGGCATCGCCGTTGCGAGTGTGAGCGGCACAGCGGGAAATGGTTCGAACTCGATGTCGCTGTTCGCCTCGATATGTAACGCTTGGCGTTCGCCCACGACAGTCGCCAATCGCCAACTCCCCGCACCATCGCAGACACTAATGACGACCCCCTCGCGGAGCCGAAGAACCCTGCTGAGATGGTGCTGGGTGTCGTCGGACAGTGCAATAACACCGTCGGTTCCCAGCTCTTCACTGCCGACGAAGACGTGAGCTGCTGCTCGTCGCCGATCGTCGGCACCACTCACGAGAACGCCGACTTAATTCGCGAGAACAGGCCTTCCTTGCCGTTCCCCACCACTTCGTCGCGACCCTTCGCATACGAGGTGAGCGCTTCGACTTCGTCGTCGCTCAGCCTGGTCGGAATGTCGACGCGAACTCGCGCAATCAGGTCGCCACGCCCGCGGCCCTGCAGATGCGGGACGCCACGGTGACGCAGAGTGAATTCGCGTCCTGGTTGAGTGCCGGCCGGGATGACGAGGTCTTCATCGCCATCGAGGGTTTCGAGCGTGAGCGAAGTTCCGAGCGCGGCCTGCGCGAACGAGATACCGACGTCCGTGATGAGGTCGTTCCCCTCACGGACGTAGTGATCGTGTGGCGACACCCGCATGTGCACATACAGGTCGCCGTTGGGTCCGCCTCGAGGCCCGGCGGCACCGCGGCCCGTCAGACGAAGCGTGGAACCAGTGTCAACGCCGCCGGGAACATCGACCTGGTAGCTCTTGTCAGCGGTCACTCGACCCTGTCCACGACACACCGAACATGGCGTGGCAATCACTTGGCCCATACCGCCACATCGGCCACACGGGCTGGCTGTGACCATCTGGCCGAGCAGGCTTTGGCGAACGCGCTGCACCTGGCCGGCGCCGCCACAGTCGCTACAGGTCACCGGCTTGGTTCCTTCACCAGCACCGGTGGCGCCGCAGTCATCGCACGCGATTGGCAGCTTCAACTCGACGCTGATCTGGTCGCCGAAGACCGCTTGTTCGAGCGTGAGGTCGGCAACGGTCTCGAGGTCTTGTCCGCGAGGCGGGCCACTCGGGCCTCTGCTGCGGCCACCGCCACCAAATGGGCTTCCACCTGAGCCGCTGAAGAACGCATCGAAGATGTCGCCGAGTCCGCCGCCGAACGGGTCGCCGGACGCCTGTCCGCCACCACCGCTGCCACCACCGACGCCAGCTTCGCCGAATTGGTCGTAGCGCTGACGCTGTTTGGCGTCGGAGAGCACCTGGTAGGCCCTGGCGACTTCCTTGAACTTGCCCTCGGCCTCGGCGTCGTCCGGATTGGCATCGGGGTGCAGCTCGCGGGCGCGCTTGCGATACGCCTTTTTGATTTCCTCAGCAGATGCGCTGCTCGAAACACCTAACAAGTCGTAGAAATCAGCCATGGCGGTGTACAGGATGCCTGGAAATCGTCCAGTTCCGAATGTGAGAGTCGTCAGCAGGCACGATTCGCCTCAACTTGGCTGATTCGGGATCAGTTCGCCGTTTCCTCAGCGTTGCTGACTCGGGAACACGGTTCGACGCTGCCAAGGCGCTCGGCGACGACCTTGACTTCCGTCACCAAGGAGCTCGAGCAACGCCGGCAGCGGTGAAGCTGGCCCGAGTCAGCCTTCTTCGATGCGGTGGCCGAGAAGCGCACTCACGGCGTCGACCGTCGCTAGCGCCTGCGGGTAGTTCATCCGAGTCGGGCCAAGAACGCCGACGGAGCCGAGATGTTCGCCGTCAATCACGACCGGAGCAACGACCACCGAGCAGGCCGCAAGCGGCTCTATTCCATGCTCGCCGCCGATCGACACCGACATACCGCGCCCGACGATGTCGCTCACGAGGGACACCACGACGAACTGCTGCTCAAGCGTGTGGAGCACCGAACGCACCACTTCGACAGCGTCGAATGCTCGGGCCACTTCAGATGCACCGCCGGTGTAGACGAGGTCGCCCGAGCCGACCTTGGCAAGTTCGCTCAGTGCAACCGAGCAAATGCGGTCAATCGCTTGGTCGCCGCTCGGGGCCACCTCGGTCAGGGATCCGAGCGCTGCGCCGACTAACCCGGCAGCGAGGTGTGCAGATGCTGCAGCAACGCGAATATCGTCGTCGTCTTCGGTGAGTTCGATCGTGGTGTTCTCGACCGAACCGTTGGCGAGCACGACGACCACCGTGGCCGCGGTCGACGACAGCGTGACGATCTGGACGCTGCGGATCGGGGCCGCCTCGGCCTTCGGGCCGACGACCACCGCTGCACTATGGGTCAGGTCGGCAAGCAGGTTGCTGGTCTGGTGGAGCAACTCTTCAAGCCGACCGTGTGCGGCGGAGAAGAAGTCGCCAACCTGCCGGGTGGTGGCCTGGTCGAGTGTTCCGGGTGCCGCGAGGTTGTCGACGAAGAATCGGTATCCCTTATCGGTTGGGATTCGGCCTGCGGACGTGTGCGGCTGGATCAGGTAACCCTCGGACTCGAGCATTGCCATTTCGTTGCGGACCGTTGCCGACGAGACGTTGATGTTGGGTGCGGACGAAATGTGCGTCGACCCGACCGGCTGAGCCGTGGCGATGTACTCCTGCACAACTGCACCGAGAATGGCTGTCTTGCGGTCGTCCAACATTGAAATCTGATGCTACTTGAGCGCTGAGTTCATCGCCTTCAGCCTGCGCAGCGCTTCGTCGCGCTCGGTTCCGTGATCGACCATTTGATCGGGCGAATCCGGTGCCCACTGCTGGACGTACTCGCCCCTCGGGTCATAGCGATTCTCTTGGGTCGTAGGGTTAAAAATCCGGAAGTACGGCGACGCATCGGTGCCCGTGCCAGCAGTCCATTGCCAGCCATGGTTGTTCGACGCAATATCGCCGTCGATGAGATGCTGCATGAACCACTGTGCTCCCCACTGCCAGGGCAAGTGCAGGTCCTTGACAAGGAAGCTTGCCACGATCATTCGGACCCGATTGTGCATCCAGCCGGTCGCTGCGAGCTGTCGCATACCAGCGTCGACGATGCCGAATCCTGTCTGGCCGGTGCACCACCGATCAAATTTCACCCGTGCCGCCTCGTCAGTATCGACATGCATCGCGTCGTACTTTGGGTTCAGGTTCTTCCAGGCTGTGTGCGGCTGAGTGAAGAGCACGTCGGCGTAGAAGTCCCTCCACGCCAACTCGCTGGAGAACACCATCGGGCCGTCGTCTTTCGCTCCGCTCAGATCGAGGTCGGACAGCACCGTGCGCGGATGGATCGTGCCCCACTTGAGGTCGGGCGAAAGCTGGCTGGTGCCGGCGAGCGCCGGGCGGTCGCGGACGTCGTTGTACGCCTCGACGCCCGACCGCATGGTCCCATCGGCAGCGGAGGCAAATTCGAGGAACGCGCCGAGGCGCTCGTGCGCTGCGGCTTCGCCGGCCGCTGGAAGGTCGATGCCGGAATCGGGTCGTTGGAAGAGCGGTTCGGTGAATGCAGCGATCACCGACGCTGGCGTCCAGCGAATGTCGTCGGGGTCGTCATGCGGTGCCGCCCAGCCGACGCTGCGCCACACCTTCGAAAACGGTGTGAACACTTTGTACGGTGTGCCGTCGCCCTTCAGGACACCGCCGGGGTCGACGGCATACGGCGAGCCGACGCCCTGCAGGGTGCGGCCGTCGGCACGGAGCGCTGCGACGACGGCTGTGTCGCGTCGCCGTCCGTATGGCGAGTAGTCGCGGCTCACAAAGACGCTTCCCGCATCCAGGCGTGCAGCAAGCGCTGGAATCACGGTGACCGGGTCGCCGTGGGCGATCAGTAACGGCCCGCCGGACCGCTCGCGGATGGACGAGTCGAGCGCAGTCAGAACATCGTGGAGGTAGGCGAGCCGCGGCGCACCCGACGCCGCAAACGTCGGATCGACAACGAAGACCGGGACGACCTCGTTGCCATCTACGCCGGCTGCAAGCAGGGCGGGCAAGTCACCGAGGCGAAGGTCGCGTCGAAACCACATGATCGAGCGAGATTGCACATCGTTCGTTCTACCCCACGATCGCCAGACCAGCCATGTCCGGCCAGCCATATTCGGCCCTGTCGAGCTCAGCCGAGGTGCCGACCCCACCAGTCGTTGCGGAAAACGCCATGTGGATCGAGACGGCGCGCCATGTCGACGAAGTCGTCAAACATCTCGTACGTGTCGCGTGCCGAGAACCGGTCGGCGTGGAAGACCTTGCCCCAGTGCGGCCTCGGGGCGAACGGGATGAGCGCTTCTTGGACCGCTGCCACGGCGCGGTCGAGGTCGCCCACCGCTCCCCCGGCCTCGCCGTCGGGATGCCAAGTGAAATGGAAGGCAACGGACGGGCGCCGATACTGCGGGCTCATCCAGAGCTCGTCGGCTGCAACGGCTCGAACTTCGCTCACCATCAGCCGATCAGCGAAGTCGTCTGCTGCGTTTCGGAGGGCTTCGAGTGCGAGCGGCCCCTCGACTGAGTCGACAAAGAACTCGGATTGCACCTCGTTGCCGGCACTCGGTGTGAACCCCATCCGGAAGTGCGGGAGACGGTCGGCCCACGGGCCCGGCACGCCGAGTTGTGCAGTACATGTGGAACCGTCGACTCCGGGAATCGGGTGGTGCTGCATCGTTGCTGCGGGAGCGTCAAGGAATGTGGCGCCAGGGTGCATCGACCGATCGCTCCCGTCGGTCCGTCGCTTGATCCATACCTCGCCGACCTGGCCGTCGAGTGACCCGGCAAACGTGGTGAACACGCTGACGCTGTACGCAGCACCGAGGATCATTGCGAGCTGGTCGACCACCACGTCGAGCGACAGTTCTCCATAGACGTACTGCTCGATCTGGTAGTCGAAGACCACGTCGAGGCTGACGGTGGTGACGATGCCCAGAGCGCCCAGCGACACGACCATGCCATCGAAGTCGGGCGTCGATCGGTCAACCGAGATGATCTCACCCGCGGTGTTGACGTACTCGAAGCCGGCGACTGACGTGGCGAGGTTGCCGTTGCGGGTGCCTGAGCCGTGGGTTGCAGTTGCGACAGCACCGGCGACAGAGATGTGCGGCAGCGATGCGAGGTTGCGGAGTGCCATGCCGTGGGGCGCGAGCGACTGCGCCACCTCGCCGTATGTCGTCGATGCCGGCACCGTGATGGTTTGCGCGTCGGCGTCAAAACGAATCTTCGGCTGATAGCCACTGAGATCGATCAACTCGTCTGCGTCAACGATGTCGGTGAACGAATGTCGAGACCCGAGCACTCGGATGCTGGTGGCCGATTGGGCGATCGCGGCGATCTCGTCAATCGTCGTCGGACGATGAATTCGACTCGCCCGGTAGGCGTAGTTCCCCGCCCAGTTTTGTTCCCCGGTTGCAGTCGCCGCGTCAGTCATGAGGAAGCCCACCGTAGTGAACAGCGTCAGGTGGTCGCCGGAGCCTTGGGGGCAAAACTCCGGCCTGTGGTGAGCCACGCCGCCACGGCTCCCGCTACAGCGAGCAGGCTGATCACGCTGCCGTAGCCGAGCGACCACTCGACACTGATCTGATCGGCGATCACGCCGGTTATCGGGCCACCAATCGGCGTCGAACCGAGGAAGGCAACGGCTTGCAGCGCCATCAACCGGCCGCGCATGTCGCTCGGGCTTTCCTGCTGCATGATCGCATTTGCGGCAGTGATGAATCCGGATGACCCTGCGCCGAGCGGCACCGCCCACAGGAATGCCACCCAAATATTCGGCGACCAGGCAATCCCGAACCCGGCAACGGCGAGCACGACAATGTTGCCGAAGTACCAGCGCATCGACACGCGATGCTGACGCGCGGTCAACAACGCACCGGTCAGCGAGCCCACCGACATCACACCGAGTACGTAGCCGAATGCCTGGTCACCGCCCCACCGCTGTTCGGCCAGTTTGGGGAAGACGACCTGCTGGTTGAACGAGAAGGTTGACACGATCAGCAGTACGACGAACAGCACGAGCAGGTCGCGGCGGCCCGAAATGAACCGAAGGGCTTCGCGCACTGGTTGGCCGCCCTTCGGCCGTGGCGTCGACATGAACATCTCGTCGCGGCGCAGCGATGTGAGCGAAAAGATGATCGCTGAGAACGTGACCCCGTTCAAGATGAAGCACCACCCGGTGCCGATCACGCCGACAAGAACTGCACCGACTGCCGGCCCGAAGATGCGTGACGATGTCATCACTGCCGTGTTCAGCGACGTGGCATTAGGAATTTCGGCGGGTTCGACCAGTTCGGTGACGAGGCTGCGGCGCG
>JBNMOS010000152.1:0-7914 GCA_051275435.1 Ilumatobacter sp.
TGATGCCTGGTGACAATGTTGAGATCACGGTGCAGTTGGGTAAGCCGATTGCTATGGACGAAGGTCTCCGTTTCGCTATCCGTGAAGGTGGCCGCACTGTTGGTGCCGGCCGCGTCACCAAGATCCTGAAGTGAGCTGATTGACCATGGCACAGAGCATCCGCATCCGTCTCAAGGCATTTGACCACGAGATCATCGACCAGTCGACGAAGAAAATTGTCGAAACGGTCACCCGCACCGACGCCACCGTTCGTGGCCCGATCCCGCTGCCCACAGCGAAGCATCGCTACACGGTGATCAAGGGGCCGCACGTCGACAAGGACTCTCGCGAACACTTCGAGATCCGTGTCCACAAGCGTCTCATCGACATCGTTGGTCCGAACGCCAAGACGATCGACAGCCTGCAGCGCATCGAGCTGCCGGCCGGCGTCGACATCGAAATCAAGATCCAGAACGGCTGATCACTCTTCCCGAGTGACGGTCTCACTGACCGCATGACGGCGGCGCACTTCCTCCAATATTTGGGGTAAGTGCGCCGCCGTTGTCGTTTTCGCTCGGGTGCGGCACGACGCCGAGTTGTGAAACAGGTGTGAACCTGGTGACTCGATCCGGCGGGCCCCAGTTGTGCCCGATAGACAGACACCATGGCAACTCAGCCACCAATGTTTCTTCCGCCCCCCGAGCAGGGTGCAACACCCCTGCCTCCCGCGCCACCTGCTGGCCGGAATCGTCCGCGTCGGCGCTTTATCTTTGTTGGCATCGTCGGCGTGGTTGCCTGGGTCGCCGGGCTGACCGGAGCGCTGCTGGGCAGCCAGATTTCGACGTGGCTCGACAAACCTCCGACGCGAGGAAGCGACGAAGCCGTGCAGATTGCTGAGCCACGTGACGTCATCGAAGCCCGCGTCAATGTCGCCGAAGTAGCCAGGTTCGTTGCCCCGACGGTGGTCACGATCAGTGCCGACGTTGGCGGCGGTACCTCGCTGGGGACCGGCGTGATTATCTCCTCCGAGGGTGAGATAATCACCAATGCACATGTCATCGAGGGCGCCACAGCGATCAGAGTTCGTCTCGCCGGTGAATCCGAACCACGACCGGTCAATCTGTTGGCGTCGGATCGCGGCAACGACCTCGCACTGCTGCGGATGAGTGGTGAGGGGTTCGAAGCAGCAACCTTCGCGGATCCGGGAAGCGTGCGCCTCGGCGACGCAGCACTTGCCATCGGATTCGCACTTGGGCTCGATGGCGCACCATCGGTGACCCTGGGCATCGTGTCCGCTCTTGATCGAACGATCTCGCAGGCCGACATTTTCCTCGACGGGCTGATCCAGACGGATGCCGCGATCTCGTCGGGCAACTCGGGCGGTCCACTCGTCAACGCTGCTGGCGAGGTCATTGGGATTAACACCGCCGTTGCCCGTGACACCGCTACAACGTCGGCGACCAACGTGGGGTTCGCGATCTCGGTGACCGAGGCGCTGCCGATCATCGAGGCGTTGCGTGCCCAGGCCAATGGTGCCGAACGGAACGAGGCGTACTTCGGTGTCGGCCTCCAAGATCGACGCGACGGTGGCCAAGGCGTCATCGTCACCGGAGTCGAAGCTGGTACCCCTGCCGCGGGCGCCGGCGTACTTGCTGGGGACCTCATCGTCGCCGTCGACGGTTCAGCGACAGACGGCTCGACCGGAGTAATTGCTGCGATCCGTGACAAAGAAGCGGGCGACAGCGTCACCGTGACGCTGCTCCGTGAAGGCACCCTCGTCGACGTCACCGTCGAGTTGACCAGTCGCCCCGACAACTGACTACCGAAGTGCACGTGGGCACCGTTGGCGCCTCCGGCCCTGACGTGTGATCAGGCCAGCGTGCTTTCGACGACGTGCACCCAGCGGGTGAAGCCGCGCCGCTTCATCACGGTGTGCACCTGGACGTTCGTGAATCCGGTGTCGGTCAGCCAGGTCGTGATGTCGGCCGGTGCGACGAACACGGCACGCGGGGCAAGGCCTGCGCATTGTTCGAGGATGGCACGGATGACACTCTCGTCGGCTTCGATCGCATGGCCGTAGGGAAGATCGGTCACGATCGCGTCGGCATGCTGCACATGGGTGCGGGAGTCGGCTTGAACAACTGTGCCCGGATAATTGAAGTGCGCGAGGTTCTCGTGTGTCATGCCAGCCAGGGCAGGCTTCCAGTCGACACCGAATGCTTCGATGCCAAGTGATGCAGCCTCGACGACGATCGAACCGGCGCCGCAGCAGGGGTCGAGGATCGACTTTGCGTCCGGCACCAGGTTGATGAGTGCTCGAGAGAACCGTCCGTCGAGTGACGAGGACGTTGTCCACGGCTTGTTGTCGTGCAATCGATACGACGCAGTGCTCTCGGATTCGATTTCTCCGAACAGCACAGCGTGCTCGCCGACGATGACCAGAAAATGATGCAACGGGTCGTGTAAGTCGGGATATTCCTCGAGCGCGTCAGCAAGCAGAATCGCCATCTCGATCCGGCCGAGTGGGGATCGACGTTCCGGGTCATGGACGTCGATGCGGAACCGATCTGACGCGATGGTGCTGGCTCGATCGGCGATGGCGTCGCGGAGCTCCTCGATGGTGCGTGCGCTCAGGATGATCCGGACACCGCGATGCACGTAGGCGGCGCGACCGATCCGGTCGATCCGGCTGCAGACGGCGACGCCATCGGCGTCCGGAGTCCCACCCGTCAGTGCCATCGCCTCCGCCTGGACCAACCCGTTTCGCTCGCCTCGGGCAGTGATTGCCACGTGCAAGTTGCTGGCCATTGCATCATCATGGCGGGCGCATCGGCAAGTCGCGAACAACGGCTGGATCCGATCTGTTCGCTGGCCTGTCGGCCTACCCTTCCTGCGGTGACGAATCAGTCGAAAGAAGCGCCTGACGGCGCTCGTTCACCAATGGTCCACCCGTTGCCGGGCTGGCTTGCCATTGTTCTCGTAGCGGGCACATCGGCCGCCGTGCTGGTGCTGGAGATTCTCGCCGGTCGGCTGCTTGCACCGTATGTCGGTGTCAGCCTCGAGACGTACACCGGAATCATCGGCACGATCCTTGCCGGCATCGCATTTGGTGCGTGGGCGGGCGGGTATCTCGCTGATCGTGTCGACCCGCGGCGTTTGCTTCCCGTGCTATTGATGCTCGGCGGCGCGCTTGCGATCACGACGATCCCCGTTGTGCGTGTAATCGGCAGCGGCAGCTCCGGTGGCGGTGGGCCGATGATCTTGATTCTTGCCGCCTTCGGCTTCTTGCCGTCAGCGACGGTGCTCAGTGCGGTGCCGCCCGCAGTCATCAAGCTGCAGTTGCGAGATCTTGACCAAACCGGAGCGACCGTCGGCCAGCTATCAGCCTGGAGTACTGCCGGAGCGATTTTCGGCACCTTCTTCACCGGCTTCGTGCTGGTGGCCACCGCTGGGGTCTCGACATTGATTGTTGCGACCGGCCTACTGCTCCTGGCCAGTGGCGTGGCCCTGGCGTTCTTCGCTGGATCAGGGACGGCGTCGCCGCAGCAGCAGGTCACGGAACTGATGGGCATCTCCGGGCTCGCGGCGATGTCGATCCTGGGAACCGTCGCCATCGAGTCGCCGTGCGAAATACAGACGAGCTACTACTGCCTTTCCGTGGTCGAAGAGGCTGATGATCCGACGCAAACCATCTTGGTGCTCGACGACCTCCGCCACAGCTATGTCGATGTTGACGATCCGTCAGTTCTCGCCTTCTGGTATGTACGTCGACTGGTCGATGCGATCGAATTGGCGCCTGCAGCCAATGACATCGTGTATCTGGGCGGGGGAGCATTGACCATCCCGCGGTACATACGGGACATCGCTCCCGGCACGAATCAGACCGTGTTCGAAATCGACGGCGACCTGATCGATGTGGTCGAGAGCAAGATGGGCCTCGATCGCAATGAGCCCGAGCCGATCCGAATCGTCATCGGTGATGCCCGGCTCGCGCTTGATCAAGTCGCCGACGACAGCGCTGACATCGTGATTGGCGACGCTTTCGGCAGCCGGTCGGTGCCCTTTCACCTCGCGACCGAAGAGTTCATCGAAGAAGTTGACCGTGTGCTGCGCCCCGGTGGAATGTACGCCGCCAACATCATCGATGGTGGCCAGCAGCGATTCCTCGCCGCCGAAGCTGCCACGATCGCTCGCGTGCTCGACCATGTTGTCGTGATCCGTGGTGAAGCAATTGCTGCGGGCCGCCGTGGCAATGCGGTGATCATTGCGAGTGACACGCCAATCGACCCGGTCGCGCTTGATGCACTCCGACTCGCCGTTGACGATCCTGGCGAAGTGGTCGCCGACTTTTCCAGCTTCATCGACGGAGCAACGATCCTCACCGACGATTTCGCCCCCGTCGACCAGCTCATCAACGCCGGCTCCTGATTCTGGGCAGATCTCGGGACGATTGACGGCGGATTCCGCTGTTCCCTGTCCCGAGATGACGCGATTCTGGCTCAGCAGCTGAAGACCTGACCTCGAATTGGCCAGGAAGTGTCGCGAGTCACGCGCTTCTGGGGAAAACCGCATGAACACGCGAGTTGGGTTCGCGTGAGGGTGCCCGTACCATTGCATGGCCGTCATCGGGATTCGTCCCGTTGAACGACAAGAACGACAAACGATGTTCGTGTAGGCCCTCCCCGTTGTTGGGAACGGAACCGCACGGCAACCTCATTAATCGTGCTCCGAGCGTCTGAGTGCACCAACATTGGTGCGTCCAGGCCCGGAGCATTTGCGTGGAGAGCCGCCGGTATATCGCCGGATGGCTTGGACAACGGAAAGGCTGCCGGAAATGGCACAACAAGCGATCGTCGGCGAAAAGGTCGGCATGACGCAAACGTGGGTGGACGACAAAGTCGTCCCCGTCACGATGCTTCGTGTTGAACCTATGCGCATCGTGCAGATCAAGACCATTGAACGTGATGGGTACACCGCTTTGCAGGTGACCTACGGACAGAAGAAGGCCAACAAGCTGAACAAGCCACAGGCCGGGCACTTCGAGAAAGCTGGCGTTGAGCCGGGTAAGCGGCTCGTTGAGCTGCGCCTCGATTCCGTCGACGGCTTCGAAGTCGGCCAAGAAATCACTGTCGAGCAGATCGCCGCTGGCACCAAGGTCGATGTGACCGGTACCAGCCGCGGTAAGGGCTTTGCCGGTGTCATGAAGCGTCACAACTTCAAGGGAGCACCTGCCTCGCACGGTGCTCACAAGAACCACCGCAAGCCTGGCGCTATCGGCCAGTGCGCCTTCCCGGCCCGTGTCTTTAAAGGCATGCGCATGGCAGGCCACATGGGTCACGAGCAGGTCACGACGCAGAACCTCGAAGTCGTCAAGAGCGACCTCGAGCGCAACATTCTGCTCATCAAGGGCTCTGTCCCTGGCCCCGCCGGCGGCGTGGTCATCGTCCGCAACGCCGTCAAGCTCGCTGGAAAGGCTTCCTGACATGGCATCACTGACTCTCAAGAACGCTTCCGGCAAAGACGCTGGCTCGGTCGACCTCGACGACGCAATCTTTGGCCTCGAGCCGAACGTGCCGTTGATGCACCAGGTCGTCACCGCTCAGCTCGCCTCACGTCGTGCCGGCACGCAGAGCGCCAAGACTCGCGCCGAGGTGCGAGGTGGCGGTCGCAAGCCATACGCCCAGAAGGGCACCGGTAACGCCCGTCAAGGCTCGATCCGTGCACCGCAATTCGCCGGTGGTGGCGTGGCGTTGGCTCCCAAGCCCCGCAGCTACAGCCAAAAGACACCCAAGAAGATGATCAAGGCGGCCCTCCGCTCTGCATTGTCTGACCGGGCCGCCGAAGGCAAGGTCATCGTCGTCGACAGCTACGGCATCGACGCACCGAAGACCAAGGACGCCAAGGCGCTCCTCGCCGCACTCGACATCTCGGGCACTGTGCTCGTGGTTGTCGGCCGTGACGATGCCAACGCAGCCTTGAGCTTCCGCAACCTGCCGCACGTGCAAGTCATCAGCCCCGGCGAGCTCAACACGTACGACGTGCTGTGCAACGACTGGCTCGTCTTTAGCAAGGACGTCGTTCCTTCTAGTGACGTACAGGCCGCAGCGCCAAAGGCCGACAAGCCCGCCGCTGAGGCTGATGTTTCGCCGCACGGCGAAGGCTCGCACGCTCCAATCGAAGGCGACGAAATGCCTGATGGTTTCCCCATCAAGGGCAACGCCGGCTCGATGCTCTACCACCTTCCCGACACGTCGTTCTACAACCGGACGGTCGCTGAAGTGTGGTTCGCCACCGAAGAAGCCGCCAAGGCCGCTGGCTTCACCCGCCCGGCTTCGCAGCTGAAGAAGGAAGAGGAGTCCTGACATGAAGGATCCCCGCGACATCATTATCGCTCCGATCGTTTCCGAGAAGAGCTACGCCCTTATCGAGACCGGTGTGTACACCTTCGAAGTGGCCAAATCGGCCTCCAAGCCCGAGATCCGCGATGCGATCGAGAGCATCTGGGGCGTCGAGGTCCGCAAGGTGAACACGCTCAACCGTCAGGGCAAGCGCAAGCGCACCCGCGGTACCAACCGAGTCGGTCAGAAGCCCAGCCAAAAGCGGGCCATCGTTACCCTGGCAGCGGGCGAAATCCCGCTGTTCGAGAACTGAGCGCATCATGGCTATTCGTTCACGCAAGCCCACATCACCCGGCCGTCGCTTCCAGACGAGCTCCGACTTCAGCGACGTCACCAAGACGACGCCTGAGAAGACGCTGCTCGCTCCGAAGAGCCGCACCGGTGGTCGCAACAGCTACGGCCGCAAGACCAGCCGTCACCGCGGTGGCGGCCACAAGCAGCAGTACCGCATCATTGACTTCAAGCGAGTCAAAGATGGCGTGACCGCCAAGGTCGCCGCCATTGAATATGACCCCAACCGCACCTGCCGTATTGCACTCCTGCACTACTCAGACGGCCAGAAGGCGTACATCTTGGCTCCCCGTGGCCTCGGTGTCGGTGACCACGTGGTCTCCGGCCAGGGCTCGGACATCAAGCCCGGCAACGCCATGCCACTCCGGTTTATCCCGGTTGGTACCACCATTCACAACGTTGAACTGCGTCCCGGCCAGGGTGGCAAGATCGGCCGTTCGGCCGGTATTTCCGTGCAGCTCGTTGCTAAGGACGGCGCTCACGCAACGCTGCGTATGCCGTCCACCGAGATGCGCCGCGTGCTCATCGACTGCCGTGCAACTGTCGGCGAAGTCGGTAACTCCGAGCACGAGTTGATCAAGATCGGTAAGGCCGGTCGTAACCGCTGGAAGGGCGTCAAGCCCCAGACCCGTGGTGTTGCGATGAACCCTGTCGATCACCCCCTTGGTGGTGGCGAAGGTCGCACCTCCGGTGGTCGCCCAGCAGTGTCCCCATGGGGCAAGCCCGAGAGCCGAACTCGCAACAAGAAGAAGCCGAGTCAGGACCTCCTTATCCGCCGCCGTCGTTCGGGACGTGGCCGTCGCTAACGCGCTGGCTGAGAAAGAGATACAGACACATGACACGCAGTCTCAAAAAGGGCCCCTTCGTCGACGAGCATTTGCTCAAGAAGATCGATGCCCAGAACGAAGCCGGCGAGCGCAAGGTCATCAAGACCTGGAGCCGTCGCTCGACCATCATCCCCGACATGGTCGGCCACACGCTTGCCGTCCACGACGGTCGTAAGCACGTCCCGGTCTACGTGACCGAGTCGATGGTCGGCCACAAGCTCGGTGAGTTCAGCCCCACCCGCACCTTCAAGTTCCACGCGGGCCAAGAACGAGGAGCACGTCGCTAATGACCGGCCCCAAGCTCAACGAGAAGTCCTACGTCGCCGGCGAACGCTCCGGTACGAAGGCCACCGCCAAGTACGTCCGCACCTCGGCCTCCAAGGTCCGTGCAGTGCTCGACCTGATCCGCGGCCTCGACG
>JBNMOS010000153.1:0-7753 GCA_051275435.1 Ilumatobacter sp.
ACCATGGCCGCGGCGTCTGACGCGAGGTAGATGACAGCGCCGGCAACGTCAGCAATCGTGCCGACGTCACCCATTGGAATTCGATCGACGACGCCACGTCGAAACTCGGGATCGTCGAGGCGCTCGGCAGTTCCGGGCGTGTAGATGAAGGTCGGAGCAACGGCGTTCACGGTGATGCCGAGCGGCCCCCACTCCAATGCGAGCACGCGCACCAGTTGGTTGACGGCGCCCTTCGACGCGCAGTACACGGCGTGGTCGGGAATGCCAACGAGCGATGCCTGCGAGCTCATGGCGACAATCCGGCCGGAGCCCTGTTCGAGCATGATCTTGCCGGCCGCCTGTGCGGTGAAGAAAAGGCCCTTCGCGTTGACGTCCATCATGTCGTCCCAGTCGGCCTCGGTGACGTCGACCGCTGGATGGTTTGCCCCGAGCCCAGCGTTCGCGACGAGCACATCGACACGACCGTGCTGCTGCGCGATGTCGTCGAAGGCGGCGTTGATCGAGCCGACGTCGGCAACGTCCATCACATGGCCGGACGCGCGGCCTCCGGCTGCCACGACTTCAGTGGCGATGGTGGAGGCCTCGTCGGACGAGCGAGCGGTCAGGGCAACGGTGGCACCTGCGGCGGCGAGCGCGTCGACGAGGCCACGCCCGATACCGCGGGACGCTCCGGTGACCACGACGATCTTTCCGTCGAGGGAAAACGATGGAAGGTGCTCGGAGTTCATCCCCTCAGACTGACACTGCGCGGGTGGTGGTGACGAAGCCCGGCGACATCGTTCTCGATCACTCCGTCGGCTGGCTGGCTGGCTGGCTGGCCCGATGCCTTGCTCCGACGCCGTCATCCGTCGGTGCCGATCACTACGGTCGGTTGATGGACCGTATTGAGATCGAGATCAAACTGAACCGTGACCGAGCCTGGTTGCTCGAGCGACTCGGGGCGATGTCGGAAGACGAGTTGACGGCGCCGCGCACGTTCAGCGAGCACGATGCTGAGAGCCGTTGGTCCTTTGCTGACCACTTCGTCCACACCACGCTGATCGAACAGAATTGGAACGCGATGTTCCGCCGTCACGTCGGTGGCGACCAAGGCCTCGCTCCGCGTCTGAACAGCGACGGGTCGCAACAAACGATGGAAGAGATCATGGCGTCGATCCACGGGTGGACCGAAGAATGGAAGGCCGAGCACAACGGCAAGCCGTTTGCCGAACTGGTACGCATCGGTCAGGCCGTGCGTGCCGACACGATCGCGTTACTCGCCGAACTGTCCGACGATGATCTTGCGTCGAAAATCCCCGGCGCGCCCTGGTCAGACGGCACAGTCGGCGGGATCATGGCGGCCAACGCCGACCACGGCCGGATGCACTACGGCTGGGCCGAAGAAGACCCCGTCGCGGCCGCCCACTCGCACTGACCGTCAGCCGAGGGCGGGCGGTCAACCGGACCGAAGTCTCGGCAAGTGTTCTGTCTGGCGTGCGAGCAAGCAATTTGGCTATATTTCAGTCGTCATGCCAAATCAATCAGGAGATCACACATGCAATTCTTGAGTCGGGTCTGAGGAGTGGGCATGGGTGCTGCAATCGGTGATCTTTTGGGCAATGCCGTCGGTGTGGCGATCAGCCCCGTACCGATAATCGCAGTCATTTTGATGCTGTTCACGGCGAAGGCCACAGTGAACAGCCTTGGTTTTTTACTGGGGTGGATCGTCGGGTTGACGGTGGCTGGAACCGTCGTTCTCGCGCTGGGCCTCGAAGGTTCTGGCGGAGGCGAAGCAGACAGCGGCGGTTGGATCAAGATCGCAATCGGCGCCCTGTTTTTCCTGCTTGGGGCGAAGCAGTGGTCAAGCCGGCCAACGGGTGACACCGAGCCCGAGATGCCAGGGTGGATGGCGAAAATCGATCAGTTCAATCTCGTGAAGTCCTTCGGCCTTGCGTTCTTGCTGGCAGGCGTCAACCCGAAGAACCTCGGTTTGACGTTTTCGGCCGTCGCGAAGATCACTGGCAGCGGCTTGTCGTCGAGCGAGGAAATCACCACGTTGGCCATTTTTGTGGCGATCGCTTCGCTGACCGTGGCGGCACCGGTGCTGTTCAACCTGGTGCTCGGTTCAAAGGCCGAGGGCATGTTGACCGTGATGAAAGATTGGCTTGTCGCAAACAACAACACCGTCATGATGGTCTTGTTTGTCGTGCTCGGCGCCAAGGCTCTCGGCGACGGGATCGCCATCGTCGCCTGACTCGCTCAGTCGTTCGAGGCCCCCGACCACACGACGCGCTGCGGGAATGCAATCGTGATGCCGTTGGCGTCGAGGGCACGCTTCACTGCCCTCATCGCTTCATCGCGCGCCACCCACTCGGCCTGGATTTCGGGTTCGTGCCAGAACCGGCACGCAATGTTGATCGTGGAATCGCCGAACTCCTGAACGAACGCCTCTGGCGCCGGGTTTGACAGCACGGTGGTTGCGGACACCATGGCGGAGACGATGACGGCTCGGGCCTGGTCGAGGTCGGTGTCGTACGCCGCTCCGACGGTGAACGTGGTCAATCGTCGGCCTTCGGCGGTGAGGTTGGTAATCGCACCTTCGAGCACCTTGCGGTTGGGGAAGTGGACACGCTTGCCGTCGACGGTGATGACGCGAACCGTGCGGGCGCTGACTTCGTCGATGTTGCCTTCGGTGCCCTCGATCGATACCTGATCCCCCATGCTGAACGGGCGGCGCAGCTGGATGATGAGGCCGGCACCGAGGTCTTGCAAGAGCGGCTTTGCTGCCAGCACGACCAAAACGATCAGCAGCAGCAGGAGTGATCCCAGGAGCCCCAGCGAAAAGCCGAGTGCCTCGAGTGCGAAGACGACGCCGAAGGTCATGATCACGTAGCTGACGATCTTGGCGACGACGTCTCCCGCCAGCACCGGTACGTCGTCGATCCCGTTCAGAATCCGGCGCAAAGCACTCTTGACCACCATCGCGAGGACGATGCTGGCGACGATCGCGACAGCGGCGAAAATGAGGTCACCGCTGGTGATTGTGCTGAGGTCGAACTCATCGGTGATCACGCCGATGTCAACGGGGAACGGGGACGGACTCGGGGCTCTGAACGGCATGACGAAACTCTGGCAGCTTGAGTGCCAGAGTTTCGTCAGGTGATCAAAAAATTCAGCCGCCGAGGAGTTTCGCCTTCGCTGCTGCGAACTCGGCCTCGTTGAGCAGTCCGGCTGCCTTCAAGTCGCCAAGCTGAGTGAGCTCGGCGATCAGATCGTTGCCAGCCGGCGCGGCAGCAGGTGCAGGCGCCGCAGCTGGCGGGGCGTTCATTGCTGAGACCTGAGCCTGCAAATCGGCGATTTCTGCCTGGGACTGGAACGCTGCTTGTTGGGCTGCAGCGTTCTGAGCCGTTGCGGCAGCCTTTTGGTTTTGGCGGTTGCTGGCGCCTCCGACCACTGCTGACGCTGTGCCCGCGACGACGGCGGTTCTGGCCATCGTTCCGACCAAACCTGGCCGACCTCTGCGTCCAACTCCACGTCCGACTCCACGTCTCATGTCTGATTCCTCTCGTTCGATTCGGTTGTGATCATTCGCTGGCTGCGAGCTCGGCGAGTAGTTGGTCAATGGCGGGACCTGGAACGCGGAATTGCGCTGCGAGCACGCCGCCGGACGCGGTGATCGCGTCGCGGAGGGGCTTCGCCCAAGTGTGCTCGAAGATCAAGATCGCAGCCGATGAGTTTGGCTCAAGGCCTGCGGCGAGAATGTCGACGTCTTCATCAGAAATGAGATCATCGATCTGATCGATCAGGGCGGCCAGGCGGGCCGCGTCCTCGTTGCCACCTTCCTCATCGAATTCCGTGAACACTACGTCACCGTTTTCGTCCTTGGTCAGCAGTAATGCATCGATGAGCGAAATGATGTCTTCGTTGATCAGCCGTTCGATTTCGGGGACGATCTCGCCGTTGAACTGATTGCCAGGAAAGCCGATCAGCAGTACCTCGATTGGGCCCAACGCCATTGAATTCTCCCTCGTTTGTGAACAAAATGCTGCTCGGACTTGGCTGCCGAGCGGCCCTGAAATTTTGAAGATACACCGAGTCGTGCCGCCCTGCTAGGCCTGCCGGTCGTGCTCGGTCATCGCAACGATGCGTCGTGATGGAAGTTAACTTATTCTGATGTCGGTTCCGATGACAAATCCAGCGAATCGCTCACCCCGCGCGGCTGATCCAGTCTTGGTCCGATGGGGGCGGGCCAGTTGGCTACTCCTTGGCATCTTGGCAGTGGCGACGGTGAGTTACTCGGCACTCGCTGCCATGTCGGGCCTCGTTGTGCCTTTGGTGATCGCCACCGTGATCGGGATGTTGGCCTCGCCACTCGTCGACATCTTGGAGCGGCGCAAGGTTCCCCGTGGCGTCGGCGCCTTGCTCGTGCTCCTCGGCATTGTCGCCGCGATCATCGGGTCAGCGATGACGGCCATCAACGGCATGGTGGATCAAGGCGACGAGATCAGCCGCCAGCTGACAGCCGGCCTCCAGAGCATCGACGGTTGGCTGCAGGGCTTCGATGTCGATGCGGGGGTGGCAGCGGATCGGCTCGATCAGGCGAAGCAGTTCGGCGTTGATCTCATCCCCGGGTTGGCGGGCTGGTTCACCACTGCGTTCTCCGGAGTCATCTCGTTCTTCGCCGGATGCTTCCTGGGTCTGTTCCTCTTGTATTTCATCCTGGCCGACTGGGCGCGGGTTCGCGACTGGGTCGGGAGCCACCTCGGGGTGCCGCAGGACCTCGGCCGCGACGTTGTTGACGACGCCACCGCGGTGATCCGGCAGGGCTTTTCGGCACTTACCGTTTCGAGTTTCACCACGGCAGTCATCATCGGTGCGACGATGGTCGTGCTCGATATTCCGTTGGCGTTCCCGGTGGCATTGGTAACGTTTATGACGTCATACATCCCATACCTCGGGGCAATCTTCTCCGCTATCTTCGCCTTCCTCGTGGCTCTGGGTTCTGCTGGGCTCAGCGAGGCGCTGATACTGCTCGTCGTGATCCTCGTTGTTCAGAACGTGGTGCAAACGGTGATGACGACGAAGCTCACGAGCGACAAACTTTCGATACACCCGATTGCCAACATCGTTTCGACAATTGTTGGCGCAGCCATTGCCGGATTGTTGGGTGCGACCCTCTCGGCACCCTTGCTCGCGATGGCGATCAGGATTACTCGTCGAGTCCGTGATTACCAGCCGATAGCCGGCACGCCAGCCGGTGACGAGCAATCGGCGAGCAGCTAAAGTTCGCACCGATGGAGCACCCAAAACAACACGACGACGAAGCTGGCGGGCGACTCAATACTCAACATTCCGAACCAAGAATTGGGGGTGTCACGGCGCGCCGCTCACCCAGATGGGTCGTCCACGCACTGATCGTGTTCGCCACCGTTCTGGCAGTTGTCTCAGGTCTCAACGTCTGGGTCGATAGGCAGCTTCTCGACACAGACGAGTGGGTGGCAGTCACCGACGAACTCCTCGCGAACGATGATGTACGCGGCCTGCTGGCGGCCTACCTCGTCGATGAGCTCTACGAATCCATCGACATCGCTCAGGAGCTCGATACCCGACTTCCAGACAACGTCGATGCACTTGCTGGCCTGTTTGCCGCCGCCCTACGCGACCCAGCGACCAACGGCGTGAACCGCCTGCTCGGCACCGATCGGGTTCGCGGCATTTGGAGCGACGTGAACAGAACGGCACATGAAACACTGGTCCGCATCCTTCGAGATGACACGGGGCCCGCTCTTTCAACAGCCGATGGCACTGTCACGCTGGAACTTCGTGAGCTGGTCAAACAGGTTGGTCTTGAGTTTGGACTGTCAGTCGACGTGGTCGACAAGCTGCCCGAGGACGTCGGCAGGGTCACGATCATCGAGTCAGAGGAACTCGCCGCGGCGCAGGATGCCGTGCGTCTGATCGACGCGCTGAGTGTCATTCTGTTTCTCTTGGTCGTGGTGCTGTACGGAACCGCTGTGTATCTCGCAGGGCAGCGACGGCGTGAGGCGATCCGCGAAGTCGGGTTGGCGATCATCGTCGGGAGCGTGGTGGTGTTGGTCGGTCTTCGCGTTTCGGTGGGGGCTGTCGAGGCTGCAGTCGGAGACATCTCGGGAGCGCAGGGCGCAGCTCGGGCGGCAACGGTGATTGGAACCGAACTCCTCCGTGGTCTGGCCATGGCCGGCCTGGCGTATGGTGCGCTCATTGCGGGGTTCGCTGCGCTGGCCGGTCCGTCCACTACCGCAACATGGCTCAGAGGAAAGCTGGTGCCGGTGCTGTTGACCAATCCCGCCGTTGCGTGGTTTTCGGCATCCGGGGCCTTCCTGCTGGTGGTCTACCTCGTGCCGAGCGAGCCCTTGCAGTCGTGGTGGCGGGGGCTGATCTTCATTGCGCTGTTCGCCAGCGCAGTCGTGGCGCTTCGCCAGCAGCTCGCGCGTGAGTTCCCCGAAGCGTTGCTCAGTCCTGTTGCTGTGGTCGGTGAGCCCACAAGCTCCGATGCGCATGGGTGACGATTGTCGCTGGTTCGTTGGAGTGCGGTTCGTCTGAGTCGGGCTCTGACGATTTGCCCTGCTTGGAAAACCATTGCACGTAGCGATTGGTGAGCCAGGGTGCGCTTGCGCCATGAGCGACAACGCTGAGGAGCACGGTGACTGTGGCGACCTGCACAATCCGTTCGGTGCCGGGGAGGTTCGATTCCTCGATAATCGTGAGCATGAACACGATGGTGGCCAGGCCGCGAGGTCCGAACCATCCGGTGAACGCCATCGTGGGTCCCGCGGTGCCCGAACCGATGAGCGAGAGCGCAACCGGAATCATCCGTACCGCGGTGAGGCTGAGCACTGCGTAGACAATGGTGGTGAGGTCGAGGTCCGGGACGCCGGTGCCGATCAGGATGGCGCCGAAGACGAAGAACGTCACGGCACTCAGTACACCGCCCACTTCTTCCATCAACCGGGTCGTCGAGTGAGCAGTGGTCGCGCCCAACATGCGCCCGTAGAGCAGCCCGGCCACAAAGGCCGCGATGAAGCCACTGCCGCCCAATTCGGCGGTCGTTGTATATGCCAACGCCGCTGCTGCGAGTGGCACGACCTGCGCCCATGCTTCGTCGAGCCATCCACGCCGCTTCGAGGTGGTCACCACGAATCCGACCACTGCGGCAACGGCGATTCCGACAGCGATCGCAATGCCGACCTCCTTGAGGAGGTCAACAATGATCTCACCCTCGAAGGTTGGTGCTTCCTCGAGCTCGGCGAACGCGACCGCAGCAAAAAGCAGCGGCACACACACGCCATCGTTCAAGCCACTTTCGACGTTCAGGCCTTGGCGCACCCGCGACGGCAACCTCTTGTCAGACACCACGGTCTGACCGAGTGCGGCATCGGTGGGGGCGAGGAGCACGGCCAACACGATCGCCTCGAACAGCAGCAGGTCGGGGAAGAGCCAGAGTGCGGCCCCCGCTCCGAAGATGATCGTCAGCGGCAGACCGATCCCGAGCAGCCGTGCCGGGAACCCGGCCTCGCGAGAGAGCTTGCGAGCATTGAGTGCGGAGGCATCGCTGAACAGGACGAGCGCGAGGGTCACCTCGGCCAGCAGCCGGATGTCGCCAACCGTCAGCCCTGACCCGATCGTGTCCAAGACTTCGCTGCCCAGCACGAACCCGATTCCGGTGAACAGAATCGCTGGTGTGATCGCCGTGCCTCGTACCCGACCGGATACGGCAGCGAAGGCAATCAGCACA
>JBNMOS010000154.1:0-7745 GCA_051275435.1 Ilumatobacter sp.
CCGCCGCGCTGCTGCGCCTGCTTGTCGGAGAGGCCGCGACGGAGCCGCGGGAGTCGGTAGCGCAGCAGAGCGAGTTCGACCTGCGCCTTGCCTTCGAGCGTGTGTGCGTTCTGTCCAAAAATATCGAGAATGACGGCGGTGCGGTCGATCGCCGTTCGACCCAACACCTTCTCGAGGTTGAACTGTTGCGCCGGCCCCAGGTTGTTATCGAACACCACGGTGTCAGCGTCAACAGCGAGGCAGAGCTGCTTGAGTTCTTCGACCTTGCCTTTGCCGATGTACCAGGTGTGATCGGGAGCGGCCCGCTTCTGGACCATGCGGCCAACCTCGTCGGCACCCGCCGTGTCGATCAGCAGAGCAAGCTCGTTCAGGCTTGCTTCGGTGGACTCTTCGTCGTCGCCGGGAAGTGTCACTGCGACCAGCACGATCTTCTCCCGGATTGTCCGGTCGATCAGTGTTTCGGCGAGTGCTTCGTTGTACGGAGTCGTCACGCTGTCCTTCTCATTGCAGTGGCACCTGGATCGTTGCGATATGTGTCGCTGGCCCGGTGAGCACAGCGAGTGTCGGATTTTCGGGCGAGAACCTGACGCTGGCGCTTCCACCGTCCATGTGGACAATGACCTCACCGTCGATCGGTGTAGCGAGCCCCCACTGCGCTGCGGCATACGCCGATGCACAAGCACCCGTGCCGCAGGCAAAGGTGATCCCAGCGCCACGCTCGTGGACGCGCATGGTGATGGCGTTGGTTTCGGGGCCCGGCTCGACAATCTCGAGGTTGACGTGCGGAACCTTGCCGCCGAGGTCGACCAAGTCGACAACAGCGACTTCGTCAACGCCGACAACGCTGTGGGGGTTGCCCATGGTGAGGTGCGCAACGGGTCGATCGGGGTGACAGGCAAGCGCTGCCCAGCCCATTGGCTCGTCGATAACGCCGACTTCGCCCATCTCGACCTGGGCCGAGATGGTGTGCTCGTCATCGGTGCTGGCAAGCACGACCACTCGGTCGCCTGCATCGGTGAGGATCAGCTGCGGGCCGAGGTCGCCACGACGTGCAGCGACTGCCTGAGCGAAGCAGCGAATGCCGTTCCCGCTCATCTCTGCACGTGAGCCATCGGCGTTGTACAGCGTCATCTTCGCTGCATAACCCTCGGCGTCGTGCGCCAACAGGAGGCCATCGGCTCCGAGGCCGGTGTGGCGATCGCAGAGCTGTGTTGCGAGGAGCGCGTGGTTGACATCAGGCGGGTCGAAGAGCACCAGGAAGTCGTTGCCGAGGCCGTGGTGCTTAGTCAGAGTCAGGGTCGTCATGCTCGCTGCAGTTCTTCGATCACGGTGGGCGCCACTTCGGCGACCGGATCGCTCTCGATGTCAATCCAGCGTACGCGTGGATCGCGACGGAACCATCGCTCCTGACGGACAGCGAACTGCCGTGTTCGGGTGATAATCATCGCCACTGCTTCATCGTGGCTGATCTCGCCACGAAGATGTTGCAGGGTTTCTTTATAACCAAGCGCCTGGGCAGACGTCTTGGAGAATCCTGCATCGCTCAACGCTGCCACTTCAGCCATCAATCCGCCATCGATCATGGCGTGCACGCGGGTTTCGATGCGCTCAGTAATGACCGGCCTGGGCCAGCGCAGACCGACCTGCGCTACCCCTGTGTCGGGATAGTGGTCGACCCCCGGCCCGAACGAACTGAAGGGCTGGCCGCTACCGATCGTCACTTCGAGTGCACGCAGCAGACGCCGGCGATTCTCGGGGTCGATCTTCTCGATGGCCTTCGGGTCCAGCTCGCGAAGCCGCTGATAGAGCGTGTTCGTCTCGTGATGATCGAGACCGGCCCGCACCTCGGGCCACTCGCCTGGCAGGTCGAAGTCGTCGATCACGACGCGGTGATACAACCCGGTCCCGCCGACGAGTAGGGCGCGCCGAGCCCGGCCGGCAATGTCGTCGAGTGCTGTTGCATGCGCCCGTTTGAATTCGGCGACCGTGAACTCAGCGGTCGCGTCGACGAGGTCGATGCAGTAATGGCGGACAGCTCGCTGGTCGTTCGTCGACGGCTTGGCCGTGCCGATGTCCATGCCTCGATAGACCTGCATCGAGTCGACCGAGATCACGTCGACGTCACCGAGTTCGGCTGCAACGGCCATGGCGACCGACGACTTGCCCGATGCGGTGGATCCAATGACCGCGACGCGTGGTGGCCGGCTGGTCAGAGCTGTTCGCCTTCGGCGATGCGCTGATGATGATGGATCACTTCAGCGACGATGAACCGGAGGAACTTCTCGGTGAACGTCGGGTCGAGGCCAGCTGCCTCGGCCATCAAACGAAGCCGTGCGATCTGGATCTCCTCGCGAGCCGGGTCGGCTGCCGGCAGGTCGGCTGTTGCCTTGTACCGCCCGACTGCCTTGGTGACCTTGAACCGCTCGGCGAGCAAGTGCACCAGCGCAGCATCGATGTTGTCGATGCTCGATCGATACTCGGCCAGCTGCAGATCGTCGGTCGCTTCACCCATCGAGGCTCAATGTAGTGCCGGGCAGGCCAGGCCGTCGTGAACGATGCTGCCGAACGATGTTGCCGACCGAACTTGCCCAACGAACTTGCTGGCCCGCGGGCCAGGGGGCCGTGCTGCCTACAGGGCCGAGACGGGGATGCGGATCTTGTGTGCTGGCTCGGAAAGGAACTCGACGAAGTCGCCTTCGAGGAAGTGCGGCGCGGCCCGGTTGATACGGACCGTGGCATAGCTGCCGGTCCGCAGCGGACGCGGCGGCACAAAATGAACCAGCTTGTTCTGGCGGGTACGTCCGCTGATCACGTTGGGAAGGCGTTTGCTCGGGCCTTCGACCAGCACTTCTTCGACGCGACCGACGCGTGCCTCGTGCTTCAACAGTGCCGAACGCTCGACGACGATGCGCAGGCGCTGGAACCGCTCGCTCGCCACGGCGGCTTCGACGAAGTCGGCCTCCATGTCGGCGGCTTCGGTGCCGGGTCGCGGCGAGAAGATGAACGTGTAGGCGTAGTCGTATTCGGCAGCCGCCGCTACTTCGAGGGTGCGCTCGAAGTCGTCTTCGGTCTCGCCCGGGAAACCGACGATGATGTCGGTCGAAACAGCGAGATCATCGATGGCTGCACGAGCTTGCCCGAGTCGTTCCAGGTAGCGAGCGCCGGTGTAGCCGCGGTGCATCAGGGCAAGCACACGATCACTGCCGGACTGCAACGGGTAGTGCAGGTGCTCGCAGACCTCGGGCGTTTCGGCCATCGCCGCAAACGTGTCGGGCCGCATATCTTTCGGGTGCGGGCTCGTGAACCGCACGCGACGAATGCCTTCGACCGCACCGACGTCGCGGAGCAGGCTCGAAAAGAGCGGCCGCAGCTTGGCCGACTCGTCGCCACCCTGGCGGGCAGCAAGCTGCAAGTCGCGGCCATAGCTGTTGACGTTCTGACCGAGCAGCGTGACCTCGGTGACGCCGTCAGCTGCGAGCTGTTCGGCTTCGCCAACAATGTCGACGTACGGGCGGCTGATCTCGGCGCCGCGAACTGCTGGCACGATGCAGAACGCACAGTTGTTGTCGCAGCCGATCTGGATCGTGAGCCACGCGTTGTACGAGGTCTCACGACGCGCTGGAAGCGCCGACGGGAACATCGCATGGTCGTCGATGACCGCTTCTTGAAGGATCTCGGTGATCGGGACCTCAGACGACTTCGACGCTTCGAGCAGTTCGGCTGCTCGGTGCACGTTGTGCGTGCCCATCACGACATCGACGTGGCCGGCCTTTTGGGCGACAAGTTCTTGATCTTTCTGAGCAAGGCAGCCTGCCACGACGATTTGGCGGCCGTCTTTCTTGCCCTTCCAGGTCTTCAGGTGGCCCAGGTTGCCGTACAACTTGTTGTCGGCGTTCTCTCGGATACAGCACGTGTTGAGCACCACGACATCGGCATCCGACTCAGATTCGGCGCGTACGAGACCATCAGCTTCGAGGAGGCCAGAGATCCGCTCGGAATCGTGATCGTTCATCTGGCACCCCATGGTTCGCACGATGTAACTGCGCTGGGCGTCGGGAGCCGTGTCGGACATACCTGCAGGCTACCGACCCAACTTGCGAGCGGGTAGCGTTCCGCCCGTGATCGCCATCTTCCTCAACGAGAGCCAGACTCTCGTCAAGCTTCTCTATCTCGTCCACGTCCTCAGCATCGTCGCCGCATTCGGCCCGCTGTTCCTGTATCCGCGGATGCAGCGTGCCGGCGAAACCAGCGCCATGGCTGCGCTGCACATGAAGCTCGTGTTCCCCGCACTGATCCTGCTGTGGGTCGTCGGCATGGGGATGGCCGGTGTGAACAAGTTCGCGCTCGCCGAGATGTGGTGGATCACCATCACCATCGCACTCTGGATTGGCTCCGTCGCCGTCAGCTGGTTTCTCATCCGGCCGGCCATCAGCGACACATCTGATGACGCCAAGAAGAAGATGTCGATGGGCATTGGCATCACCCACCTGATCCTGGTGATCAGCCTCGTCTTGATGATCTTCAAGCCGTTCGTCGACGGCAACTACGTCTTCAATAGCTGACCGCAGCGCCGCTCAGTGCGCTCCGCGTAACGACGGAGTTCGCTGAGCGAGTACAAACGGTGCGATGAGCAACGCTGCACCCGCACACGGAACCCAGGAATGGCTTGACCAGGTCGTTGAGCCAATCATCGATCCTGATCGTCGGATCATCGATCCGCACCACCATCTGTGGCGTCCCGACGGCGCGCGCCCCTACGGCCCCAACGAGTTGGCGTTCGACACGGCGAGCGGCCACAACGTCGTCGCAACCATCTTCGTAGAGTGCAGTTCGGCGTATCGCGCCGACGGCCCGCGCCACCTGAAGCCGGTCGGCGAAACCGAGTTCGTTGTCGAAAGCGCCGAGTATCTCGCTGCCGAGGTGCCGTTGAGCCCGCCAATCGCGGCCATCGTCGGCCACACCGACCTGGCCGATGCCGAACACCTCGACGAGGTACTTGATGCCCACGTCGAAGCCGGCCAGGGTCGCTTCCGTGGTATCCGCGACGCACTCGCCCGTGCCACCGAACCCGAAGCGATGATGATCCCCGGCGCCAACGCCGCGGGCAAATTTCAAGACCCTGCCTTCATCGCGGGCGTCAAACGCCTCGGTGAACGTGGGTTCACCTACGACACCTGGCACTACCACCACCAAAATCACCAAATGCTGTCACTCGCCAAGGCCGCACCCAACACGATGATGGTGCTCGACCATTTCGGCACGCCCTGTGGCGTCGGCCAGTACGCAGGCAAGCGGGACGAGATCTTCGAACAGTGGAAGCTCGACATCACGGCACTCGCTGCCTGCGACAACGTCGTGGCAAAGATCGGTGGGCTCGCCATGCCTGACAACGGCTTCGGTTACCACCTCGCTGCCGCTCCCCCGACGTCTGACGAGTTCGTGGCAGCGCAGGGTCGGTACTACCTGCACACGATCGAGGCGTTCGGCCCGGGGCGCTGCATGTTCGAGAGCAACTTCCCGGTCGACCGCTTCTCGCTGTCGTTCCCGGTGCTCTACAACGGCCTCAAGAAGATCGCTGCGCAGTTCAGCGATGCCGAGCAGGACCAGATGTTCTCCGGGACTGCAGCCCGCGTGTACTCGATCAAGATTTGACGGACCTGATCTGAAAACACCAGCGAGCGGCCTACCGGAGCACTGGTCAGGCCCGACCAGTGCCGCCGATACGGCCGCTCGATGATGTGGAAACCGGGTTGATCAGTCGAGTTTGATCGGCTGATCGTCGGCTGCGGTGAAGGCATCCTCTGATGCTTCGGCGTCGTCGACGATGACCGGAGCGTTGGGATCTTCCTTCAGACCGCTGGCAATGAGGACCTTGTCGCTGATCTCCATCATGATCTCCGGGTTGGTGCGGAGATATTCCTTGGCCTTTTCGCGACCCTGGCCGAGCTGCTCACCTTCGTAGGTGAACCAGGCGCCCGACTTCTTGACGATGGCCAAGTCGACCGACAAGTCAACGAGGGAGCCTTCACGGCTGATGCCCTTGCCGTACATGATGTCGAACTCAGCCTGGCGGAACGGCGGCGCCACCTTGTTCTTGACGACCTTGACACGGGTGCGGTTACCGACGATGTCGGTGCCGTCCTTCAGCGCTTCGATGCGACGGATGTCGAGACGAACCGACGAATAGAACTTGAGCGCACGGCCACCGGGGGTGGTCTCGGGCGAACCGAACATGACGCCGATCTTCTCGCGCAACTGGTTGATGAAGATACAGATCGTCTTGGTCTTGCTCAGGTTGCCAGTGAGCTTGCGAAGCGCCTGACTCATCAGACGAGCCTGCAGGCCGACGTGTGTGTCGCCCATCTCGCCTTCGATCTCGGCACGAGGCGTCAGCGCCGCGACCGAGTCGATCACGATGACGTCGATCGCCCCGGAGCGAGTCAGCATGTCGCAGATCTCGAGCGCCTGCTCACCGGTATCCGGCTGCGAGATGAGCAACTGATCGACGTCGACACCAATGGCTGCGGCGTAGATCGGATCCATCGCGTGCTCGGCGTCGATGTAGGCACACACGCCACCGTTGCGCTGCGCTTCGGCGACCACGTGCATGGCGAGCGTCGACTTACCGGATGACTCCGGGCCGAAAATCTCGGTGACGCGACCACGCGGCAGCCCCCCGACTCCGAGTGCGAGGTCGAGCGCCAACGCACCTGTCGAGACGACCTCGATCGCCATGTTGGTGCGTTCGCCCATTTTCATGACAGCGCCAACACCGAACTGCTTATCGATCTGAGCGAGTGCCATCTCAAGGGCCTTGCTTTGCTCCTTGTTGCTTCCTGATGCCATGGTTCCGTCTCTCTTTCGTTGTGCCGTTCTCGGCGGTGGCGGGGCTCGTTGCCGATTGACAGCGCCCGAATGACTTGTTGGTTGCCACCATAAAGATGGGGTGTCACAGAGTTGATCGAAGCGCCGTTCGGTACGCCTGCTCGGCGGCTGAGCAACACGATGATGAACTCGTTGTTGGAATGACAGCAGTGTAACCAACGAACGACTGTTCGGGCAAGGACCAACCGTTCGAACAGCCAAGAAATCTTCGGAGCGTCCGCACGCCGCCCGTGATCGTCAGAGATCGATGTCGGCCGGCAGCGCGTCGCGGACGATGAATTCAGCGTCGAAGTCCTCCGGCTGCACCGGGCGCATCGCCAGGTCGAGCGCCTGCCACACCGTGTACGACAGCGGGTACGTCACCAGCGGCAACAGGAGCGCCGACGGGATAAAGAATGCCAGGAGCGGCACCACCGGAATCGACGGCCAGGCGACGGCGAGGGAGACACCGAGCACTAGCAGCAACGGACCGAGGGTGAGCACCGCAGCCATCGCTGCAGCACCAAGTTCGAAGCCCACGTCGCCCCGCCGCCAACGCAGTCCGCACGTTTGGCAATGCGGCGATTTCTCAAACCAGCCCGTGAAAAACGCACCCTTGCCATTGCAGCGCGGACACCTTCGAAGGGCTCCACGAGCAAGCATGCGGACCATTCCAGAACGAGTCACACGGTCAGGTTACGGGGCCCCTTTACAACCGCCAGGGTGACAGATTCCATCGAACAGTCGTGGAAGTGGGCACGGATTTGCCAGACTCTCCTGGTGCGTCGATCTCTCGCAGGACTCCTGCTCCTGGTTTCCTTCGTCTTGATGGCGGTCTCGATCAGCACGTGGTGGTTCCAACACGTGGCATTCTCGCCCTC
>JBNMOS010000155.1:0-7502 GCA_051275435.1 Ilumatobacter sp.
CCGATGCGACGAAGCGCTCAGCAGCGATCGGAATGCCGTATTCGGCGAGCAACGACTTGCTCGCCTGCTCGGACAGGGTGGTGGAATCGTGCGTGTCGGAGGCCATCAGGTCGCCACCGTAGTTTCGTCAGCGCCTCCGTTCAGGGCTCCCCGCCGGAAATCACATGTGTGCTGGAATCGTCGCGCACTCAGGGGCGTACCAATTGGTCAGGCGGGAACGAGCGCGGCCTGGAAAAACTCGATGATGTGTGCGCTCCGTCGGTCGAGCGCGCCTGACGACAGCGGGTTCTCATCAAGCAGGCCCTCGAGGAACGGAGCGTCGGAGAAGTAACTGAGCAATGCGCCGTATCCGGTCAGCAACAGCTGTTCGGCATTCTGCTGGCGGAACGTGCCTGCATCCATCTCACGGCGGAAATAGTCGGCGGCCGCGTCGAACATGGGTCGAAGCACCGCAGCAAGGTCGATGCCGAGATGCACGCCCCCATCGATCGCTTCGCGTCGCATGAGGATCACGTAGTTCGGGTTGTCCGCAAAGAATCCGAACCCCGCACGCAACACACCTTCGACTTTTTTCCAGCCGGACGCCGGCGCATCGATTGCGCCAACGAGCCGCGCGAACCAGTCGCTGAGCAGCCGTTCGAATACCTCGCCGTACAGCGTTTCCTTCGAGGCGAAATGGTGGAGTAGGCTGGGCCTGCGGATACCCACCTCTGCCGCGATGTCGTTCAGCGAGGTACCGCTGTAGCCGGCATAAGCGAAGCAGACGAGCGACGCGTCGAGAATCTGGTCGCGCGTCGACCGCTCGGCGCCGGCCCCAACAGGAACCGCCTCGGTGATCGCGTGACTCGGCATGCCAGATGCAACCTAGCTGCTCACTCTGCGAGGTGGACGGCCGAATGTTTGGCCGGCTTGCCACCAGCGGCGTTCGCTCACTTGAACTTCTACATCGGCAGCTAGGCAGCAGAAAAACATGAAAAACGCCACTCCCGTGTGGAAGCAGCGACTCTCACTTTGCATCTCTGATGTCGGGTCACGCAACGCCGGAATCGGCGAAGCTGGACGAAATTCAGGCCGGCGGGTAGACGCCCATGCCTGCAGCCTTTTCGGTGCTCCAGAAGATGGTGGCGATCTCTTCGATGTAGTCGACAAGCTGCTGGCTGGCGGCCGGGTCCATCGTCTTCTTCGCCTCGCCGCCCTGGTGAACGGCCTTCCAGAAGAGCTCGTGGAGGCCAGGGTTGGCCTCGAAGTGAGCCGGCGCGAAGAAGTCAGCCCACAACACCATCAGGTGATGCTTGGCGTTTTCGGCCTGCTGTTCCTTGACGGAGATGCAACGTGCGCGGAAGACCTCGTCGTCGGATTCGGCGTACTTCTTGGCGGTCTTGACGCACGAGAGTGCAGCAATCTTGGCTTCGGCGGGGTCGTAGACGCCGCAGTAGAGGTCGCAGTGTGCGTGAGCAACTGTCGATGAAGCGAAAATCTTGGCGAACATAGTGTCTCCTAGGTGTTTGGAAGGCGGGAACACATCGAGCGTTCCCAGAATCAATGAGCCGAAACATACACTGGTCCATCGACACTGGACAGAGACCAGAGCCAGAAATCACATGCAGCCACGCATTCGCCAACTTCTCCCTCGTCGATTCCTGACCGCTGACCGCTCCATGGAGCCGACGCTCGTCGACGGGCAGGGCCTGATCGGTGTCCAGTGGGGGCGGCCCGCTGTCGGCCAACTCCGGACGTTCGAACATCCCGATCGTCCGGGGTTCTGGTTGGTTAAGCGAGTCACAGCGGTCAGCGGTGACTCAATGATCGTCGAGTCCGACAATCTGAATGTTGGCGCGGTGGACTCGAATCATTTCGGGCCGGTCAACGTCGCTGGTTCTTATCGAATCGTGCTCCGCGTTCCCCGGCGTTGGATGTAGGCCCGATCCCAAACACAGCGTGCCGGCGGCTTGGTCTGGCTCCTACGATGAGCGTCATGCAGATCGTCTCATCGCTCTTCGTCGAGAACTTCGAAATGCGCGAGGCCCCAGGCCCGTCAACGCGCATCGATATGACCGGAGCGATGTTCTCAATGGCCGCGCCCTCGCCGGCCCCGCTGACCATTTCGCCGCACCTGGTCGCCCTCATCTTCTGCCCCGCAGGCGAATCAGGCAATGGCGTGTTCGAAGTGGTGTTCCGCAACGGCGTCGAGGAAGACAGCGAACAACTCGCCCGCAACGTCAGCCCGTTCACCGTCGAGCCAAGCAAGTTCACCTACCGACTCGTCAAGGGTGAGCTTGAGTTCGATAGCTACAAGCAGATTTTTGCGCACTGTCGCGTCAACAAAGAACCGTGGCACCTGGTTCCCTTTACTCTCCTGCCTCCAGTCGGGCCAGACTGATCGATCGCGGCGTTGCGAGCAGATCTCATTGTCGGTCAGCGGGCACCACCAATTTCCGAGCACTAACGTCGGTTCTTGGCGTATCAGGTTTTGGAAGCCATGGACTCACGGGTCGCGGCTGCGTTGCTGGTCAATGCCGAAAAGCGCGTCGTGTCGCGGAACTCCAGACTGTTCAACGAGGGTGACCAATCCGACGACGCGTATCTCATCCTTTCCGGCCTGATCAAGATGGTCAAGACAGCAGCCAATGGCTCCCAGGCGATCCTCGCCATCGTTGGCGCTGGCAACGTTGTAGGTGAACTCAGTGCGATGGATGCAAGACAGCGGTTGGTGACTGCGACCGCGACGACCGAGTCGCTGGTGGCACGGATTCGGAGCGACCAGTTGGTCGAGGTGATGCAGACGCATCCTCCTTTCGCCTTCGCGATGCTTGCCAACCTCACCGCTCAGCTGCGCTCCGTCGCGCTGCAGATCCTCCACCTTCAATCTGGCGACGCGATGACACTCGTGGCCCGTCGACTCTTTCGGCTCGCCTCCGACCCTGCGTTCGAATCGCGGCGCTCCGAGGACGGGGGGACGATCGTGATCGACATGCCGATCTCGCAGCAAGAGCTCGCCTCCTGGGCTGGCGTCTCCCACCGGTCCGCTGCCAACGTGCTCGGTCTCTTGCGCGACAACGGGATCATCACGACAAGCCGGTTGCAGCTCCGGGTGATCGATCCCGTCGGGTTGCAGTCATACGCTCGGGCCACTGTTGCGATGGAGCCCTACTGACCGGCGATTCCAGCACGTTGGCGTGTCGGAGTTCATACCGACTGCACGCATTTCTGCGTAGACCTCGCCCACCTGTCGCGCAGATGGTGGACGGAGCGGGCAATGACCACCACCACACAGGAGTATTCGCCATGTTCCCGACAGATGTCCTTTCAGTCCATGCCCTCCGAGTAGCCGACTTGCTCGTGGCGGCCCAGGCTCGAGAACATCGCGAGGTCGTGCGTCCGGGCAGCGGGGTTCGCCCGTGGCATCGGCTCGTCCGGTTTGCGACGCCACTCAGCAATCGGGTCCGTTCACATCGCGATCCTCAAGTGGCGACGTACGGTCCGCTGTCCGCCTCGCACGAACTGTTCGACGGGTTGATTTCAGAGCAACTCGCTGAGATGGGTCGGCACCTGTCCATCATCGATGTTCAACCCGGCCACACCCTTGGACAACAGGGTGCACCCGCACGCAACTTCGTGACCGTGCTCGACGGGAATGTTGGCGTAACGATCGACGGTGTTCCCCATGCCGTGCTCGACGCCGGCACACACTTCGGCGCGGTCCCGCTGCTCGATAATCCGAGCTCACAGAGCCGGGCCACATTCACCACCATGACGCCAAGCCGAGTCGCAGTCGCCAACCCGCGCGAGCTCCGCGAGATACTTGATCTGATCCCGGTGGTTGCACAGCGGATCTACTTGATGACGCAGGTGCGCCGCGAGTTCCTGGTCGACCTGGCCAGGGCGGACCGAGTCGACACTTTCGACCAGTTGACGAGCGACCTACACGACTACCCCGAACACCTTTCGGTGTAAAGGGCGTCGCCGGCCCAGGCAACCGGGACGTGCAGGATCTCACCCATGCTCAATCTGGACGTGCGTTGGGCTACTGCGCTCAGGTGACCCGACACATTCCTGTGAAATGGGATTGATTCTGAACGGTTCTCGTGACGGTCGACTACTGTCGCCCGCGTGTCGCTGACTGCTGAACAAGACGCCAACGCCATCTCCCTCGTGCGGGGCATGTCGATGGACGGACCACTCGCCGCGAACAGCGGCCACCAGGGAACGGGCATGGCGCTCGCTCCCCTGGGCCACGCCCTGTACAGCCGGGTGATGAAACACGATCCCGCTGATCCGCACTGGCCCGACCGTGATCGGTTCATCCTGTCCGGGGGACACGTATCGATTCTGCAGTATTCGATGCTGTTCCTGTCCGGCTACGGACTTGAACTCGACGACCTCAAGCAGTTCCGGCAGTGGGACTCGCTCACCCCCGGTCACCCCGAAGTTGGCCACACCGCCGGCGTCGAAGTCACCACCGGCCCACTTGGTCAGGGCTTCGCCAATGCCGTCGGCATGGCCATCGCCGAAGCCAACCTGCGGGCCCGCTTTGGCCCCGAGGCAATGGACCACCACACCTTCGTCATCGTCGGCGACGGCTGCCTGATGGAAGGTGTCAGCCACGAAGCTGCCTCGTGGGCCGGCCACCTCGGCCTCGGTCACCTCGTCTGCATCTTCGACGACAACAAAATCACCATCGATGGTGAAACCAACCTCACGGTCAACGAAGACACCGCCGCCCGATTCCGCGCCTACGGCTGGGATGTGCAGGAAGTCGGCGACATCAGCAATGACGTCGATGCACTCGAAGCCGCCCTCAACGCTGCCAAGGCCACACCCCAGCCGACGCTGATCATGCTGCGGACGCACATCGGCTACCCCTCCCCCGACCACGTCGACACGAACCACGCCCACGGCAACCCGTTCAAGCCTGACGACGTCACCCGCACCAAAGAGGTGATGGGTATTCCTGACCAGCCGTTCTGGGCGCCCGACGACCTCGTTGCCGCGTATCGCTCCGACGCCGCCGAACGCGGTGCCGCTGCGAACGCCGCCTGGAAGGTTGCAGCGGCCAGTGCGACATCGAATCCCGAGTGGCAAGCAGCATGGGGCCAGACCGGCCTCGACGGCTGGAACGCCGATCTCCCGACCTACGAGCAGGGTGATTCGGTCGCCACTCGCAAGGCCATCCAGAAGGCACTCGACTCGACCTTCGCCAATCTGCCGGGCTTGATGAGCGGCTCCGCCGACCTCAAGGGCAGCAACGGTGTTGCTCTTGGCGAGTCGACGCCGTTCGGTTCAGGCAATGAAGCTGGCCGCTACCTGCACTTCGGTGTGCGCGAGCACGCAATGGGCGCTACGGCCGTCGGCATGTCGGCGCACGGCGGAGTGTTGCCGGTCACGGCAACGTTCTTCGTCTTTGCTGACTATATGCGCCCGCCGATTCGCCTCGCAGCGCTCACCGGCGCCAAGGTCTGTTTCGTCTTTACGCACGACTCGGTCGGCGTCGGCGAAGACGGCCCCACACACCAGCCAGTCGAACAGCTTGCGTCGCTCCGCTCGATGCCCGGTTTGCACGTCGTGCGCCCGGCCGACGGGAACGAGACCATCCAGGCCTGGGCCGATGCTGTCGAGCATGACGGTCCGACCGTGCTGGTGCTGAGCCGACAGAACATCACGGTCACCACCGACGGCAGCGCGGTCGCCACCGGCGCAGGAATTGTGCGTTCCGTTGACGAACCGCAAATCGTGCTTGTCGGTACCGGCAGCGAAGTCTCGCTGTGCGTCGAAGCCGCCGCCAAGCTCGCCGACCAGGGCCTGCGGGCGCAGGTGGTCTCGATGCCAAGCTGGGATCGTTTCGACGAACAGGATGCCGGTCACAAGGCTGCGGTCTTCCCCGCAGGCGTCCCCGTCGTCTCAGTCGAAGCCGGAGTCACCTTCGGCTGGTCGAAGTACGCCGACGCATCAGTCGGAATCGACCGTTTCGGCGCGAGTGCACCGGGCGGTCTCGTCCTCGACAAGCTCGGCATCAACGTCGATCACGTCGTCATCCACGCCATCGATCTGATCAACGGAACCACGAGCGAACATCCCCGGAGCAACGCATGAGCAATCGCATCCAGCAGCTGTATAGCGAGCAAGGCCAGAGTGCCTGGCTCGACAACCTGAAGCGCGACTACATCACGTCAGGCAAACTTGTCGAGGTCCGCGGAAGCGGCGTCCGCGGGCTTACCTCGAACCCGTCGATTTTTCAGAAAGCCATCCAGGGCTCAGCTGACTACGACGAGCAATTCAACGAGATCGCAGCTGACGGCGGCAACATCGTTGATGACTACTGGTCACTGGTCATCCGCGACATCCATGGCGCCTGCGACGTGTTCTCGAAGATGTATGACCACTCGAACGGCGTCGACGGCTATGTCAGCGTCGAAGTCGCCCCGAACCTGGCTCACGATGGGCCCGGCACCGAGGCCGCTGCACGCGATCTGCACGAGCGGATCAACCGCCGCAACCTGATGGTCAAGATCCCCGGAACGGCCGAAGGCCTCGGACCGATCCAGCAGATGATTTCCGAGGGTCGTTCCATCAACGTCACGTTGATCTTCAGTCTTCCTCGCTACGCCGAGGTGATGGAGGCCTACATCAGCGGGCTCGAGCAGTTCGGTACGGATCCCGACGCCGATCTGTCACAGGTTGCCAGCGTGGCAAGCTTCTTCATCAGCCGTGTCGACGTTGAAGTCGATAAGCGCCTCGAGGCAAACGGTTCAGCCGATGCCCTTGCGTTGCGCGGCAAGGCTGCCGTCGCCCAGGCCAAGCTCGCCTACAAGCTCTTCACCGAGACCTTCTCCGGTCCGCGCTGGGGGTCGCTCGCAGCACGCGGTGCGCGTGTGCAGCGTCCACTCTGGGCATCGACCTCGACGAAGAACCCCGAGTACCCCGACACGTTGTACGTCGACGAGCTCATCGGGCCCGACACCGTCAACACGCTGCCTGACGCAACCCTCGATGCCTTCGCCGATCACGGCACCGTCGCTCGGCGCATCGATGCCGACGTCGATGAGGCTGAAGCCGTGTGGGCTGCACTCCCGGGTGTCGGCGTCGACATGGACGACGTTGCCGATCAGCTCGAGCGCGAGGGCGTTGCCAGCTTCATCACGGCATTCGACGAGCTGATTGCAGCCCTCGAAGTAAAGGCTGCCGAACTCCGTAGCTAACCGGTCGTTGCGGTCGCGTACACGACGCCAACGTCAGGCCTCGACGGTGAGCGCAATGCGGTGGTAACCCTGAGCACCGTTCGGTGCGACTGCGGCGCGCTCTTCGGGCTGCGGGACACCGTCGCCGTCAAATGCTCGCGCCTCGACGGTGTAACGCCCGGGGGCCAAGTCGCCGGTTCGATACACCCACTGGACCCAGGTGTCGTTGGAGGGCACCCCTGCCATTTCGGCGTCGAGCCATTCGCCCTCATCGAAGCGCACCTGCACTTGCGAGATACCGCGGTAGACGGCCCAGGCCACACCACC
>JBNMOS010000156.1:0-7412 GCA_051275435.1 Ilumatobacter sp.
CCGTTGGGGTAGTCGTCGAGGTGATGTGCGCAGAACAGGAACGGGTCGAGTGTCGGCCATTGCGTGCCGAGCTGGAACGTCTGGAGGAGTGAGGCCATACGCGTATCTTAACGACCATTGCTTGCGGGCACAACTAAAAAGTACCGAAATGGAGACCGTTACGCACCGCTGCCGCGTTGCGTTGGTCTCAGTTTCGGCCGACGTTGTCGCCGAGGGTCAGCTGCGGCGGGTGTAGATGAGGTCGGTGGGTGGGCGGCCCGCGTCGAGGCCGCGCTGTTCGAACCGAGTAAGTGGGCGCCAGGCGGGGCGCGGCACGACGCCACCATCGAGCCGGTTCTCGGCGTCACACACCTCGGCCATCTGCTCGGCGTAGTCCGCAATGTCGGTTGCCAGGTGGAGTTGGCCGCCGACCTCGAGCCGGTCGATCAATGCTCCGACCACGTCGGATCGCACGAGGCGCCGGGCGTGGTGGCGCTTCTTCATCCACGGATCAGGGAAGAAGACGCGCACACCTGCAAGTGAGTCGAGCGGAACCCTCAGTAGAAAGCGGAGGACATCACCGTGGACTGCGCGGACGTGTGGCAGCGGGTCGTTCTCGATGGCATCGAGCACGGCAACAACACCTGGTGTGTGGACCTCGATGCCGACGATCGCAGTGCCCGAGTCGGCCCGAGCCATGTCGATCGTGCCTTCGCCGCGACCGAAGCCAATGTCGACGACGACGGGGAGCCCGCCGAAGAGCGCATTCCAGTCCAGGAGCTCGCCGCTCTGGTCGAGACCCCATCGATCCAACCACGTGTCGAACTCGGCCTGGCGCTGTTCGGACATGGCGCGCCGTCGAGGTTTGAAGGTGTTGTTCGGCCGAGGAACGACACGATCCGGTCCTGCCGCTGGTCCGAGCATGTCCGGCAAGCTATCGGCGCCCCGAAATGTAGACCGACTCTCTGCGCCACGGAACCGTTTTGATCTCCGTTTCGGTGACGTCGTTCGCACATCCCGAAACTGAGACCAGGGCGCCTCGCCAGCGCGGCGTCTCGTTCTCCATTTTTGGAAGGGCTGGAAGGGCTGGAAGGGCTGGAAGGGCTGGAAGGAGTGGAAGGGGTCGCAATGCTGTCTGGTCAGCCGCCGAGGCTGTTGAGGACCTGGGTGAACGACTCGAGGCCGATGGCGAGTGACTCGGCGAGGTCGGCCAACTGGGTGTCGCCGACGTTCACGCCGATCGGCACATCGACCTTGACCGGCACGCTCGCGTTGATCGGGATTGTCTCGTCGAGTGGGATGTCGACAGTGATGTCGATCGGCACATCGAGATTGATGGGCACGGTGATGTCTAGCGGAATTTCCGTACCGAATGGGCCGTCGATGATGATCGTCGTGTCGAATTCCTCGTTAATCGGCAACGTGGTCTTGATCGGTACTTGGACGGTTCGTGCAATCACGACGTCGGTGTTGATGTCGATGCTCTCGTCGATGTTGACCGTGAACTCGAGTGTCGATTCGCTAAACGTCTGGAGTCCCTCGACGGCGTCATCCAGGCCGGCCTGGATGGTTGGCTGGAGCTCGCTGATTTGTTCCTGGAAGCCGGTTACTTGTGACGCGTACAGCGCTGCGCCGGCTTCGACGCGGGCGATGTCGTCGGTACTCATCTGGAGGGACGCTGTGGCAGCGTCGAGGTCACCCTGTGTGCTCTGCAATTGCGTGAACAGCACCGCAATCAGTGCGAACGCTGCGAGCAACAGCAGTGCGAATGCGCCGACGATTTTGCCGAGGTGCCGCTGCCAGCCGCCGACATCGGGAACAGCTTCGTCTGCAGTATCCGTGAGTGAGTCGGCGAGCATCGGCTGCTCCGTGGTGACCGAGTCGTCTAGGGGTGTGTCGTCGCTGGCCATTGGTGCCTCCGTCTGAGGGTGAGGGAAAATGTGGGAAGTCGGGGAAGTCGGGGAAGTCGGGGAAGTCGCGGAAGTCGGGGAAGTTGGAAACGAGGTGGCCGCCGTTCGTCGCAGCATCAACGCAGCGATCCCGAAGCCGACAAGGAGCAGGGCAGCGGTGGCCAGGAAGGTCTCAGCAATCGAGGTTGAGGTGAGGTCTGCTGACGCCGTGCGCAACGCCGCCTCGAACCCCGGGTCAGTCAGCGCAGGCAGCTCGATATCGCCACGCAATGCGTTAAACCGAGCCAGGCCCCACGCGGTGAGCGCCGAGAGACCGACGCTCAGGCCGAGCAACCGAACGACCATCACCACGGCGGCGGCACTACCGCGGTGCTCGGGAGCCGCGTGGTCGACGACGGCCGACGTGGTGGGTGCCGTAGTGAGGCCGAATCCGGCGCCCAGGAGCGCGAGTTGCAGTGCGAGAATCGGGTACGGGGTGTTGGCACCCCACGTGAATCCCATCAACCCGTACGCAACGGTGGCCGCGACGAGCCCGAGAATGATTGGCGGGCCGTACCAAGTGTGTTCGGTGATCCGGCCTCCGACGTATGACATCACTGCCATCGATGCGGTGAGCGCCGACAGTATCCAGCCAGCGATCACTGCCGAGCGCTCCAAGTCGACCTCGATCGCGTTCACGAACAGTGGGACGTCAACCATTGCGATCACCAGGGCCGCACCGATCACGAAGTTCACGATGAGCGCCACTCTGACGTTTCGGCCAGCGAACAGCGATGCCTCGACGAGCGGGTCAGAACTGCGCCGCTGCTGCATCACGAACGCGATACCGGCAACGAACGCGACCGGGTAGAGCAGGCGCAGGTTGGTGCCGCCGTTGCCGGTGAGCTGGTCGAGCCCCTGCACGCTCTGCACTTCTGCCGAGCCGAGCAGCGCGAGGTTGAGTGACACGAGCGTGGTAGTCAGTAGGCCAGCACCGAGCCAGTCGATGCGATGCGTTCGCTCTGGGCGATCGTGGTCGGAGAGTGCCCACCACACAGCAGCGAGGCCAATAAGGGCGAGCGGCACGTTCAGCCAGAACTGCAGACGCCAGTCGAAGAAGCGCACGAGCATGGCGCCGTAGAGCGGGCCCCACACCCAGCCGAGCGTTTCGATTGCACCAAGCGTCCCGAGCGCCCGCGCCCGCTTCGCTTCGGGATACACGTCACCGACGACAGCGAGGGCGACCGGCACCATTGCACCGCCACCGACTGCGGTCAGCACTCGGCCGACGAGGAACGGCCCGAGTGAGGTTGAGAGCGGAATCCAGATCGTGCCGATCATGAAGATCACGTAGGCAATGACAAAGGTCCGGCGGCGGCCGAGCACGTCGCTGATTCGGCCGGCGATCGGCATCACCGCGATGAATGCAATCAGGTAGGCGTTGACCACCCAGGCGGCGTCGTCCAGCCCATCGGGCAGCACGAGGCCGAGGTCGCCAATAATCGGGCGCAGCATCGTCGAGACGACGGTGAGATCGTCGGCAGCGACGAAAACACTGAACCCAACCGCCCACAAGATAGCTCGCGGGGACGGCGGCTTTGGTGCTGATGCATCGCTCGAAACAGCGGTGTCTTGTGTCGGCTCGGTGCTCATCCGGTACGCAGTTCATCCGGGGCCACGATCGTGAATTCATCGCCGTACTGGTCGAGTTCGAGCACCCAGTCGACCTGCACTTCACTTGCGCTGCCGCCGATCGGGTCGGTCGAAAACTCGACAGAGTGCACGAGCCCGGTGACGGGTTGGATCCAGAAGTCGAGCGTGACGTTCTGATTGCGAACGAGGCCAGCAGTAATGATTTTCATCTGTTCCTTCGTCGCTGTCCCGCGGACGTGGTATCGCTCCGTGCCTCGACGGGTCTCAAGGCCGACCAGCTTGGCGTCGCTCAGTCCGTTAAGTAGGGGACGCCAGCCATCTTCGGGATCGAAGAACCGCGATGGGTCGATGTCGTAGCCCGCCGGAAGAGTTTCGAACTCGCCGGTGATTGGATTCGACAGCCACACCTCCTCGCCGAGTGCGATCGCTGCGAGCTGGGTTTTCAATGAGTCGTTCACCTCGACGTCGAGCACGGCTTGCGCAGATTGAGGCACGGTGAACTCACCGATCACTCGATCGATCGCGATCGACTCGAACTGGTCGATATAGACGCGGGCGCCGGTGCGAGCCAGGTCGAATCGCACGCTCGTGACGTCACCCATGGCGATCGCGGACGCTGTCACAATCGTCGCAACGTCGGCCGGCAGCGTTGGCCCGGTGGGCTCGCTGGCCCCCTTCTTGCTTCCGCCGCAGGCAGCGAGCAGCAGCGCTGCGCCTGTGCCGGTAATGACACTGCGACGCGACCAGACGGTCAGGTGGGTTCGGGTTGCAGTTCGTGATCCCATGGTGGGTCCTTCCTGCTGGAACTCGCTCCAGCACTTCATCAACCATGTCATGTCTGACATATTCCCCCGATCGGCGCCAGATGAACCATCGTGTTTGGGTAGCCGCGGGTATGCGGTTACCCAGTGTGCGTGTGAGGACCTGACACTGACCCCACACTGGTGTGGTGGCCGAATCAGCCGGAAACCAGCAACAAGCTGCAGCGCGGCGAATTATTCGGCGGCAGGCTGCATCGATCGTTGCCGCCGTGGCTCCGTTCGGCATCGTGTTTGGTGCGTCGGCGGCTACGGCCGGGTTCACGCTCCTCGAAGCGATCGGATTCTCAACGCTGATTTTTGGCGGGAGTTCGCAATTCGCCGCGGCAGAGATACTTGGCGATGGTGGTTCGATCGCGTCGGCAGCAATCGCCGGGCTCTTGCTCAACGTCCGTTCACTCGCCTTCGGGGTGATCATGGCGCCGGCCCTCACGGGTGCGCTCTGGCAGCGTGCCGCGATGTCGCAGCTGATGATCGACGAATCGACCGCGGTTGGAACCTCGACCACCGACCCGGCGCTGCGCCGGTATGGGTACCTGTGCGCGGGAATCGGCGTGTTCCTGGTTTGGAACATCACCACGGTGCTCGGTCATCTGGTCCTTTCCGATGCTGGCGACCTGATCAACGATTTAGGCCTCGATGCGGCAGGCCCGGCCGCCTTCCTCGCTCTCCTCTGGCCGCGGTTGCAGCAACGTCCACAGCTGCGGGTCGCACTCGCTGGCGCAGTGATTGCCCTGGTGCTCGTGCCGATAGCGCCGCCAGGCGTGCCGATCCTGGCGGCAATCGCCGGTGTGCTTGTTGCGGGCCGACAGACGTCAGCAGTGCTCGAAGGGCCTGACAATGAGTGACGCGGTGGCGGTGTTGATCGTCATGACTCTCGGGACGTACGCGCTCAAGTCGGCGGGGCCACTCGTGCTGGGTGCCCGTTCGTTGCCGGCAAGGGTCCAGGTTCTCGTTGATCTCCTGCCGGCTGCCCTACTCGCAGCGCTGACGCTGGTGTCGACGGTGGGCGCCGGTTCATCAATCTCCGTTGATGCCCGTCTCATCGGTGTCATCGTGGCCGGGATCGCGCTCTGGCGACGGGCCCCATTCGTCGTTGTCGTACTGGTTGCGGCGGTTGCAACTGCGCTCGTGCGCCTCGTGGTGTGACATCGCGGTCCTGCTGCAATCAAAATTGAGAGAAGCTTGACTTGAGCGCATCGGGTCGTCGACCGAAACCTCAGTATGAAGTTGAACGGTATTTGGAGTATCGCGCTCAGTGCGACGTGCGCCGTAGCGGCGATTGGCTTCTCCGGCGCATCGATCGCTGACGCGATTGGCGAACCGTCCGTCGAGCCGATTAGCCACGCTGCAGAATTTCAGCAGGGTGGCTTCCGGACGGCCCAACGGCTGGAGACGCCGGCCCCACGCCCTACTTCGCCGCCGGCCGTCGTTCCCGCTGGACCGTCGGCTGAGGTGATGGCCATCTTTAATCTGACCAACGCCGAACGCACAAGCCGTGGCCTTTCGCCGCTTTCGCTGCATCCGCAGCTGATGCAAGCTGCCGAAGCACACTTCGCCGATCAGTTCCGTCAGGGCTGCTTGAACCTCTCGCACACCGGCACTGATGGGTCGAGCCCGTTCGATCGAATCAGGAGCACTGGCTTCAATTATCGATCAGCCGGCGAGAACCTCGCCTGTGGCTATCGGACACCGGAGTCGGTCATGACTGGATGGATGAACAGCAGCCACCACATGGCAAACATCGTGAACGGCAGCTTCACCCACATCGGCATCGTCGCCGAACCCGATGCATCTGGCCGCATGTACTGGGTGCAAGTCTTCGGCACATCGCAGTAGGCGTCCGTAGTCAGAAGGCAACGCAGTCAGAAGGCGTCGGGCGCAGCGCCTGATCGCAAGCAGGCGAGCGTGTTGGGGAAGAGATCTTCTTTCAAAATATTCAGCGTCTTGTGCGCCGTTGCCGACAACGTCTGGGCGAGCTCGATGGCGGCTGGAAGTAGACCATCCTCGTCGTGGAGCGCATCGGCGATGCCGCCGGCCAGCGCTTCCTTACCTTTGAACCTGTGGGCGGTCAGGATGGCCTTGCGGGCGGTCTGGATCGGCAAACGGCCCGACAGCAGCGCCTGCATTCCCGGTGTGAATCGCATCTTCAACAGCAACTCGTTGACGCACCAGAACCCGCGGTCTTCGCGCATCAACACCTGATCGTGCGCAAGCGCGAACATGGCCCCACCTGCGAATGCATGGCCGTTGACCGCCGCGACCGTTGGAACCGGCAGCGACATCACTCGGGCCCACATGCGCTGCATGTCGGTGACCATTGCCATCGGCTCGGCGATCTCTGGGTCGTGGAACGCTGCGCCGAGCCACTCGAGGTCGATGCCGTTCGAAAAAAACTTTCCGGTGCCGGTCGTGACCAGCGCGCACGGAGCATCAGGTTTGGCCGCAGCGGCTTCGACCTCATCGAGCACCGTGTTCCACGCCGCAACCGAGGTGGGGTTGAACCGATTCTCGCCGTCGTTCATCGTCGCGACGAAGACGTCGCCTGCTCTATGGAGTTCGACCATTCGTAGCACCGTAGACGGCGAGGTGCCCGTGATTTCAGTGGGTGGGTGCCGGTTGGGCGCCGCGGATCAGGCGACCGGGGAGGGCGCCGGTTGCTGCGCCGTTGCGGTAGGTCTCGACGCCGGCAACGAAGGTGTGAGCCCACCCATCGGCGCGCTGCAACAGCCGCTTGCCACCGGCTGGGAGGTCGGCGACGATCTCCGGCTTATGCAGTCGCAGGTTGTCGTAGTCGACGATGTTGATGTCGGCTCGGTAACCGGGAGCGAGCACGCCACGGTCGAACAAGCCGACTGTTTGAGCGGTGTCGCGGCAATGCTGCTGCACGAGGTACGGGAGCGGCAGTGTGCCCCGTTTCCGATCGCGGCCCCAGTAGGCGAGCAGGGTCGTCGGAAAGGATCCGTCGCAGATCGTGCCGACGTGGGCCCCGCCGTCGCCGAGGCCCGGCACCGTGAACGGGTGGCTCAGCATCTCGTGCAGGCCGTCGAGCGCACCGTCGACGTAGTTGAGG
>JBNMOS010000157.1:0-7332 GCA_051275435.1 Ilumatobacter sp.
CAACCGAGATGGCCATGTCGGGGCCCCGCGGCTCACGGTAAAAGTAGATCGACGGTTCCTCAGGCGGCATCAGTTCGCAGAACACCACCGGGGTAAGCAGTTCGGGGTCGGTCGAGATGAACTCGTCGTGGACACCGAAGCCACGCAGGCCCTGGCGGATGTAGGCACCAAACGCATCGTCGCCAACACGGTTGATGACCGCAGCTTTGCGACCTAACCGAGCGGCGGCTACGGCGACGTTGGTCGGGCTCCCACCGATCGACTTCCGGAACGTCGAGACGTCGGCGAGCGGCACGTTGTGCTGCTCGGGGTACATGTCGACGGAGGAACGGCCGAAAGTGAGAATTTCAAGATCGTCGAGATTGAACGGCGCGCCGAGCGTCAACTTGTCGCACCGGAACCGTGGAGTTCGTGCTCCAGCGCTTCGAGTTCGGCGCCACCCGACATTTTCTGGGTCAGTTCGTCGACAGTGATCTCCGACTTATGGAACGAACCCAGGGAACGACCTCGGTTGAGGATCAGGAAGCGGTTACCCACCGGGTAGGCGTGTCGCGGGTTGTGCGTGATGAAGATCACAGCGAGCCCCTGCTCACGGGCTTCAACGATTCGCTTGAGTACGACGCCGGACTGCCGCACACCCAGCGCTGATGTCGGTTCGTCGAGGATCAGCAATTTGGCACCGAAGTAGCCGGCTCGGGCAATGGCCACTGACTGACGTTCGCCACCAGACAGCGTGCCGACGGGTTGCTCGGTGTCGCGGATATCGATGCCCATCTTGGCCATCTCCTCCTTCGCGATCCGCTTCGCCTTCTTCGTGTCGATCCACTTGAGCGGACCGATACCGGTGGTGGGTTCCGAGCCGAGGAAGAAGTTGCGCCACACCGACATCATCGGGACCATCGCGAGATCCTGGTACACCGTCGCGATACCTGTGTCGAGGGCGTCTCTCGGCGAGTCGAACATCACCTCCTCGCCGTTGAACCGGATCGTGCCCTCGGACTGCTGGTGCACCCCGGCAAGAATTTTGATGAAGGTCGACTTGCCTGCGCCGTTGTCGCCAAGCACGCAGGTGACCTCACCGGCGGCAACCTGCGTACTCACGCCGGTGAGTGCAGTGATGCTGCCGTAGAACTTCGAGATGTTGTCGAGTTCAAGGAGTGGCGTCTCAGACATGATTGGTCTCCCGTTCAGATAAAAGCATTGGTGAGTTCCGGACTTCGGCGCCGCTCATCGGCGGATTCCTTCGGCCTTGTTCCGGAGGAACTTGTTCGATACGACGGCCAGCAGCAAGATGACGCCGACGATCAAGAACCGCCAGTCGGTGTTCCAGCGAGCGCTCGAGATTCCGATGGCCGGAATCGACAGGATGCACGCGCCGATCGCGCCACCGAACGCGGTGCCGTAGCCACCAGTCAGCAGCGTGCCCCCGACGACAGCCGCGATGATGAAGATGAATTCCTGGCCGTCACCGTTATTGGCCTGGATCGAGTTGATGCGGAAGGCGACGAGCAATCCAACGAACCACGCAGCGACTGACACCAGCATGAACAGCTGGGTCTTAGTCCGAGCGGCCGGGACGCCCACTTGGCGAGCTGCCTCCTTGTTGCCGCCGACAGCGAAGGTCCAACTGCCGAAACGGGTGCGGGCCAGCACCCACATCATGGCGATCGTGAAGAGAATGAACCACAGCAGTCGCACAGAGGTCTTGGCTGGCGGCACACCTGCGGCCAACTCTTCAGCGGTGATGAAGAGCATGCGGAATGCGAGACCAATGACCAGCAGCATCGAACCGAGCGCTAACAGCCGCGTCCCGAGATGGTCAGCGCGTGTCGACCCGGTTCGCCGCTCTTCAAAGCGGAAGGTGAGCACGGCCCAGATGAGGACGGTGACCGCCGCTGCGAGCACCACTCCGAAAAGCGATCCTCGGAACTTCGTGTCGGACGAGTCGACGAAGACGGTGAGAGCGACGATGCCGATCGCCAGGGCAAACACTGACGTCACCAGGAACTTGGTGGCAGCGTTCACCGACAGCGCTGCTTGTGAGGCCATCGCGATCAAGCCGATGCCGATGCCAGCAAGGACGAGGAACAGGATGACGCGCACACCTTGAGTGGTGAAGGGGAAGAAGATCTGGTTTGTTGACGACGAGTCAATGGCGATGGCAACGATGGAGCTGAGGACCATCGCCGCAATGCCCAGGCCCAGGCGTCGCCGCATCTGCGAATCGAGCGACAACGCTCCCCGATCGACGGACGGCTCGTAACGCCAGGTGGCCCAACCGAAGAGACCGAGGAATCCGCCGATTGCCATCACCGCCACGAGGGCTGCGTTGGCAGCGGTGCCGTCGGTTGCGTGGAGCCCGAGCAGGCCGCCCACACCGAGGCCGACGCCGACGAGCAACATAACCAGGCCGACCGGCTGCATTTCCTCACGACGTTTGAACCACAGCTCGCTGATTGCGAGCGTCAAGATGGCGAAGCCAGCAGCGATGAACCCGATGTAGAGGGCATCGCGGACTTCAAGCTCGTGGGTGTTGCGCTCCCACTCAGCAGCGAAGATCACTCGGAAGAAGTCGAAGTCGGCCGCTTCGTCGGTGCGGCCGATCTGAATCTGGCCGACGAAGCGCTTGGCGAGGCCGAGCTTGAGGCCGATCAGGGCGAAGAACGTTCCGAGCGTGATGATGAAACTCGGCTGTCCGGTCCGCTCTACGACGAGGCCGTTGACGTAACCGATGCCGAGCGCGACCAGCAACGAGATCGGAATGGCGATGACCAGCGGAAAGCCGCGTCCACCGAGTTCGCCGGTTTCCTTGACGAGGTAGATGATCAGCATGCCCATGGCGCCGGTCATGGCACCCGACGACAGGTCGAACTCGCCACCGATCATCAGCATCGACACGGCAACCGCCATGATCCCGACGGTGGACGCAGTGTCGAGCCAGCCGAAGGTCTGACCGACCGTGCCGAAGGTCTCGGAAACTGCCCAGAAGAAGGTCCAGATTCCGACGATTCCGATAATCGCGCCAACCTCGGGACGGATGAAAAGTCGCTGAAAGATCGAGCGATACAGAAGTCGCTCGTCGGCCGCCGGGGCCAATGAGTCGGAGGCGTCGACCGTCGATGTTGTGACAACGGCACTCGGCGCGTCGGTCGGAGTGTCTTGTTCGCTCACGGGTCCCCCAAAGGCAGTGATGTCGATCGCAGAGATCGTAGAAATAGCAGTGCACCGGTGCGGGGTGAGGGCCCCATGCCCTCACCCCACAACAGGGTGTTCATTCAGGTGTTCAGGTGTTCAGGTGTTGCGGTATTCAGGTGTTGCTGATTGATCAGCGGGTGCCCACTTCACTGAGTGCCAGGATCTCTGCAGCGTTCTCCGGGGTCACGAAGCCGGGGCCCGTGAGGATGGGGAGGCCGCCACCGAGGGTGTTCTGGTTGGTGACATTGAGGAACAGAAGCAGGACAGGCATGTACCCCTGGAGGTACTGCTGCTGGTCCACGGTGAAGGCAATGTTGCCGGCCTCGATCTCGCCGATCAGTTCCGGCGTGAGGTCGAATCCACCAATGGTCAGGTCACGACCGAGGTCCTGCGCTGCACGCAAGCCCGAGAGGGTGATGACCGGACCGACGCCCATGAAGCCGTCGATGTCGGTGTCGGCAGCCAGAGCAGCGTTGATCGTGTTCTGCTGCTCGGTCGTGTCGGCGTCGAGGCCCATGAATTCGATGACGACTTCGCCAGAGAAGGTCTCGGCGAGGCCTTCACAGCGCTCGGTCAGAGCAACGTTGCCCTGCTCCTGCTGACCACAGAGAATCTTGGTCGCTCCAGCGTCGTTGAAACGCTGGCCCGCGCCGTTGCCTGCGATGACTTCGCTCTGGCCGACGTGCGTGAGTGCACCGATTTCCTGGTAGTCATTCGAGCCCGAGTTGAGCGTGATGACCGGGACGCCTGCCCCGACAGCTGACTGGAGCGGGCCAACGAGTGCGTCGGGGTCGGGCAGCGATGCGGCGATGCCGTCGGAGCCTTCTGCGATCGCAGCTTCGATGTCTTGCACCATGACCTGTGCGTCGTTGACGCCCGGCTTCCAGACGAGTGTGACGCCGAGGTCGGCAGCAGCTGCGTCTGCACCACGCTTCAGTACGGACCAGAACGGGCCGTCGTCGGAGTGGGTGATCATGTGGAACGTGAGATCGCCGGCCTGGGTCTGATCGACCTCTTCAGGAGCGTCAGTCGCAGCAGGTGCTGCCGAATCGACGGATGCAGCAGTGTCGGTGGAACCCTCACTGCTGTTGTCGTCAGAGCCACCGCAAGATGCGGCAATGAGTGCGATTGCGGGCAGGAGTGCCAGCAGCTTCTTTGATGTCTTCATGTTCTCCCCTTGTTAGGTGTGGATTTCCTCGTCAGCCGAGGCGGATGCCTCGACCCCCGTGAGGAACTCGATGCTCGCGAGAACATCGAGAATGGGGCCGGCACCGACCTCGGGTTCATCCGAGGTGATGGCAGCGTCTTGTTCGAGTACGTACCATTGGTCGTACCCGCGAGCTTCGAGTTCGGTGACGATGGCACCGATGGGAACGTCGCCGCTTCCCAGGTTGCAGAACATTCCGGCCTGCACGCCATCCATGATCGATTGTTCGTGGCGGAAGACCGGAAGGGCCTTGTCCATCACAACATCTTTCAGGTGAACGTGCTTGATTCGATCGAACGCGAGGTCGAGGAACTCCATTGGATCCATCCCACCAATCTGCATGTGGCCCATGTCGAAAGTCCAACTGACGTCAGAGTGTTCGAGCACGTTGAGGATGTCGTCGCGCGTTTCCACGATGGTGCGCAGATGCGGATGCATCGCCTGCGTCATGCCGTACTCCCCCACGATGTCGTCGATAACTGACAACATCTTTGCACCATGCTGCCAATCTTGCGAGTCGAGGGCGCGGCGCGGGCCCCAATTCCAGTCGGTGACGGGTGAGGAGACGAAGAGTGTGCCGCCCGCGGCGGACATCAATTTGGCCGCACGATGTGTCGCATCGATGGTCGCTTGCTCTTCGCTCGGCTCGTGAATGACCACCGGAACGAAGCCGCCGATCATCGTGAGGTCGTACTGCTGACAGAGATCTTTGAGTTCGGTCGGGTCGGTGGGCAGATAGCCATCGGAGCCAAGCTCGGTCGCCGACAGACCAAGTTGCTGCATCTCGCCGAGCACCCGATCGGGCGACAGTTCGATTCCCCAACCGGGAACTTCGCAGACACCCCAAGAAATGGGTGCGCCTGCGAGGCGCTGCATGATCGACATCGGTGTGGTCCCCCTCAGGAATCCGTCGCAACCAGTTCAAGCTCATGCGTTGAACCAGCCACTTGACGGATGTGGATTAGAGCGCTCTAATGGAAGAGCGTCCTAACTATGACCGGGGGCACAACGCCTTGTCAAGCGGAAAGTACGCAAGACTCCGAGGCCCGGCGACCGAATCGACGAAATCACACACACAGCGAGCGCGAACGCGCGGAAACAAGAAAGGGGGAACGTGGCACAACCGACGATGCAACAGGTAGCCGAGCTCGCAGGCGTATCGACGGCGCTCGTCTCACTCGTCATGCGCGACGCCCCCAACGTCAGCGACTACCGGCGCCAGCTCGTCCTCGCTGCAGCCGACGAACTCGGCTATCGCCCCAATGTGTTGGCGCGAAACTTGGCATCTCGCCGAACCAAGACCATCGGCGTCGTACTCAACGACCTCCACAACCCGTTCTTCGCCGAGATCGTTGATGGTCTGCAAGCAGCAGCCGATGACAACGGCTACCGGCTCTTGATCGGAAATGGCAGCCATTCCCAACTCGGCGAAGAGCGATCGGTCGAAACCTTCCTGCAGTTCCGCACCGACGGCCTCGTGATCGCCGGTTCGATGCAGAGCGACGAATTGCTCGAACGTACGTCTCGGGCGGCGCCAATCGTGATCGTCGGCCGGACATCATCGAGCAAACTCTTCGACACAGCAAACACCGACGACCAAGTCGGTGCACGGCTCGTCGTCGACCACCTCGTGGCCCTCGGCCATCACAGCATCGCTCATATCGACGGCGGCCGCGGGGCGGGCGTCATCGAGCGCCGAGCGGGCTACCGCACGGCAATGCGTGCCCATGGCCTGGGCGAATACATCCACGTCGTAAGCGGCGATTTCAGCGAGGCCGGCGGACGCAAGGCCGCGCACGAACTTATGCAGCATGATCGACGCCCCACCGCGATCTTCGCCGGGAACGACCTCAGCGCTGTCGGCGCCCTCGACATCGTCGAGGATCTCGGTTTCGATGTTCCGGGCGACGTGTCGATCGTCGGCTACGACAACACAGCGCTCGCAGCGATGCACCACGTGTCGCTCACCACCATCAACCAGCCCACCGAAGAACTGGGTCGCGCCGCCATCGAGCTCCTGCTGGAACGCCTCGACGGCGATCGGACCAAAGCAACTCACCACGTCGCTGAACCCGCCCTGATCTGTCGGTCGACAAGCGGCCCTCCGCCAGCCCCCTGACAACCCACCAAGTCCCACCGAATACCACACACGCGAATCGAGACGAGATCATCATGACCGCATCACACTCCCCGGTCCGCGTTGGCGTGCTCGGTACCAGTTGGTGGGCCGACTCCATGTACCTGCCGGCGCTCGCAGCACATCCCGACGTCGAGATCGTCGGGCTGTGCGGCCGGACCCCGGCCAAAGCTGAGGCGCTTGCGGCCGAGTGGAACGTGGCGTGGTGGACCGTCGACAGCGACGAGTTTCTCGACCCCGAACGGCTTGATGCCGTGATCATTGCCACGTCGAACGACAGCCACGAACCGCTCACGCTGCTCGCCATCAAACGCGGCTTGCACGTGTTGTGTGAGAAGCCGATCGCCACGTCGGTCACCGCTGCTCAAGCCATGGCCGATGCCGCGGCCGCATCGGGCACCACCACCCTCGTTCCATTCACCTATCGGTACATGCCGAACTTTCAGTACGTGAAGCGACTGATCGACACCGGCTTCGTGGGTCGACCGTTTCACCTGAACATGCGCTACTTCACGGGCTTCGCACGAGACGGCGAGTACAGCTGGCGCTTCGACACCGATCTCGCAGGGTCCGGAGTGCTCGGCGATCTGGGCTCACACTGGTTACACGTCGCACGTTGGCTGCTCGGCGAAGTGATCGAGATCGGCTGCATCAGTTCCACATTCGTCGATCGAGAACTCCGGCCTGACGGCTCCGACTATGACCGCAGCGAAGACTCAGCGCAGATGACCGTGCGGTTCGAGAATGGCGCATACGGCACGCTCCAGGTCAGCGCCGTCTGCTGGGAAGGCAC
>JBNMOS010000158.1:0-7264 GCA_051275435.1 Ilumatobacter sp.
CGTGGCGGCGTCACTCGTGTAATCACTCGAGTGGAGCCGCCGCGACGCCGCTGCGGACGTACGCCACAGAGTTGCGAAAGGGGCCTGACCCCATACGCATTTATCTGCCGAAGCCGGTGTTGAGGCCGGTGAGGCCGGTCGGATCGTGGCGGCCGAAGGCGAGTTGCTCGAGGGTGCCGAGCCCTTCGTTAACGCCGAGCCCGCCGGTGGTCGTGGCGCGCACGATCGACTGAATATGAATGTGCTGCATGGCGTTCGGGTCTTCGACGGGCAGGCGCCAGCGGTCGCCGCCGACGACGAGTTCGCCCTTCCAGATGCCGTGACGCCACTCGGGATGGCCGTAGCCGATACCCAACATGTGGAAGTCGAAGAGCGGTTCGAGCCTGATCGTCGAGGACTCGCCATTCCACGGCACGAAGTCGATTTCGCACCATTCGGCGCGGCGGGTGCCGGGCTGCCAGCCGATTCGGTAGTCAACACTGCGCATTGCCTCCGCTGGCTCGGCAACGGCATCGGCGCCTCTGCCCCTGTTGGCAAGCGAGACGAATCCTGTTTCATGCCATCGCTTGCCGTCGAAGTACTCGTTGACGTCGAAGTGGGTCGAGAACGTGTCGAAGTTGAGCGGCGCCCACAACCAGTAGAACTGCGGATCGGCAACAGGCGCTCCGGTCGGGGCCGGCTCGCCGACGGGCCGAACACCCCACGAGCGGTCACGGCTGCCGACGGTCTCACCAGGTTCGAGGTCGATTACTTCGCCATCGACCTCGACCCACCCTTCCCAACCGCCGAACTGTGTCATGCGCGTTGAGTCCATGAGCACGCGCTGGCCGACCTGATTGAAAAAGTGCGGTTCTTGGATCGGCGCGGAACGCCGGACGAACGTCAAGTCGGCGCGCAGCCCGTGTTCGGGAGCATCAACCGCAATACGCAGCGCATTGAGCGGATCGAGGACCTCCACCTCGATCGGCCCGACCACGTTCGCATCAGCACGGTCCAGCGGCGCGCGCCGCGAGGCGTGGACGTTGATTTGTTCGGCGTCGACGGTTCGACCATTGAGCACGACACTGAAGTGAGCATCAGCGACATGGCGATTTGGATATAAGCCCATAGCGAGCGCAAAAAACAGGCGCGTGTCCTTGGTGTAGCCGTTGAAGAAGTATCGGTCGTAGTGATTCAGGTCGGTCCCGGCGGTTTGGGCCACCGGGTGTGACGTCTGATGGAGAGGAAAGTCGTCGAACGAACTCAGCACCCAGCCGACGCTAGTCGTAGCCTCATCTGCATATGTTGCGGGACGCATCAGGTGGCTGGCTCCGAGGACTCGACCGGTATCGCCGGTTGGCGATTATCACGACTGTTGGCATCTGCGTGCTCGTTGTTGCAGGCGGTGCCGTGCGACTGACCGGGAGCGGGCTGGGCTGCGACGACTGGCCGAATTGCAACGCCGAACGCTTCGTCGACGTGTCGTCCGGCCACACCGCAATCGAGCAGGCCAATCGGTTGCTGAGTGGGGTCATCGGTATCCCCACGTTGCTCCTCGCGATCGCGGCGTTCCGCCAACGGCCTCGACGTCTCGGACTCCGCTGGCCCGCAGTCGGCGTGTTTCTCTCGGTGTTTGCGAACGGCGTGGTCGGTGGCATTGCCGTTCGGGCGGATCTGCACCCAGCCCTCGTGCAGTCGCACTTCCTCCTCGCAATGGTGTCGATCACCTTCGGAATGATTGCGATTCGGCGTTCCGAACCCAACCCCCAATCCAGCACCGCTCGGTTCGAACAGCGGACCCGACAACTTGCGACCACCGTCGCAGTACTGACTGCCGCAGCTCTCGTAACCGGAACAGTCGTGACCGGGACTGGTCCCCATGCGGGCGAGGAAGATGTCCGCCGATTCGGGTTCGACATCTCGCATGTCGCTCGAATCCATAGCGTCACCGTCATCATTGCTCTGGTTGCTGCAGTTGCGCTCGCGCTGCAGTTGCGGTCCGACAAACCGGCGCAGCACCGTCTCGGCGGAACGCTCTCCGCCTGGATTTTTGTTGGGCTGCTGCAGGGCGGGGTTGGCTATACCCAGTATTTCAATGGTGTTCCCGAGGTGTTGGTCGGTGTCCACATAGCCCTCGCCACGGCGCTTTGGGTGGTCACGATGCAACTGTTAATCTTCGGATGCGCCATCGAAATTGCGAAACCTCCACCCGAAGTTGCACCGGCACCTCTCGCCAGCGTCTAGTGTTCCGCTCTGTGCTGAACAGGTCTCAGGGGCGACCGCCACATCAGATGGCGATTCCCACCTCAACCCAACGATCCGGTCGGCATTCGACCTGGTCGACCATTTTCCTTGCGGCTCTTGCGTCGCTCCTGGCGTTTTTGTCGTTCGGAGGCTCAGTTGCCGCTCAGGACGACCCTGCCGAAACGGTCGGTGGCACGATGCGTGCCAAAGACGACGCTGGCGATCCGATCTTCGTCGAAGGCGTCGAATTCACGGTCTTCGATGCCGATGGCAACGAGGTTGGAACCGCAACGACTGATGCCGAGGGCGTCTGGCTCGTCCTGCTGCCGAGTTCAGGTGTCTACTCGGTCGAACTCAATGTCGACACGCTGCAGGGTTTCGAGCTGCGCAATGCCGACAACAACCCGTTGAACGGTGTTGAAGTACAGCCGAACACGCAGAAAAACACGCTCTTCCCACTCGGTGAACGAGTCGTCGAGGAGTCCAACTCCATCCGGCCGATCCAGTTGTTCATCGATGGCATCAAACTCGGCATGATCATCGCCATGTGCGCAATCGGCCTGTCGCTGATCTACGGCACAACCGGCCTCACCAACTTCGCACACGGCGAGATGGTCACATTCGGCGCAATGATCGGATACGTCTTCCACGTCACCTGGCAGTTCGACTTCCTCGGGAGTTGGATGACGTCATTGGTCTTCGGTGCGGTGATGGCAACCATCATCACCGGCGCCGTTGGCGGACTGTTCAACGAACTGGTGTGGAAGCGGCTCCGCAACCGTGGAGCCAGTTTGATCTCGGCACTCGTCGTGTCGATTGGTCTGTCGATCTTCTTCCGTTACGTCTTCCTCTATCAGTTTGGTGGACGCGCCGGGTTCTACCGCGACTATCGCATCGGCGACCAGGTCGAGTTCTTCGGGCTCTTCACAATGCTCCGCAAGGACATCTTCATCGTCGTCTTCGGGGCTTTGGTGCTGATTGCAGTAGCTGCGGCGCTCCGCAAGACTCGCGTTGGCAAGGCAATGCGTGCCGTTGCTGACAACCGTGACCTCGCAGAATCGTCGGGTATCGACGTCGAGCAGGTCATCAAGTACGTCTGGATTGTCGGCAGCGCCCTCGCTGGCCTCGGCGGCGTACTCTTCGGACTCACCGAGAACGTCAACTGGGAGATGGGCTTCCGTCTCCTCCTGCTGATGTTCGCCGGTGTCACGCTCGGCGGCCTCGGTACGGCCTACGGCGCCCTCCTTGGCAGTCTGATCGCCGGCGTCTTCATTCAGATGTCGACATTGCTCATTCCCGGAGATATGAAGAACATCGGGGCGTTACTCGCATTGATTGTCATCCTCCTCGTACGCCCACAAGGCTTGCTTGGACGAGCGGAACGGATCGGATAGGGGATCATCATGGATTGGGGATCAATCATCGAAAGCCTGTTCCGCGGGCTTATTGGCGAGAGCTTCATTGTCTTCGCCCTGGCCGCAATCGGCCTCAACGTCCACTTCGGTTTCACCGGGCTGCTCAACTTCGGCCAGGCGGTGTTCATGGCTGCCGGTGCCTACGGTCTTGCCATGATGGTCGCGACCATTGGGCCTGCCGCTAACAGGAACTTTGGTTGGAACCTGAGCGAGGGCACCTTGTTCTGGCTCGGCATTTTTGTCGGTGTGATCGTATTCCCGGTCATCTTCGCACTGGTCATGGGTATTCCGACGCTGCGTTTGCGTGCGGATTATCTCGCCATTGTGACGATCGCCGTGGCCGAGATCTTCCGCATCGTCGTGCGCTCGCCGACGCCGGGCATCAAGAAGTGGACCAACTCCTCCGACGGCCTCACTGGGTTCTCGGGAACGTTCTACGACATGAGCCCGTTCGGTACGCAGGACCGCTACCTGTTCAACCTGTTCACCGGCAACCAGATGTTCCTGGTCATCGTCGGCTGGGCTGTGTTGGCCATTGCTGCGACGATCTGTTGGCTGCTGATTCGCAGCCCATGGGGACGTGTTCTCAAGGCGATTCGCGAAGACGAAGACGCTGCTCGCAGCCTCGGCAAGAACGCGTATTCATACAAAATGCAGGCCCTGATCATCGGCGGCATCTTCGGCGCAGTTGGTGGCATGATCCGAGCCATCGGCTTCTCGGTGGCGCAGCCTGACAACTTCATCACCGACGTGACGTTCTTTGTGTGGGTCGCACTGATCCTCGGCGGCGCAGGCAAGGTGCTCGCTCCGATCGTGGGCGCATCGCTGTTCTTTGGCCTGCTGAGCTTCTCCGACACGTTCCTCCGCGAGGGCGTGGCAGCTGATGTGATTCCCGATTCGGTCATGACCGGTACGCAGGTCGGCCAAGTTCGTTTCATGATTATGGGCCTCGGCCTCGCACTCCTTGCGGCATTCCGCCCGCAAGGCATCTTCGGTAACAAGGAAGAGATGGCGCTCGATGACCGGTGACCAGTTCGAAAATGAATTTAAGGACGACTTGATCCCCGACGCAGGACCTCATGCTGGCGCAGCCGGCGATGTCTCCGATATGAGCGTGGCAGTCTCTGACAAGATTGCTGGTGTCGACTCGGTCGCCGCACGTGCTGCCCTGGCTGACGTTGCCTGGGAACCGGGCGCCAAGAAACCTGACCCGATCCTCATCGCTGAGGGCGTCGTTCGGCGTTACGGCGGCCTCACGGCCGTCGATGTCGATCATGTTGAAGTGCAGCGTGGTGTGATCACTGCGCTGATCGGGCCGAACGGTGCGGGCAAGACAACCTTGTTCAACCTGCTCACCAACTTCGACACACCGGACCAGGGCACCAGGGTCTTCGACGGGCACAACATCGACAAGGTGCCGGCGCACAAAATTGCCAACTACGGCATGGTCCGCACATTCCAGCTCACGAAGGCGCTGTCGAAGATGACCGTCATCGAGAATATGAAGCTCGGTGGAACCGGTCAGAAGGGCGAGTCGCTGTGGCGATCCGTGCTGCCGTTCACGTGGCGGGCACAGGAGAAGGCGATCGAGGAACGCGCCGATGCGCTGCTCGAACGCTTCAAGCTCTCGCACATGCGTGACGAGTTCGCCGGCACGATGTCTGGTGGGCAGCGCAAGCTGCTCGAGATGGCGCGGGCACTGATGGTCGAGCCGTCGATGGTGATGCTCGATGAGCCCATGGCCGGCGTCAACCCGGCTCTGACCCAATCGCTGCTCGGTCACGTCACGGGCTTGCGCGATGCGGGAATGACCGTGTTGTTTGTCGAGCATGACATGGACATGGTCCAAGAGATCTCCGACTGGGTCATTGTGATGGCCGAGGGCCGGATCATTGCCGAGGGCCCACCCGCCTCAATCGGCCAGAACAAGGCCGTGGTTGATGCCTACCTCGGATCAAACCACGACTCCGCACTCGATCTCGACACTGAACTGTGAGCCCTGACGATGTCTGACGCTTCCCCGAATACCGCCGGTGCGCCGGTCGCGACGAAGAGCGAGCCGTTGCTCGTGGCCGACAATCTGACGGCGGGCTATATCCCCGGCGTCAACATTCTCAACGACTGTTCCCTTGAGCTTGCCGAAGGTGAACTCGTCGGGATCATCGGCCCGAATGGTGCTGGTAAGTCCACGCTGATCAAGGCGATGTTTGGCCTCGTCAACATCCGCGACGGCCAGGTACGCCACCGCGGTGAGGAGATCACGAACCTCAAGGCGAACAAGCTGGTGAGCCGGGGCATCGGCTATGTCCCGCAGAACAACAACGTCTTCCCTGCGCTCACGGTCACCGAGAACCTGGAGATGGGAACCTTCCTCAATCCTCCGCTGTACAAGGAACGCGTCGGCATCATCGGCGACATGTTCCCGCGACTGATGGAACGTGCTGACCAGCGCGCCGGTTCGCTGTCTGGTGGTGAGCGTCAAATGCTGGCCATGGGCCGTGCGCTGATGATGGATCCGTCAGTGCTACTGCTCGACGAGCCGTCTGCTGGCCTGTCTCCGGCATTGCAAGACGAGGTATTCATTCGTTGTCACCAGATCAATAAGGCAGGCGTGTCGATCGTGATGGTCGAGCAGAACGCCAGCCGTTGCTTGCAGATCTGTCATCGTGGCTACGTGCTCGATCAGGGATCGAACGCGTACACCGGTACGGGCAAGGAACTCCTGAACGACCCCAAGGTCATCGAGTTGTATCTCGGCACGCTGGTGAAAGACCACCAGGACGACTGATCTCATAATGTCGCGTCGGGGCCCCGGATGAGCGCCCTCGGCGCGATCCTGTTGGTTGCGGCGTGTGCTGCAATCGTCGACTGGTGGGCGGTCGTCGCTGGCCATCGTTCGGTCGAGCGGGTGGCTAAACCGCTGACGATGGTCCTACTGGTTGCATTGGCCAGCATCGTTGGCGATGCCTCGTCAGGTGTGCGCGCCTTGGTCGTTGTTGGTGCTGCGTTCGGTGTCATTGGAGATACCGCCCTACTCGGTACGGGACGTCGCTGGTTCTTGACAGGCCTCATTGCCTTCGCAGTTGGACATCTGGCGTACACGGCGGCGGCCGTTGCTCTCGGTGTCGGGCCGACCTTGCTACTCGGCGCTGTGCTGGCCGGGTTGCTGTTGAGCTACCGATTTATTCCAAACGTGGTTCCGGCCGCCCGGGCAGGCGGAGGAACATCAATGGCGACCGCCGTGGTCCTCTACGCGGCAATCATCGCAGCGATGGTGACGGCAGCAGTCGGTACAGGTATGTGGATAGCGGCAGGCGGCGCGGTGCTGTTTGCACTCAGTGACTGGGTCCTTGGTCAACGCCAATTCCTGGGCCCGGAGATGTTTCCCCGCCTGGCGGTGATGGTGCCGTATCACGTTGGCCAGGCACTACTCATCGTCGGTCTCCTGACCTGAAGCCCTGCGCCTGAAGGCCAGGGAGCGAAAACAAAAAGAGCCCGAGGCCGAGGCCCCGGGCTCTTTCAGTTGTTGATCAGAAGATCAGCAGAAGTCTGAGTTGATCAGACCTCGACCGAACCCTGGACCGAACCGTCAACGAAGATGGTGCCGGTCTCATCGAATTCCAGGA
>JBNMOS010000159.1:0-7203 GCA_051275435.1 Ilumatobacter sp.
GCACCTGTGGTCGCTGCACCAGTTGCATCGGTTGTTGCGGCGCCGGTGTCGGTGGAGGAGATGACGCCGAAGTTGTTGGGTGTGGTGTCGGATCGGACGGGGTATCCGTCGGAGATGTTGACGATGGATATGGAGCTCGAGTCGGATCTGGGGATTGATTCGATTAAGCGTGTCGAGATTTTGAGTGCGATGCAGGACTTGGTGCCGGAGTTGCCTGAGGTTGATCTTGCTGTGATGGCGGGCCTTGCGACGCTTGGTGAAATCGTCACCTACCTCACCGCTCAGGCCGGCGGTGAGACGCCACCCACTCCGACAACCGCATCGTTATCTGACAGCGTTGTCGCTGTGGATCTCGCTGACGAAGCGGCGAGTGGCTTCGGTCGATTTGTTGTGCGGCCGTATTCGCTGCCGCTGCCGGGCTGGCCGCTTCCTGGGCTGCTCGACTCGCCGATCGCAGTCGTCGGCGATCCGGATGGCATCGGAACTGCGCTCGTCGCCACGCTCGCGGCAGCCGGCGCGGACGCTCGGGTCATCGACGTCATCGCCGATTCCGGTCAGCACAGTGTCATCTACCTGGGCAATCTTCACGCAGTCACCGATTTCGGGCAGGCGAGCTCACTCAACCGGGATGCCTTCGAAGCAGCCAAGGCCTTCGCTCCCACTGCTGCGTCGGGCGGCATTTTCGTGGCAGTCGACGACCAGGGTGGCGCTTACGCAATGACCGGTGGCGACGCTGACCGGGCATGGGCCGGCGGGCTCGCCGCACTGATGCGCACCGCTGCGATCGAGTGGCCCTCGGCGTCGGTGAAAATGATCGACATCGATGGCGCCGGCCGCGCAGCGCAACTCGTTGCCGCCGACATTGCCAGCGAACTCCTCAATGGTGGAGCCGATCGTGAGGTCGGCCTCGGGGCTGACGGAACACGTATCGGTCTGCGGGCAGAGCCGGTCGACGTGACCGGAGGCGTGTTGCCGATCGGTGCTGACGATGTCGTCGTCGTATCTGGTGGCGGGCGCGGGGTCACAGCGGCAACAACCATCGAACTGGCCCGAGCGTCGCAGGCAGCTTTCGTGCTGCTCGGTCGTTCGGCGCTCGCCGACGAGCCCGAGCACTACGGCGCAGCGCGCGACGATGCTGCCTTGAAGCAGTTGCTGCTTGCCGAGTCCAAGGAAGCTGATGAGAAGCTCACACCAGCGAAGTTGAAGAAGCTGGTCGGCGGAGTGCTCGCCAACCGAGAGATCCGAGCCACGCTCGCGGCGATCGAAGCCGCGGGCGGCCGAGCGACCTACCTGGCCGTCGACATCACTGACGCCGCTGCGGTCAGCAACGCGCTCGAGTCGGTGCGATCTGAGGTGGGGCCGATCACGGGCCTGATCCACGGTGCTGGCGTTCTCGCCGACAAGCTGATCGCCGACAAGTCGACAGCGCAGTTCAAGATGGTGTTCAACACCAAGGTTGAAGGCCTCCGGAACCTGCTCGATGCCACCGCAGACGATCAGCTTGCTGTGCTGTGCCTGTTCTCGTCGGTTGCCGCGCGAACCGGAAACATGGGCCAGGTCGACTACGCAATGGCCAACGATGTTCTCAACAAGGTCGCCGCTCACGAACGAGTGCGCCGCGGTGACAGCTGCGTGGTGAAGTCGCTCGGCTGGGGCCCCTGGGTGGGCGGCATGGTGACGCCAGCCCTCAAGTCCCACTTCGAATCGATGGGCATCGAGCTGATCGACCTCGATGTCGGAGCGCGGATGCTTGTCGACGAACTGTCGAGCCCACAGACCGACCAGGTTGAGATCGTCTTGGGCGGCGGCGTGATCGCGTCCGCAAGCCAACGGATCAATGCATGACCCGGGTCGAAAGGTGAGCACCTTCTCCCCGATTGCCATCGTCGGGCGCGCCTGCGTGTTGCCCGGCGCCATGTCGCCAGCCGAGCTTTGGGACCGCGTGGTGTCGGGCACCGATCTGACATCGACCGTCCCGAACGATCGATGGGGCATCGCTCCGGCTGACGTTCTCTGCGATTCAAATGACGACAGCACCGATCGAACCTGGTCTGACCGCGGAGGCTATGTCTCCGGCTTCGATGAGGTGTTCGACGCCACCGGCTTTGGCCTCCCTGCCGATGAGATCACCGGCCTCGACCCGGTCTTCCAGTGGACGTTCCACACCGCCCGTGAAGCACTCCGCGACGCTGGCTATGGAGATCACGACGCGGCGCGCTTCGGCGCGGTGTTCGGCAACCTGTCATTCCCATCGGCCAGCATGGCAGCGTTCGCTCAGGCGGTTCATCTTGCCGACCCAGCCCTTCCTGACGGAGCCCTTCCTGACGGAGCCCTTCCTGACGGAGCCCTTCCTGATGCTCGCAACCGGTTCATGTCCGGGCTCCCGGCGCTTATGTTGGAACGCGCGCTCGCCCTCGGTGTCGGCGCAAGTGCACTCGATGCAGCGTGCGCCAGCAGCTTGTATGCCATCAAGCTGGCATGCGATCGCCTGCACGACGGCGATGCCGACCTGATGCTGGCCGGCGCGGTGAACTGCGCCGACGACCTGTTCATTCACCAGGGTTTCACCGCGCTGAACGCGTTGAGCCCGACCGGCCAGTCGCGGCCGTTTCATCCTGACGCCAACGGCCTCGTCCCGGCCGAGGGTTGCGGCTTTGTGGTACTCCGACGGCTCGACGATGCAGTGCGCGATGGCGACACGATCCACGGCATCATCCGCGGTGTGGGGCTGTCGAACGATGGCCGTGGGCGCGGCATGCTCGCCCCGGCGGTCGACGGCCAGGTTCGAGCTATGCAGACAGCGTTCGACGTCGCTGGCATCACGCCGAACGACATCTCGCTGCTCGAATGCCACGCAACGGGAACGAGCGTCGGCGATGCCACCGAGATCGAGTCGAGCGCTCGCGTTTATGCGGGCTGCTCTGACCTCCCGATTGGCTCGTTGAAGTCGAATACCGGGCACCTCATCACGGCGGCTGGTGTCGCTGGGGTCATCAAGGTCATCGAGGCAATGCGCAACGAGGTGCGGCCACCGACACTGCACGTCGACGACGAACTCGCCGCGCTCGGCGATTCGCCGTTCCGCGTCCTCAGTGCAGCCGAGCCATGGGATCGCGGCGATGTTGTTGACGGCGTGCTCCGGGCGGGCGTCTCGGCCTTTGGGTTTGGCGGTAACAATGCACACCTCATCCTTGAAGAACCAACAACTGCTGCACAGCTGGTAGCCGACAGTGCTGAGTCCGCCGAGCGGGGCAGCGGTCAGCAAGCCGTGCCGATCGCCATCGTCGGCATTGGAATCGCAGCAGCCAGCGCAGTCGGGCTGCCAGCGTTCAGCGAAGCTCTCCTGGGCGACACCTCATGCCTCGACGCCGACGGCACCGGACGACTGCCCGATATCGAACTCCAGCTTGCCGCGCAGAAGTTTCCGCCGAACGATCTGAAGGCGACGCTCAGCCAGCAACTTGCGATGTTGCAGGTCGCCGACGAGGCGTTGGCTGCAGCCGGAACGCTCCCAACCGCCACCACTGGCATCTATGTCGGGATGGGCACCGACCCGGAAGCGGCCCGGTTCGGAACGCGCTGGCGGCTCGCTGCTCAGCATGTCGGCACAGCTCAGTCGCTGGCCGACGCGCGCGATCTCGTTGGCCCATCGCTCACCGCTGCGGGCGTGCTTGGCACGATGCCGAACCTGGTCGCCAACCGGCTGAACAGTCAGTACAACGTGGCCGGGCCGAGCTTCACCGTGAGCGGTGAGGAACACAGCGGCCTCGACGCGCTCCGGATTGCTGCACGAGCGCTCCGCTCCGGCGAGATCGATGCGGCACTTGTCGGCGCAGTCGACCTCTCCTGCGACCCGGTCCATATTGCCGCTGCGGCAACTGCACTGACCGAGCACCGCCGCGTCCCGGGCGACGCGGCGGTCATGCTCGTGTTGAAGCGACTCGACGACGCCGAGCGTGATGGCGACACCGTGTACTCACTTGTGTGCGACGCGCCGAGCGACGGCAACGGCAACGCTGTCGACCCTGGCTCGGTGAGCGACCTTCGCCTGGGGTTGGGTAACGGCGTCCGGTCGATCACCGACCTGTTCGGCCACGCCCATGCAGCATCAGGCCTCGTGCACGTCGCGGCCGCTGCTGTCATGTTGCACCACCGCGTGGCCCGGGGCGATGTTCCGTTGATCGCGTCGAACCCGGAGCAAGGCAGCGGCTTGTCCGATGGCGCTGGCCCACGAACCGTGTCGGTCGAGACAACCGCCATGGATGGCATCGTGCACCGCTCGGTGCTGCTCGCCGAAGCAACGAACCACCTCGCCCCGAGCCGAGCGGTACCACCCGGGCTGCACGTCTATTCGGGCGCAGATGCAGCAGCGGTGCTCGACGCACTGACGGCTCGATGTGAATCATCCGAGGGCCCAGCGCGGCTCGTGATTGTGGCGGCCACTGCTGAGCAACTCGCTGAGCGAGCAGCTCGAGCCGAGCACCACATCACCGCGGGCAAGCCTGCAGGAATCGGTGTGCACTTCGCTGCAGCGCCAATCGAAGGCGAACTGGGTTTTGTGTTCACCGCTGGGGGAGCGGCGTACAACGGCATGGGCGCCCAACTATTCCGTGCACTTCCCGAGTCGATCACGCCGATCTCGACCAACTTCCCGCTCGGTCAGATCTCCAACTGGGTCAACGATCCCGACCACGTACCGCTGCCTGCCGACTACCTGTGGGGTACCGCCCTCCTCAGCCAAGCGCACGCCGAGATCACCTTGGGTCTCCTTGGCCTCAAGCCGTCGGCAGCGATCGGCTACTCGTCGGGCGAAAGCAACGTGCTCTACGCCTTTGGGGTGTGGCGTGACATGGACGCAATGCGTCGGGAGATCGACGCGACGGGAATGCTTACCAGCGAGATTGCCGTCGACTTCGACGCCGTCGCCCGAGCTTGGAACGTCGACCGAGCCGACTGGGCCGTGTGGAACGTGCTCGCCCCGATCGACGATGTGCGTGCTGCAATCGCCGACGAGCCCCACGTCCACCTCATGCTGATCAACACCGAGCGCGACCTCGTCATTGCCGGTGATGCGCACGTGTGCCGTCGCATCGTCGACACCTTCGGAGCGCAGCGTTGCCGTCCGGTTGGCTACAACCTCGCGTGCCACGTTCCAGAGGTCGCGGCGGAGTTCCACCAGCCGTGGCTCGACGTACACACGCGCGACGTGACGCCCGTGCCAGGGGTGCGGTTCTATTCGAACGGTGTCGGCGGGACGTATGACGTCAGCACCGAAAACTGTGCTGCCGCGATTACCCGGCAGGCCGAGACGACCGTCGACTTCCCGGCGACGATCCGTGCCGCCTACGCCGACGGTGTTCGCATCTTTGTCGAGCATGGCCCGGCCGGCGCATGCACCAACTTCATCCGCGAAATCCTGGGCGACGATGTGCTCGCCGTACACCTCGACCGTCGTGACAGCAACATTGAGCAGCTCTTCGATGTGTGCGCGGCGTTGGTCGCTGTCGGTGTCGAGGTAGATCACGACGCGCTGACTGCCAGGCTGAGCCGGTACACACCTGAGCGCACCGCCGTCGACGGCCCGGTTATGTCGTTCCCTGCACATCGAGCGCCGGTCCGCCGGAGCTCACAGCCGGTGGTTGCCCACCAGACGATGGCGCTCGCGCCAGCACTGCCCACGGTGATTGACTCGATGGCCGAACGCGACCGAGCGACCGAGGCACTGCCATTCGCCGATGTAGCCGATGTCGCCGATGTGGTCGATGAGCCGTCGCCAGCGGCCGCAGCCGTACCTGTCGCCCAACTCGTCAGCGCCGCGCCCGGGCACTCGGTTGCCGCCAACGCCGCCGACGTGATGCAAGAGCAGATCACGGCGATGGCTGCCATGCACCAAAACTTCGTGGCGCAGCAAGCTGCCATCCACGAACAGTTCCTCGCCGCCCGAGCCAGCTCACTCGACCTGCTGACCCACGTTGGGATCGCCCTGCCGGCAGCTTTCATCTCGGCGCCGATCGCTCAGCCGTTGCCAGATGCTCTGCCGATTGCCCAGCTGGTGCCCGCCGTTCAACCAGCACCAGCACCAGCACCAGCACCAGCACCAGCACCAGCACCGACACCGCACGTCGAACGGCGCCCTGGTCCGAAGTGGGATAAGGCCCAGCTCGAAATCCATTCATCAGGACGGATCTCCGAGCTGTTCGGAACGCTCTTCGAGGCCCAAGATCAGTACGCAGTGCAGTGCCGTATGCCAGAGCCGCCACTACTGCTCGCCGACCGAGTGACCGGCATGGTCGCCGACCCTGGCGTGTTGGGCGTCGGGACAATCTGGACAGAAACCGACATCGAGCCAGGTGCCTGGTACCTCAACGGGGGCTATATGCCCGCCGGGTTCATGATCGAGTCAGGTCAGGCCGACCTGATGCTGATCAGCTACATGGGCATCGATCTGCTCAACAAAGGGGAGCGGTCCTATCGCCTGCTCGGCTGCACCATGACGTACCACGGTGACCTCCCGACGGTCGGCGACACCCTCGAGTACGAGATCCGAATCACCGGCCACGCCAAGCACGGAGAGATTCGGCTGTTCTTCTTCGAATACGACTGCGTGGTCGATGGCGAGCCGCGCCTGACCGTCCGTGATGCGCAGGCCGGCTTCTTCAACACCCAAGAACTCGCCGACGCACTCGGTGCGCTCTGGACCCCTGAAACAGGGCAGGCCAACCTGCGTGCTGACGCCCGCGTCGACGCGCCTCCGATCGCCTGCACGAAGTCTGCATTCACCTCCGATGAGGTCCGGGCCTTCAGCGAAGGATGCGTCATCGAGTGTTTTGGGCCAGGCTTCGAGTGGGCTGAGACGCACACCCGTACACCGAAGATCCAGGCCGGTGACCAACTCTTCATCGACGAGATCACCGACTTCGATCCAACCGGTGGGCCATGGGGACGCGGCTTCATGCGCTGCGAGTCGACCATTGCTGACGATGCGTGGTTCTTCGACGGGCACTTCAAGAACGACCCGTGCATGCCGGGCAACTTCATGGTCGAAGCGTGCATCGAAGCAATGTCGTTCTACCTCGCAGCACTCGGCCACACGGCCCGTGTCGATGGCTGGCGGTTCCAACCGCTTCCGGAACAACCCTTCGAGTTGAAGTGTCGCGGCGAGATCAACCCGCAGACCGATCGGGTCGCCTACGAGCTCTACAT
>JBNMOS010000160.1:0-7045 GCA_051275435.1 Ilumatobacter sp.
GCGGCAAAGCGAGTCTTTGAGACGGCGAGCTTCTTCACCGCAACGACGATGCCTGGCGCCCTCGACCGGTCGGGCAAGGGGTTCGAGGCCGCGGCGAAGGTACGGCTCATGCACTCGATGGTTCGCTACCACATCCTCAATTCGGGCAAATGGGATGTCGCCACCTACGGCATTCCGATTCCACAGGCCGACCAAATGCCCGCCGGGCTGATCGGCGTCTTCTTGATGTCTGCACAACTCCTGAAGAAGGGACAGACCGACTTCACCCCCGAGCAGCGAGCCAGCGTTGAACTGTCGCGCTACCGCTGCTTCCTGCTCGGCCTCCCCGAGAACCTGCTCGGCGAGACACCCCAAGAGATCGTCGACCTGCTGATGGCCCGACACGTTTCGCTGCGCGAGGGGTACGACGACGAAACGTGCGGCGCACTGGTGCGCGGCACCATGCAAGCCGACCTGTTCGACACCTCGTCAATGACCGGCAAATTACACGCGTGGCTGGAGAACGGATTTTCGAAGTTCGTGTTGATCAAGAGTTTTCTCGGCGGCGACACCGGGCGGGCCGCTTCAATCGGCATCACCTTCAGTCGGCGCGAGAAGGTGGCCGCAGGCGTCGCGGCTGGATCCCTGGCGCTCAAGACATCGTTCTACCGGGTGGGCCTCCGTCTCCCCGTTGTCTCGCGCCGCGTCGATGCACGACTCAACCGCCGCCTCGCCGCATTGCTCGAAATGTATGGGCACGCCGACTTCGTCACTGACGCCGACCGATACAAGCTGAACTGACGCGCTGCGGAGGGCATGGCAATCTGGGGTCGGGAAACGCGCGGAACGGATACCAATAGTTGACAGAGTCCAACATTTGTGCTCTGATGGACTCGTGCCCGAAGCAGCGATACAACTTCTCCGCCAACACGGCGTACAGGTCACTGCTCAACGGCTCGCGATCATGCGCGTCGTTGCTGAGCACCCCCATGCCACGGCCGACCAGTTGGGCGACGAGGTGCGTTCACAACTCGGCTCAATCTCTCGCCAATCGGTGTACGACTCGCTCGGCATGCTCGTCGACAAGAACCTCGTTCGTCGGATCCAGCCAGCTGGTTCGCCAGCGCGCTACGAAACCCGAGTCGGCGACAATCATCACCACCTCATCTGCCGCAGCTGTCGAACCATGTTCGACGTCGACTGTGCAACAGGCGAAGTCCCTTGCCTGACCGCCGATGACGATCATGGCTTCGAAGTCGACGAGGCCGAAGTCATCTACTGGGGCCGCTGCCCGACATGCCGCAAGTCTGAGTCAAACGCCACCGCCGAGTCGGCGTAAATACCTCAGAACAACCAAATCTCCATCCCGCAAACATCCCGCAAACATCCCGAAGAACAACAAGGAGCAAACCATGAGCGACACAAACGAGGCAAAGTGCCCGGTGCTGCAAAGCCCGCACACCGCAACCGGCAGCTCGGCCAATCAGCACTGGTGGCCCAACCAGCTCAACCTGAACATCCTGCATCAGGGCGCCGCGAACTCGAATCCGATGGGTGACGACTTCGACTACGCCGCCGAATTCAAGAGCCTCGACCTCGCCGCTGTGAAGGCCGACCTCACAGTACTCATGACCGACTCCAAAGAGTTCTGGCCGGCTGACTACGGGCACTACGGCCCGTTCTTCGTCCGCATGGCCTGGCACTCTGCTGGCACCTACCGCACCCACGACGGTCGCGGTGGTGGCGGCACTGGCCAACAGCGTTTCGCTCCGCTGAACAGCTGGCCCGACAACGGCAACCTCGACAAGGCCCGCGCGCTGCTCGAGCCGATCAAGAAGAAGTACGGCCGCAAACTCTCCTGGGCCGACCTGATGCTCCTCACCGGCAACGTCGCAATGGAGTCGATGGGCTTCAAGACCTTCGGATTCGCCGGCGGTCGCGAAGACGTGTGGGGACCCGAAGAAGACGTCTACTGGGGCCCCGAGAACGTGTGGCTCGACGACGATCGTTACAGCGGTGACCGCGAGCTCGAAACCCCACTCGCGGCCGTGCAGATGGGCCTCATCTACGTGAACCCCGAAGGCCCGAACGGCAACCCCGACCCGATCGGGTCCGGCCGTGACATCCGCGAAACGTTTGGCCGCATGGCCATGAACGACGAAGAGACCGTTGCGTTGGTCGCCGGCGGCCACGCCTTCGGCAAGATGCACGGCGCCGGCCCGGAAGATGACGTCAAGACCGAGCCCGAAGGCGCCCCGATGGAGCAGCAACTGCTCGGTTGGAAGAACGACTTCGAAAGCGGCGTCGGCATCCATGCCACCACGTCCGGCTTCGAAGGCGCCTGGAACTCCACGCCGACCAAGTGGGACAACAACTATTTCGAGACGCTGATGGACAACGACTGGGAGCTCACCGAGAGCCCGGCTGGTCACAAGCAGTGGACTGCCCCGGCACTCGCCGGCACCGTGCCCGACGCCCAGCGCCCCGATGTGTTCCACGCACCGATGATGAGCACGGCCGACATGGCCCTGAAGATGGACCCGATCTACGGACCCATCTCGCAGCGCTTCCGTGACAACCCCGAGCAGCTCGACGACGCATTCGCTCGCGCCTGGTACAAGTTGCTCCACCGCGACATGGGCCCCCACGTTCGCCTGCTCGGTGCCGAAGTCGCCCCCGAGCAGCTCTGGCAGGATCCGGTCCCCGCCGGAACCGAACTGAGCGACGCCGACGTGGCAACGGTCAAAGCCGCGATCATGGGTGCTGGCCTCAGCATCACCGAACTCGTCGAGACGGCGTGGGCCTCGGCCTCCACCTACCGCAAGAGCGACATGCGTGGCGGTGCCAACGGTGGCCGCCTCCGCCTTTCGCCGCAGAACGCTTGGGATGCCAACCGCCCCGATCAGCTCGGTCGTGTGCTCAGCGCCCTTGAAGGCGTGCAGTCCAGCGTCGGAGTCAACGTGTCGATGGCTGACCTCATCGTGCTCGGTGGCGCCGCTGCTGTCGAGGCCGCCGCCAAGGCTGCTGGACACGACGTCTCCGTCAATGTCAGCACCGGTCGCGGCGATGCCACTGCCGAGCAGACCGACGAAGAGTCGTTCGCATGGCTCGAGCCGAAGAACGACGGCTTCCGCAACTTCCTGGGCAAGGGCACCAGCCATGTCGCCGAGCACCTGCTCGTCGATCGTGCGCAGTTGCTCGGCCTGGGCGCTCCCGCAATGGCCGCACTGGTCGGCGGCCTCCGTGTGCTCGGTGTCTCCACCGATAACCACGGCGTACTCACCGCGCAGGTCGGGGTTCTCAGCAACGACTTCTTCGTCAACCTGATGGACCCGAACACCGTGTGGTCCGCTGCATCGGGCGCCGAAGACGTGTTCGAAGGCAAGAATCGCACGAGTGGCGATCTGTTGTGGACTGGCACCCGCAACGACCTCGTGTTCGGCTCGAATTCGATCCTGCGGGCAATCGCCGATGTCTATGCAGCCGATGACGCTGGCGCAAAGTTCGCCAACGACTTCGCCGCCGCATGGGCACAGGTCATGGATGCCGACCGCTTCGATCTCGTCTGATCAAACTGGCCTGAGCCACGAATCCTGAACCCGGCCTGCTCCACTTCGGTGGCGCCGGCCGGGTTCTGTCGTTTTCAGCCTTCCCGTCGGCAATTCGTTCGTCGGCCCCGGCGACGGCGGCAAACAACAGAATGGAACGCTGTTCGAAAAAGTTCCCATGGCGCTCGCCACGAGCACACTCCGGCATCTACTCTCTCTTTCATGCGAGTGCACCTGGATGCAGAGAAGTGTCAGGGCCACAACCGTTGCTACGCGTTGGCGCCTGAATTGTTCGACGTTGACGACTACGGCCAGGCCGTATTGATGGTCGAGGGCGACGTACCCGCCGAGTTGCACGACAAGGCCCGTCTCGCCGCGTCCAACTGCCCCGAGTACGCGATCACCATCACGGAGAACGGATGACATGACCGACACTGCAAACTATTCGACCCGGATCGACGAAGCCACGGGCAACAAGATCATCTCGATCGAGCGCAGCGGCGAGATCCTCGACTTCATTATTGGCAGTAGCCCGGACGGAACCGACGTCTGGCAACGGGTGCCATACGACGCCGACGATTACGGCCCGGTCGCCGACCCCCGCACCGACTTCGACCACGCCGACCCGGCGTACAACCCGGACGCACCCCAGGTGTGGAAAGAGTTACGCGAGAGCGGTTGCCCCGTCGCCCATTCCGATCGTTACGGCGGCATGTGGGTGCCGATCACCGACGACACCGTCACCGAAGTCGCCTACGACACCGAGAACTTCACGAGCCGCGCTGTCGTCGTCGGCGTTGGACGCCCCGGCGACCGCGCACTTCCGGCTCCCATCGGTGGCGCCCCGCCGATCACCAGCGATCCGCCGTTCCACAACATGGCCCGCAGGCTCCTCCTGCCGGCCTTCGCACCCAAGATGATCGAGCCGTGGGAGCCCGAGATCCGGCGTCTGTGCCAGAAACTCCTCGACGAGATGGGCGAAATCACCCCCGGCGAGAGCGTCATCGACGCCGCGATTCAGTATGCGCAGAACATTCCTGTGAACGTGATTGGCCGGATGCTTGGCTTCCCGGAAGAAGACGAAGCACTGTTTCGTACGTTCGTCCACGACGTCTTGGAGCGCATCAACGAGGAGCCAGGAACCCGCGAGGGTGGCGACGACCTTGGCGCCTATATTCAGGAACAGATCGACGACCATCGTGTAAATCCGCGCGATGACCTCACGAGCTATTTGATGAATGTCGAACTCGATGGCAACAAGCTCGAAGACGACGTTGTCGGCGGCATGGTCGTCTTGCTACTCGTCGCCGGAATCGACACGACCTGGTCGGCAATCGGTTCGTCGCTGTGGCACCTTGCGCAGCATCCCGAGGATCACCAGCGCCTGCTCGACGATCCCGAGGTGATGACATTCGCCTTGGAGGAGTTCCTCCGTGCATACGCGCCAGTAACGATGGCCCGGTTGGTCGCCAAAGACAACGATTTCCATGGCTGCCCAATGAAGAAGGACGATTGGGTGCTCCTGCCGTTCCCCGCTGCGAACCGCGATCCGAAGAAGTTTGAGGATCCCGATTCGTTCATCGTCGATCGCGAGCAGAACCGCCACGCGGCGTTCGGTCTTGGCATCCACCGGTGCCTTGGCTCAAACCTGGCCCGCCTCGAGCTGAAGGTTGCCATCGAAGAGTTCATCAAGCGCTTCCCGCGCTTCGAACTCGCCGGCGACACCCGCTGGAGCGTTGGCCAGATTCGGGGCCCTCGCGAACTCCCCGTGCGCATCCTCGAAGTCGCCAACTGATCCCGAGTCGCAATTGCGGTCGCGGTTGGGGTCTGACCCCAACCGCGACCAGACACCGGGGTGACTACATCAGATGCTAATGTGGTCACATGCCGGTGGGAGTACGAGAGCTGAAGGCCAATTTGTCTGAGTATCTCGCCCGCGCCTCGAACGGTGAAGAGATCATTGTGACCGACCGGTCTCGACCGATTGCTCGGCTGGTGGCGTATACCGCTACTTCAGATGTTGACCGCGGCATCGACGAGGGGTGGATCGAAGCTCCCCGCCGGACACGCCTCGGCGACGCAACCCCAATCCGGTCACCACGGTCGTCGGTCGAAATGCTCGCCGAAGACCGCGGATGACGCTCTACGTCGATTCGAGTGCGCTGCTCAAGCGCTATGTCGACGAACACGATTCAGCCGTCGCCGCGGAGTTGATGAAGAGCGACCCCGTGCTGGTCACATCGCGTTTGACCGAGATCGAGGTGCGGCGCAACTTGGCCAGGCTTCTCGACGGTGAGGAGCTTGATACGCAGCGGCAAGCCTTCGCAGTTGATCTCGACGCGTTCGCACTCGTCAGCCTCGATGCAACGACCATGTCGGCAGCCGCGATGATCGCTGAGCAAACCCTCTGTCGTTCACTCGATTCGATCCATCTCGGAGCGGCACAACGCGCAGGCTCAGCCACGACATTGCTGACCTTCGACGTCCGCCAGGCGCGGGCTGCACGTCAGATCGGCATCGACGTCATCGGCGCCTGACCACCACACCGATGCCGCACAATCGCATCCGACAATCTGGCTCCCAACTCATGGAAACTGGCCCAACGCAATGAAGCTCGACTCCGACGAAGCCCTGGCTCGGCTCGCTGCCCACGATCACGGAATCCTGTGTACGTTTCACGCCGAACGGGGCGTCGACGCTGTGCCTGTTGCGTACGCGATCGACAAGTACGGCTACGTCGGAGTGCCCGTCGACACGGTCAAGCCGAAGGCCTCGACACGTCTCCAGCGGCAACAGAATCTTGAGAACGACCCAAGGGCAACGCTGCTTGGCGAGCAGTGGGACCGCGACGATTGGTCACAGCTGTGGTGGGTACGAGCCGAGTTGCGTTGGCAGAGCAACGACCCCGGCCGAGAGCACGCCCTGGCAGCCCAACTGGCCGAGCGCTACCCGCAGTACCGGGATCAGCCCTTTAGCCGAATCCTGGTATTCAACATCGTCGGGGTGACCGGGTGGGCCGCGAGTGGGAGCCAGCCTGCTCAGCGTTGACGGTGCGCCAAGCGGCTGCGCCTAACATCGCGCAATGGCTCTGCAGCATTTCGACCGTGACGCCGACCCCGGCGAGATCAGCAGGTTCATCTCTGTCCACGGATATGCAATCATCGACGACCTTGCCGACGCAGAGCTGATGGACCGCCTTGCCACCGAGGTCGAACCATTTGTCGAGGCCTCCGACGCTGGACGCGACGAGTACGACGGCCAGTTCACGCGGCGGACCGGGTCGCTCATCGAACGGTGCCCCGCATCACGCGAGTTGGTGATGCACCCCACCGTCGTCGACACCGTGCGGCACTTTCTTGGGCATGCCACGGCACAGCAATTGCACCTCACACAACTGATCTCGGTCGGCCCCGGCGAAACGAAACAGAAGCCCCATCGCGACCAGATGGCTTTCGACTTCTTCGAGTTCCCCGCCGACTACCACGTGCAGTGCAACACGATGTGGGCGCTCACCGACT
>JBNMOS010000161.1:0-7030 GCA_051275435.1 Ilumatobacter sp.
CCTGGGAGACTGGAGCATAGCCCGATATCGTAGAAGTCGGAACGGTGGCAGAGCGGACGAATGCACCCGCCTTGAAAGCGGACGAACTGAAAGGTTCCGGGGGTTCGAATCCCCCCCGTTCCGCCAATCAGCCCAGCGGTTAAGGGGCCAAGGTTCAGGGGCGCCCGTCATGGGCAACTCTCGGCCAGCAATACGGGCGGCCAACGGCCTTCCTACTGTGGGGTCGTCGTCGACGAAGACGCACAGATCACCGGAGGGTGCACCAATGAGCGACAGCGCAGCGACACACGGGCTTCGTCCGACGTCGTCGCGCTGGACACACGTTGCACTGCGTGTCTCTGACATCGACGCCACCATCGCCTGGTATCTCCGCTACACCGCTCTCGAATTGCTCGACAAACGCGAAGACGCCGACGGATTCGGCGCCTGGCTCGGCCACCCCGATGCTGGCGAGCACCCGTTCGTGCTCGTGCTGGCGCAGTTCTTCGAAGGACGCGATCCGTTCGCTCCGACCCCGCTCGCGAAGCTCGCTCCGTTCAATCACTTCGGCATGGAGCTGCCAACCAAGGCCGACGTCGACGACATCGCTGCGCGGGCCAAGGCCGACGATTGCCTTGCGATGGAGGCCCGGATGATGCCCGATCCAATCGGCTACATCTGCATGCTCGAAGACCCGGACGGCAACCTCGTCGAGTTCTCCTTTGATCAGGGCGTCTACGAGAAGGTCCGAGAAGTCTGGGGCTGAGTCGGGCTCCCCAGTCGATTCTCCCTCTCACCCGTTCACTTCCAAGGAACGAATGACTGTCAACCCCGACCCCGATCTTGAGAAGCGCGCGGCGCTGCGGCGCATGAAGTTGGTGGCCACCTCGTTACTGGTCATCGCGGCGGCGATCTATGTCGTCGCCAAGATCAACGAGGAGTCCGGCGCATGGGTTGGCTACGTCCGCGCCTTCGCTGAGGCCGCGATGATCGGGGCGCTCGCTGACTGGTTTGCTGTCACTGCGCTCTTCCGACATCCGCTGCGGATCCCTATCCCGCACACGGCGATCATTCCGAAGCGCAAAGATCAGATCGGCCAAAGCCTCGGCGAGTTCGTCGAGTCCAACTTCCTGACAAGCGAAGTGATCGACGAACGGTTGCACGGGGCCGAACTCGGCCGTCGTGCCGGTGAATGGCTGGCAGCGCCGACCAATGCGACGCGCGCCGGCGATGCGGTTGCCGACGTCTTGCGCGGCGGGCTCGAAGTGCTCGATGACGACGAAATCCAGCAGGGTCTCGAACACCTCATCGAATCGCGGGTGCGAGCCACGCCAATCACGCCGCTGGTCGGCAAGGCCATCGATCTCACCGTCGAGGGCGGCCATCAGCAACGGCTCCTCGACGCAGTGCTTGTCAGCGTTGCGGGTTTCCTCAACGACAACCGCCGCACCTTCCGCGACCGCCTTGACGAGGAGTCACCGTGGTGGGTTCCCGAGCCGATTGATGATCGTGTCTTCAACAAGATCTACGACGCGGTCAGCCGCTTCCTCGACGACGTCGGCCGCAACCCACAGCACGAGATTCGCGGCAGTGTCGACGAGCGGACCATGGCATTTGCCGAGCGGTTGCGCAACGATCCCGAGTTGCTCGCCAAGGGCGAGGCGTTCAAGGAAGAGTTACTCGATCACCCCGAAGTTCGCCGATGGATCGAGTCACTGTGGGTCGAAGCCAAACGCGGAATGATCAGTGCCGCGAATGACCCAGCAAGCGAACTGCGTGTCCGTCTGGTGACCAGCCTCCAGCGGCTCGGCGAACGACTGGCGAGCGACCCGGCGCTGCAGGCGAAGATCGACGGTTGGATCTCCGACGCCCTCGCGTACGCCATCGAGAATTATCGGGCCGAGGTCGGCGACATCATTTCGTCGACGGTCGCCAAGTGGGACGGCGAATCGACCGCCGACAAAATGGAACTCCAGGTCGGTCGGGATCTGCAGTTCATCCGCATCAACGGCACCATTGTCGGTGGTTTAGCAGGCCTCGTGATCCACGCCGTCGGCCAAATCCTCTGACGGTTTCAGTCGAATGAGAAGCGGTTGGCCGTCGTCGGCGGCTCGGCAACCCGCACGATGTGGCTGGTTGCCCGCTTGCACATCTCTTCCATTCCCACGACCGACTTCTCGAACGCCCGGGGAGCAGAGCCCGTCGGGTCGATGATCTCGCCGACGTCACTATTGAGATAGGTACGCGCTGACCGAGACGCAGTCAGCGAGGCAACCCAGTCGCGCAACGATTGGCCCGGCGGCGAATCATCAAGTTCTGCGAGCGACAAGAATTCGGGCAGCGTCATCGTCTGGCGGTATGCCTGTGGCGACATGGCGGCGATCTTGACGACGTGATCGCGTTCCGACGTGAGAATGAGGTCGGCCGGACCGACGTTGTCCGCAGTGACTTTGCGGCTGCGGTGGCCAGACGTGTCGAAGCCGCGACGCTTCATTGCATCGACCGCATCAGGAATCGAAGGCATGTCTTCTGGCCCGAAACCGAGCGACCGGACGATTGCCGCGCCGTCACCCAACCGTGCGTCGAGCATCGACTGCAGCATCGCCATCGTCATCACGGACCGTGTCCGGTTGTGACTACAGACGGTCAGAATTTTCAGCGGAACAGCGGTGGTCATTGCGGCGTGTGGATGTCGACGCCGAAGATCTCTTCGAAACGCGTCATGTAGGCATCGAGGTCATCGATCCGACCCAGCCCGAGCCAGTCGGCGTGGTCGATACGGTCGTGCAGCGCGGCCATTTCCGGGCCAGCCCAGCTGACGGCGTACCGCAGTTCAGGTGCGTCGGTGACGATCGAATGGTGGATCACCTTGGCGACCTCGAACGGGTCGGTGGCGTTCATGTACCCGGCGGCGTAGAACTGAAACATGTTCCGGTAGTGCGCGTCATAGGCGCCGGTCGAGTTCGGCACATCGACGTTCTTGGCAAAGATCGCAGACTTCGTGACGCCGGGCTCAACGATCGCCACACGCACGTCGAACGGCGCGAGCTCTTGGGCCATCCCCTCACTAACGCCTTCGAGCGCCCACTTGGAAGCGACGTAGGGCGACTGCGCGAGTGCCGCGATGCGGCCGGCCACTGAGGTGATGTTGACGATCGTGCCGGAGCGACGCTCACGCATGCCCGGCAACACCTGCTGTGCACAGCGCACAGCGCCAGTGACATTGACGTTGAAGACACTGTTGTAGAGCTCGGACGGGCACTCCTCTGCGACGGCATTGCCGCCGACTCCGGCCGAGTTCACGAGGTGATCGACACGACCTGCAGCGTCGAGAATCTTGGCGAAACCGGCCTGCACCGACTCGTCATCAGCGACATCGAGCTCAGCGAGTTCGACGGTGACACCGGCAGTAGCGGCCATCGCCAGCAGCTTGTCGGCCTTCGATGCAGAGCGCACCGTTCCGAACACGCGCATCCCCTCCTGAGCAAGGTGCACCGCGGCCGCACGGCCGATCCCTGAGTTAGCTCCGGTGACGACTGCGACAGGCTGTTCCGACATAGCGCCGAGACTAACGGCGGGGTATGACGACTACTTGATCTGGGCGCGGATGGCCGCGAGCCAGGTGTCAGCGACATCCCAACGGCCACCGGCGTCGGCGCGGGCGGCGTCGGCGTGCTCGCCTACGGCCGGGTACGAGCCGAGAAACTTCACGCGACCCTGTTTGGCGTGCAGTGACCGCATCGTGTCGGCGAGGAGCTGATCGGACACGTGAGCATCGGCGTAGACGATGAAGCAGTAGTCACCGAGGCCGCCGTCTTTCGTTGGACGGCTGAACAGGTTCGACAGGTTGATCCGGCGGGCGGCGAACTCCTGGAGAATCGAGATCAACGAGCCGGGCGCATCAGCGCGTTGATAGATGACCAACGCCGTTTTGTCGTGGCCAGTCGGGGCGGGCACGCCGTCGCGGGCGACGAGCAGGAAACGCGTCTGGTTGCCTTCGTGGTCGGCGATGTTGGCAGCGACCACGTCGAGGCCGTAGAGATCAGCAGCCACACGCGGAGCGAGCGCGGCGATGTTCATGTCGTCGGATTCTGCAACGGTTTGGGCGGCGTCGGCGGTGCTATTGGCCGCGCGGATATCGGCCTCGGGCAGGGTCTCGCGGAGATAGCGATGGCATTGCGCTGTGGCGACAGGGATCGAGTGAATCGTCGAGATGTCGGCGAGCGTGACTCCGGGGCGAGCGACGAGGCAGTGCTCGATGTCGATCACGACTTCACGCTGAATGACGAGGTCGTGGTCGAAGGCCAGCGCGTCCTGCGTGAAGTTGACCATGCCTTCGATCGAGTTCTCGATCGGCACGAAACCAACGTCGACCACGCCGGCCTGCACGGCATCGAGGATGTCGGGCACGGTGCGGAACGGAATCTGCTCGGCCGCGGCCAGATCAGGCTGGGTCAGCAGCGCCTGCTGGGTGAACGTGCCGAACGGGCCGAAAAATCCAACGCGTCCAATCGCCGTTGCCTGCCCACTGTCACTCTCATTCATCGGGCTGAGCGTAGGCCATTGCCTTCGAACTGCCGCTCAGGGAATCCGAGCGACATGGCGTTCGGCGTTCCTTCTGGCACGATGTGCGCTGATGGACGAACAGACGCTCCGTGAACTGATCGAGGGCATTCGAGCAGGAACGACCAACCCCGACGATGCGGTGGAACGGCTCCGACGGCTTCCGTTTGCCGATGTCGACGGCGCGCTCGTCGATCATCACCGCACACTCCGGCAGGGTATGCCCGAGGCGGTGTACGGGCCGGGTAAAACCGTCGAGCACTGCGTCAAAATCGTCGCCGAACTACTGGAACACGGATCAGGCCCGGTCCTGCTGACACGGACCGACAGCGATCAGCGCACGGCATGCCTCGACGCCCACGGCCCAGCAATCGAGGCCAACGGGTCGCTCCTGTGGCGTGCAGCCGAGCCGACTCGGACGTCAGACGTGCTGGTCATCACTGCCGGAACGAGCGACCTCGCGGTGGCGCACGAGGCCGAGCTGACGTTGCGCGCCTACGGCTTCGCACCTCGGCTGATCGCCGACGTCGGCGTCGCTGGCCTCCACCGGCTACTTGCTCGCATCGACGACGTCACCTCAGCCGATGCGGTTATCTGTGTTGCTGGCATGGAAGGTGCGCTCGCGAGCGTCATTGGTGGGCTGACGGCAGTACCGGTGGTCGCCGTGCCGACCAGTGTCGGGTACGGCGCCGGGCTCGAGGGTGTTACCGCGCTGTTGGCAATGCACGCCTCGTGCGCGTCGGGCGTCACGGTCGTCGGGATCGACAACGGGTTCGGCGCCGCCTGCGCAATTGCCAGGATGTGTTCGTGACACGTACCGCTTGGTTCAACTGTCACGCCGGTGTGGCCGGCGACATGGTGCTGGCCGCGCTGGTCGATGCCGGTGCTGACACCGACACGATCGCCGACACGATCGCGGGGCTCGGCGTCGATGGGTACGCCATGTTCTTCGAGCGCGTCCAGCGGTGCGGGGTCGGCGCCACCTGGGCAAACATCGTCACGCACGACCAGCTGCACGCGCACGACGGCGAACACTCTGAAGAGGCTGCTCCCCACGCACATCGCCCTGCGAGTGAGATCTTTGCATTGCTCGATGCAGCGGATCTTCCCGACCGGGTGCGGGCTCGGGCCCGCGCCGTCTTTGACCGGTTGGCTGCGGTCGAAGGTGCGATTCACGGCATCGATCCGGCCGACGTCGAGCTGCACGAAGTGGGCGCGCTCGACTCGATTATCGACGTCCTTGGCGTCTGCGCCGCGCTCGAATCGTTGGGCATCGAACGTGTCGTGTGCTCGTCGATCGGCCTCGGCAGCGGCATCGTGCAAACAGCGCACGGAGCGCTCCCCCACCCGGCCCCGGCAACACTCGCGCTACTCACCGAAGCTGGCGCCCCGACGCACGGCTTGCCGATGACGCTGGAAACAGCGACGCCGACAGGTGCTGCATTAATGACGACCCTGGCCGCCGAGTTCGGCCCGATGCCGTCTGGGGTCCCCACCAGCGTCGGCTACGGCGCGGGCACTGCCGATCCGCCCGGACGCGCCAACGTCGTCCAGGTCACGATCGTCGAAGCCACTGCGTCGCTCGCTGCTGATGATGGCGCCCCCATAGTGCAGCTCGATGTGAACGTCGACGATGTGTCTGGTGAGGTCATCGCGCACACCATCGATCGGCTTCTCGCGGCGGGCGCGCACGATGCGTGGGCGACCCCAATCGTCATGAAAAAGGGCCGCCCCGCCCACACCGTCAGTGCCTTGTGCGAGCCCGCGTTGCGCGACGCCGTGCGCGACGTGCTGGTTCGTGAAACCGGTTCGCTCGGTGTGCGTGCCACCTCGCTCGTGCGTTGGCCTCAGCAGCGTGCAATGACAAGTGTCGAGATCGACGGCCACACCATCGGGCTCAAAGTCGCGGCCCATCGCACCAAGGTCGAGTTCGACGATGCCGCACGCGCTGCCGATGCACTCGGCATCCCGGTCCGCATCGTGATCGAGCGCGCCGTCGCCGAACACCTCCGTTCGTAGGATCATTGGATGGGCGCGATCTCGGTGAGCCACCTCGAATGGCGTCTGCCCAGTGGCGATGAGCTACTCGACGACATCAGTTTCACCATCGGCAACGGTGACCGTGTTGCGCTGGTCGGTGCGAACGGTGTCGGCAAGACCACACTCCTGCGGCTGATCACCGGCGAACTCACACCGACCGCCGGCACGATCAGCATCGACGGTCAGCTCGGTGTGATGCACCAGCTCGTCGGCACCGCCGAACATCCCGCATCAACGGTTCGCGAACTTCTTTTGTCGATCGCTCCGGCTCGACTCCGTGGGGCCGCCGACACGCTCGCTGCCGCCGAGGCCGCCCTCGCGACCGAGGACGGCATGGCGTATGCCGATGCAATCGCGGCATGGGGTGATGTCGGCGGGTACGACGCCGAGGTGCTCTGGAACGAGTGCACGACTCGGGCGTTCGGTGAATCGTTCGACGGGGTGGCCG
>JBNMOS010000162.1:0-7015 GCA_051275435.1 Ilumatobacter sp.
CCGCGAACAACACGCCTGGTCCCGCTGAGTCGGTCCGTTTGGCTCGATCCCCGCGTCACCCCTCACCGCTCGTTGCCGAAGGGCAACTCGGGTTCATGCTTCCTTGGCCTCAAACCAAGCGATCCCGGCTTCCTTGCGATCCCGACTTCCTTGCGATCCCGAAAACGAACGAAGCCTCTGACTGCACTTCGGCAGCCAGAGGCTTCATTTCGTTGTGCTTCCCCTGGGATTCGAACCCAGAACCAATTGATTAAGAGTCAACTGCTCTGCCATTGAGCTAGAGAAGCAAGCGGGCTGAGAGGGTATCAAGCAATTTCTTGCCAGACACCCACTCAAGGCCTGCGAATGGGGTGGCCAAGGGGACTTGAACCCCCAACCGCCAGGATCACAACCTGGTGCTCTACCTATTGAGCTATGACCACCATGTAGTGGCTTAGTGTGCCAGATCGGAGGGCAATCGACACCCTCGAATTCGACTCCTCGTTCGATGAACGTACTCTCGGCCTCAGCCCAGCCAGCGGACATGCACCGACGACGGCGACCCGGTCGGGATCAGGCCCCGTTGCAAGGTCATTTCAAAGGGCAGATCTTGCGCCGAATCAGCGTCGTTGACATCGACCTCTGCAAAGACCGCAGCGACGACGCCGCCCGCGTCGTCACGCCACAGGGCCACGACCTCGACCGACTCACCGGCACGATCAGCAGCAACGCAGACCGTGCCGCTCAGGGCGTCGTCGTCAAGCGTTCCGGCACCGATGCGCTCGGACGCCAGCACCACCAAATCTGCACCGTCTGGAATGGGTGCGGGCGGTGCTTCGCCGAACCGGATCGAGAGGGCAATGCGTGTCGGCTCTCCGTCGTTCGTCAAGGAGCCCCCGACAACTACTGACTCATTTCCCGCGAGACCGACGATCGTCTCGACCTCGCTGCCAACTGATTGACCATCGACATCGAGGAAATCGGCAGTCACGACGAGTTCACCGACAGATTCGTCGGCCGACACGACAACGCCCCAGGTGTACGCGTCGTCACCAACGTCCAACAACCAGACTTCATCGACCGAAATAGCGTCACCGATCGACACTCCGACGTCGTCGACCACTGCGACGGCGATCGAACTCGACGGTTCCAGTTCCCGCTCCGGTCGGACTTGCGGTTCCAGTTGCTCGGCTGCGTCGGGCGGCCGCTGTTGCTCAGGAATCGTCAGCCACCATGCCGTTGCGGCGCCAAGCCCGAGAGCGCCCACAACTCCGGAGATGATTCGCAGCTTCTTGCGGCGACGTCGCTGCGCCGCTCGCCGATCTCGACGCTCACGCGCCGGCGCCACCCATGGATCTTCCCGACGGACAGAGGCGACGCGCCGCCCGGTCGGTGGTGGGAACTCGGGCACGGCGTCATGATGCCGGATCCACACACCCAAGCACGACACTGTGGGCCCGGCGTCGGGCTAGGAACCCATCCGCTTGGCCCAGTCGCTCGGCGAGATGCCGAGTTCGACCATCCGTTCGCGTGCGAACTCGGGCGGCTCGAAGGTTCCACCTGCGGCGTACTTGGCAACGACGTCGGAGTCCTCGGCCCACACATGACACGTGTTGAGGTTCATCTTCCACATATCGGAACGCTCCATTGGAACACCACTGTCGGCCCCGCCGGGCTTACTGGCATCGGAAGCTCGCATCGACCAGACACACTGGATTGCGACCGGCGCCATCGCCTGGAGCAGCGCTGTGGTGTGCGTGCATGCACGCGGCCCGCCGAACAACTCCCTGACCTTGTGGGTGAACCCACGCGCGATCGACAGCCCAACGAGCTTGTCGTAATGCGGCTCGATTCGCGTGCATTCGAGGTTCGGGTGCGTTTCCATCTGCACCTTGGCCGCCACGATTTCCATCGACGGATACGACACTTCGATGTCGACCAGCATGTGATGGATCGTGAGCGGCTCGGGGTCTTCTGGGAGGTACAAGCCCGGCGGCTTCTGATCGCGCACGGCACCGCGGATCAACACCCGGTCAGGGGCCAGCCTGAACGCGCGGACCCGGTACTCGCGGTCATGCAAGACCTCGAGTGGGTTTCCATCGGCATCGACGGGGTCGTCGGAGAGAATCGAATTGTCGGCAAACAGGTCGGTGGCGCTCATTGCGCGCCGACCGTACTGTCCGCCGGCAGCACGGCGAGGGTCGGAGTCAACCGGCCAACGCCGTCGGCAAGATCAGTGTGAAACGACTCGCGGCATCTTGGCGGCCTGGGCCACCCAGTCAGCGACCTTGTCGGGCGACGGCAGCGCTCGGACGAGGCTCTTGGCGCCGTTGACCTCGGCCATCTTCTCGTAGAGGTTCTGCGCGTTGCGCTGCGCTAGCTCGATCACCGTGTCGACGCCAGACGCCTCGAGGAGATCGCTGTACTGAGTTCCAACACCGTTGATTCGCATCAGGTCGGCGCGGTTGACCCACTCGAGCACCTGCTTGGTCGTGACCTCGGCCTGCTTGGCGAGGTCTTTGCGTCCGGCGGAGTGAGCGGCGACCTTCAGGAGCCTCCCGGTGGTACTCACCCCAGCGTCGATCAGCTTCTTGGCGTATGCCGGTCCGATGCCTTCGATGTCGATAATTTTGGCCATAGCCAACAGTAGTGCCCGCAACGATGGGGCCCGCTCGGCTTGCCCGTAGTGTGCGCCCAGTGACAAACGTGGCAGCGCCGACAACGACCAGACCGGACATGCGCATCGTCGCGCTCGTCGGCCTTGCAGCGGGCGCCCTCGGCGGGCTCTTCGGAGTTGGCGGCGGTTTGATCATCGTGCCGGGCCTCGTTCTCGTCGCCAAGCTTGAACGGCGCCTTGCTCACGGCACCTCGCTCGCAGCAACATTGCCAATTGCGCTCGCCAGCCTCAGTACCTACGTCGTCAACGGCAACGTCGACTGGGCGGTTGCTCCGTTGATGGCCATCGGCACCGTGACCGGGGCAATCGTCGGAACCAAGCTGCTGACGATCCTGCCGAAACGAACGATCACCATCGTTTTCATCGTCACCGTTCTGGCAACCGCTGTCCGGCTGTTCCTCGCCACCGAGACCACCGGCCGCGACAACCTGACCGCCTGGTCAGGTGTACTGCTCGTGATCATCGGCCTCGCCACCGGCACGCTTTCGGGGCTGCTCGGGATTGGCGGCGGCGTCGTCATGGTGCCCGCAATGGTGGTGCTGTTCGGCATGGTCCCCGTCATCGCCAAGGGCACATCGGTCGCCGTGATCGTGCCGACGTCGATCATGGGAACGATCCGCAACCGGGCCAATGCCAACGTTGACCTCAAGGTCGCGGCGGTTGCTGGCGGGTGCGGCGTCCTGTCGGCAATAGCGGGCGGAATTGTCGCCGACGGCATCAGCACCAGCGTGTCGAACGTAATGTTCGGCGTCCTTCTGCTCTTCGTCGCCGGAACCCAATTCATGACCCTGAGATCTGATCGTGACCAGATCGCCATCGACTGACTACAGCGTTGTGCCGTCCTGGAGGCCACAATGATCGGGTGCATGCCGCCGTTGTTCTCGCACATCCCCGCAGAGACAGCTATGCCCATGCCCTCGCCCAGCGTGCCGTCCACGGCCTGCAGGTAGCCGGGCACAGCGTCGAAGTCGTCGACCTCTACGCCGAAGGATTCCAGGCGGCGATGAGCGAAGCTGAGCGGGACGCGTATCACGGCGACGAACCGATCCTCGACCCACTCGTGCAGGCGTCCGCCGACCTGGTCCGCAGTGTCGATGCGCTGATCTTCGTCTATCCGACCTGGTGGAGCGGGTTGCCGGCGATCTTGAAGGGTTGGATGGAGCGGGTCCTGGTCCCGGGCGTCGGGTTCACATTCAACGAGCGGACGGGCAAGGTCCGGCCTGGCCTGACCAACGTTCGCCACCTCGTCGGGATCTCCACATACGGGTCGCCCAAGTCACTCGTCCGGGTGATCAACGACAACGGACGCCGCACAATCATGCGAGCGCTCCGGTTGAGCTGCGGGTCCGGTGTCCGTACCCACTGGCACGGCCTCTACGCGATTGACACGTCGACCGTCGAACAGCGGGCCGAGTTCGCCGCCGGGGTCGAGCGGTCCATGACGGAGCTGCGATGACACGGCATGCTCTCGTGGTCTATTGCCACCCCTCCCCCACGTCATTCGTTGCAGCTGCACGCGATCGAGTCGTCGCCGGCCTCGAAGCATCGGGTGCCGAGGTGCGCCTTACCGACCTGTACGGCGAGGGCTTCACCCCTGAACTGAGCGCCGACGAGCACGCAGTCCACCTCGATCCAGGGGTCGACCCATCGATTGCAGCCCATGCCGAGAACCTCGTGTGGTGTGACACCCTCGTGCTCGTCTACCCGACATGGTGGTCGGGGCAACCAGCAATGCTCAAGGGATGGTTCGACCGTGTCTGGGCGAGCGGAGTCGCCTGGGAACTCCCCGAAGGGGCAAACCGCCTGGCGCCGCGGCTCCGCAACGTCCGCAGGATCGTTGCGGTGACGACACACGGATCACCGAAGTACATCAACATGGTGGAGGGCGAGGGTGGAAAGCGAACGATGACCCGCAGCCTGCGCGCCATGTGCCATCCGCTGTGCCGCACCTCGTGGCTTGCGCTCTACAACATCGATCGATGCTCCGAATCGGAACGGTTGATGTTCCTCGATCGCATCGAGCAGCGCTTCAGGCGCTAGCGCCTGATCAACCAGCGGCGAGAGCGGCGATTGCGACGGCCACGTCTGCGGCGACCTTCGCATTGTTCTCAGCAAGTGACAGGTTCGCCGGAATGCTGCGGCCGTCTGTCGCCTCGCCGATTCGGCCGAGCACAAACGGTGTGATGGCGGCACCTGTGACGCCCTGCGCTGCGCACTCAGCGAGTGCTTCGGCCAGCACCTCGTCGAGGTGACTTGCATCGAGTTCGTCGGCTTCGGGGATCGGCACGGTGAGCAACATTCCCGACTGCGGACGAGTCAGCGATGCTGCGATCCGAGCGACCTCATCAGCTGACTCAACACGATGCGGAATCGGCAGTCCGGACGACCGGGTGTAGAACGCCGGAAACCAGTCGTGCCGCCAGCCAAGGACCGGAACACCCATCGTTTCGAGGTACTCGAGCGTGCGCGGGAGGTCAAGGAACGCCTTCGCGCCGGCCGAGACGGCCACGATGCGATGCCGGGCCAGAGCATCCAGATCCGCCGATACATCGCCCGTCATCTCGGCACCGCGGTGCACGCCACCGAGGCCGCCTGTGGCGAAGACGGTGACACCCGCTGCAGCAGCGATCGCCACCGAGGCCGAGACGGTTGTTGCGCCGAACTCCCAGCGCTGACCAACAGCAACAGCAATATCACGCTCGGCTGCCTTGCGGGCAGTGCCAAGGATCCGCTCGTGTTCGTCCGCTTCGAGCCCGAGCCGCACAACGCCGTCGAGCACGGCGGTCACAGCCGGAACTGCGCCACGACTTGAGATGGCCTCGAGACAACGCTCGAGCGCATCAGCATTCGCCGGAGACGGCAGGCCGAGGTTGGAGAAAATCGTCGACTCAAGCGCCACGACGGCACGCCCAGAGGCAAGCGCATCGGCAACAGGTACGGACAGCTTCGGTTGCATCACGAGCCGCAGGCTATGCCCCAGCGCAAGTGGTCGGTCGCGAAGGGGGTGTTAGCTGACTTCGCCGACGTAGATGCCCTCAGGATTGCCATTCGAGATGACGCCGGGGGCCTCTTCGATAGTGATCGCAAGCGCAACGACAGCAGTGTCGGTCGTGAAGGTCTCGAGCTCCGGGTTCGGCCCAAAGATGCCGAGCGAGATGACGTCAGGTTCGGCACCGCCTGTATCGATGACGCCCCACAGCTGGTACGTCTTGCCATCTGGCAGCGACGGAAGCGCACCGGCACGGATGAACCCGTGGCCGTCTTGATCAATCACAGCGGTGGCTTGGGCCGTTGACCCGTCTGCCACCAGCGTGGCCCGGCCTGAGTCACGGTCGCCATCTGCATCCTCGTATGCCGCAGCGAGCGGGTCGGTAGGAGCCAACGCCCGGTCGGCCAAGCCGACCGCTGCGATCCCGACGATCGCTGCAGCAGCCGCCGAGACCAACCACGGCGCAACAGCCGAGATTCGGCGCTTGCGCGGGGCCTCCGAGATCGCCAGGACTTTTGCCAGTTCCGGCCCCGGAGCAGGTGCCGGTGCATCGAGTTCTTGTTCGATCAGACTCCACAGACCTTCGGGAGCGTCCATGCCGGTAAACGCCAACATCGTCGCTACCTGACGGTGTTCACGTACCTCAGCGGCGGCCTTTGGATTGATGACGAGGTAGTCCTCGACCCGCTTTGCCTCTTCGGGCGAGACCGCATCGAGGGCGTATGCGCCGAGCAACTCGTCGAGGTCGTAGTTGTCTCGTGACGACTCGTTCATGTCAGTATCCATATTCACTCGGCTCCATTCGAGATGCCGGCAGCCGACAACTCGCTTCGCAGGCGCTTGAGCCCGACTCGAATTCGGCTCTTTACTGTTCCTTCGGCCTCGCCCAGTTCGTCTGCAGCTTCGCGGTAGGTACGGCCTCCGAAATAGGCCAATTCAATCGCAGCACGCTCGCCCGGCGTGAGTACCTCGAGTGCTTCACGGACGTGGCCGGCCAGCGCCATGTCCCACACCTCGCGGGCGAGGTCATAGCCACCTTCAGCCTGCTCGAGGCTTTCGCGTTCTTCGCGCTTCCGACGGGCCACATCAGAACGGATGAGGTCAACCGACCGACCATGCGTCTGCGCCAGAAGAAAGCTCCTCAAACTGCCCCGATCGGGATCGAACCGGTTGGGCTCGTTCCACAGCCGAACAAACACCTCTTGCACGATCTCTTCGGCGCGAGCGTGGTCGCTGAGTAGCCGCTTCGCCAAGCCGAAGACGGCACCGGCGTTGCGGCGATATGCCTCAGCGAGCGCAGACTGCTCGTAGCGGCTAATAGATACCACCAGTGCGGCGTCAGATGCTTCGACGAATTCGGGCTTCACATC
>JBNMOS010000163.1:0-6934 GCA_051275435.1 Ilumatobacter sp.
GCCATTGCGGTCCAGGCTGCATCAAGGCGGGGGTCGGCCTCGCCTGAGCAGGGCGGCTGCACCTGACCATCGACGACGAAGTGCATGGCTGTGACGACGCCTCCGTCTTCGATGTCGGCTGGATCGCAGAAGCCATTTTCCTGGAGCTCAGCAAGAGTCGCCTGCGCGTCCTCATCGAGTACGGCGGGACCGGCCACCGCCGGGGCATCAACCGCCTCGGACGTTTCGTCGACGGTGTCGTCGTCGGATTCGCCATCGTCTGGCTCCTCGCCGGTTGCCTCCGTCGCCTCGAGTACGGAGAGGATCCGGTCGAAACTGTCGTCATTCAGTTCAAGGAGCAGTTCATCGATCTCGTCGTCGCTCAGCTCAGCGAGAAACAATGCGAGTTCGGCGTCGTCCCAGTCGGCAACCTGTTGATCGAGGTCCTGATCGACAAGTTCCGCATCGATTGCTGTGTCATCGATTGCTGTGTCATCGAGCGCTGTGTCGGAAGCAACGTCGTCGCTGCCAGCCGAGCAACTCGACCCAATCAGCGCTGCTGCAACCAAAACCTGTATCGCCCGTCGAATCATTCGAGCATTCTGACGTACTTACCCCCATCGGCCTGCGTTTCTCTCTGCGGCGCAGGTCACAGGTATCGTGTTGTTCATGACCCATGCGTTCTTGAGCGAAGACTGGATGACCGCGGCACAATCGATTCGCGAGAAGTACGCCGATCAGGTGCCCGAGGTGATTGCCAGCATCAAGATCAATCTCTCGATCATCGAGGTGCCCTTCGGCGACGGCCAGGTCGATGCCTACTTCGATACCTCGACCGGCGCACTGCAGCTTGAGTTGGGAGCGCTCGACAGTCCCGACGCCACCGTTAGCACCGACTACGCAACCGCTCAGGCGTTGTTCGTTGAGCAAGACCAGACCGTTGCAATGCAAGCCTTCATGGCCGGCAAAATCAAAGTTCAAGGCGACATGATGAAGATGATGGCGTTGCAAACAGCAATCCCGGCAAATGACTTCTCCGAGAAGATCGCTCAGGAAATCATCGACATCACCGCGCCGGCCCCCACAGCCGAGTAGCGACCGGCGCCGACAGCGCCGGTCAGTTCATATCGGCCACGACGGGCGGTGTCTGCGTCATCGGTGCCATCGCGTCGGCCAATTCCTCGACGGTCCAGGCGCCGGACTTCTCGATCCGGTCAGCCATCTCCCACGACTTCACACGCTTCACGACTCCACCCTTGACGTAGAAGGTCTCCCCGGTAAACGGGCAGTTTTCCGTACTCAGGTAGGCCACCAGCGGCGAAACGTTCGCCGGGTCCCAGTTGTCGAAGCCAGCATCTGGTGCCGCCATTATGTCTTCGAGGCCCGGTGTCGCCAGTGTGAGACGGGTACGCGCCCCCGGCGCAATGCAGTTACTGACAACGTCGTAGCGTTGCAGTTCTTTCGCAGCAATCTGACTCATCGTTGCGATACCCGATTTGGCAGCGCCGTAGTTGGCCTGCCCGGGGTTGGCAAACAACCCTGACGTGCTCGACGTGTGAACGAGGTTGCGACGCTTGCCTCGCCCGGCCTTGTGCTCATCACGCCAATACGCAGCGGCGTGGCGGGTTGGCGCGAAGTGACCTTTGAGATGGACGGCAATGACTGAGTCCCACTCCTCTTCAGTCATGTTGGCCAGCGTGCGGTCACGCAGGATGCCAGCGTTATTGACAACGACATCGACATCGCCAAAGACCTCGATTGCCGTTGCGACCATTTGCTCGGCACCCGACCAGGTCGCCACATCGTCGGTGTTGGCAATCGCTTGGCCGCCACGCGCTCGGACTTCGGCTGCGACTTCCTCGGCTGGCGTCGTGTCGCCGCCCGACCCGTCGTTCGCACCACCGCGATCGTTCACGATGAGGTGGGCACCCTCCTGGGCGAAGAACAGCGCATGCTCCCGACCAATCCCACGACCAGCACCGGTAATGATCACCACACGTCCGTCGAGCGAAACCATCAGTTCTCCCACTGTCGTTCGGTCCGGCACCAACGCCGGACAACACCAGCGAACTTAGTGATTCCGGCTCGAACGAAACGAAACGGCACCGCGCCAATATCGACCGGCTCCCCTGCGGAGCGCCACGATGTCACACCGGGAAGACGTCCTGGATGTCACAGCAGGAAGACGTCCTGCAGATCGTCGAAAATCGTTGCCCTCCAGCGCGCGAGCGGACTCTGGCCTTCGAGTAACTCACGTGTGGCATCGAGCACCACGTCGAGCGGCATCAGGTGGCAGTACGGGTCGTGTCGCGATCTCTCGCCGACACCAGTGAGCGCGTCGACAGGCGGCTGCCATGCCACCATCTGTCGATGCGCCCCGTCGAGTAGCGAGCGCACGGCTACGTTGCCCATCCGACTGCCAAGCAACCGGTCGAAGGCGCTCGGCCGACCGCCACGAACAACGTGGCCGAGCACGGTCACCCGGGTTTCGATGTCGATCAGGTCACGGCCTGTCCGCCGTTGGAGCTGCTCGTCGATGAGCTCCTTGAGGCGATCGGATGGTGTCTCGATGCCTTCGGCCTTGATCGCAATGACCTTCTGAGCACCACCACGTCCGCGCACTGCCAGGACAGCGTCGACCACCGAGTCAACGAGCTGCGACTCGGTCCGATCAGCCTCGGGGAAAAGCACCATGTCAGCGCCGGACGCCACGGCGCTCGTCATCGCCAGATAGCCGCACTCGCGGCCCATAACTTCGACGATAAACACCCGGTCATGAGCACTTGCGGTGTCGGCGATCTTGTCGCATGCGTCGACGATGGTGTTCATCGCAGTGTCAACGCCGATCGAAAGGCTTGTCAGCGCAATGTCGTTGTCGATCGACGCGGGGATCCCGATCACCCGAACCGGCCAATCACCCGCTTCTTCGGGCTGCGTCAGGCTGAGTGCTCCCGTCAGCGTGCCGTTCCCCCCGATGACGATCAACCCATCGATCTCTGCGTCGGTGAGCACATCTCTGGCCTGCTGACGCCCGACGGGGTCGTGGAACTCGAGACAGCGCGCCGACTGCAGCATCGTTCCCCCGGATCGCAGAGCATCGCCCACCTGCAGGGCATCAAGCGGTAACAACTTGCCTTCGATCAGGCCCCTATAGCCGTGCCGGACGCCGACCGGCTCATGCCCCAACGACAACGCCACGACTGTCGCTGCTCGAATTGCAGCGTTCATTCCCGGCGCGTCGCCACCACTCGTCAGCATTGCAATACGCATGATTCCCCAATCGGTATTCGGCATCGGCGTTCGCGGTCGCCGACGGCAACCTTCACCGAACCTAGTTGGCGAGGGGGACTCGCTCGGCTTACAGGAAAATCAGATCGACTGCAGTGCCACGCCGATACAGATCGCCAACGGGTTCGGCTGAGATGCTGATCGACTCAAATGCACCCTCGGTCGTGCCGAGCAAGCTGCCGATGGTGAACCCAGCGTCAATGAGTGCGTTCTGGGCATCGGTGAACGACAGTCCGTCCAATTCGGGTACGGCGATGAGGTCGGGGCCCTTTGAGCGCACCACGGCGAACGACCCGTCACGAGGCAATTCGCTCTCGGCGGCTGTGTCTTGGCTCACGATGATGCCGACGGGAACGTCGTCACTGAACACGTCTTCTCCGGCGACCACGCTGAGCTGTACGGCCGCTGCTGCAACCTGCGCGTCCTCAAGCGTTAAGCCCACAACATTCGGCACAACACGCGGTGCGGGGCCCTTCGATGTCGTGAGCGCAATGCTTGTTCCGGGAAGAACTTCGCCGCCAGCGACTTGTGCCGCGTCACCAACGACTCGCCAGGCGAGCACCGTGCCGATCGGGCGCGTTTCATCGAAGACCTCGGCATCAGCAAAGCTCGTGAGCTGAATCGCTGCTAGCCGCGCCTGAGCATCAGCGATCGACAGTTCGGACAACTCTGGGAGCACGCGAAAGAGCGGCCCCTCACTGATGTAGATACGGAATTCATCGCCTTCTTCCAAGACCGCACCCGCTGCGGGGAAGGTCCGAATCACTTGGCCCGCATCGGGCTCTTCGTCGCTGCGTTCCGGCTCAGTGAAGACCAGCCAGTTGTTTCCGGCGATCTCATTCAGCGCAACCGCTTCGTCAACGCCAGAGAGTTCGGGAACTTCGTAGGATTTGGTTCGGAGCAGAAAGAACGCCGCGAACGCAACCGCTGCGAGCCCAGCAAGGACGAAAAGCGACAACGTGATGATTGCCCCCACCCGCCGCTTCGGCCGTTCGTCGTCGTACAGAGTTGCCGCCGCCGGGGCAGCCGCGAACTGCGTGATCGGCATCTGTTCTGTGGCCGGCGCGGCAGCGGTAGTCGGCATCTGTTCGGTGGCCGGACTCGTGGCTTGGGCAACCAACGCAGCGCGGTCAAACCCGCTCGATACTCCGGCCCCGACCTCGACCGAGCCGGCCGGAGGGGCCGCGAGGTCAGGCAGGATGATCAACGCCGCCTCGGGGGTCGGCACGCCAGCAGGCAAATCGGCGTCTGGGTCGGCTGCAGAAACGTCAGGCGTGGCAGCTGCTTGCACCACGGCGGTCGGCGGAAGTGCTGCGCCCGCAGCAGCAGTAGCAGCAGTCGCAGCGGCGGCAGTCGCCACATCGGGCTGAGGCAAAGCGGGTCGTTCGATCCCGCCCGTCGGATCTGTGGGTCTGCGCATCTCGGACGTGTCGAAAAGGTTGGCCGCGACGATCGGAATCGGCTCTGGCCGGGGCAGCGTTTCGGCTGCAGCGACGAGGCCCCGACCGAACTCGGCAGCCGAAAAACGATCGTCAGCTTCCGGTCGCCCCGCACGTTCGAGCACTGCGGCGAGCGAGCCAAGATCAGCAGACACCGGCATCAGCTTGCCAACTCGGGCGACGAGCGTCGCAACTGTCGAGTCGGCGGAGAACGGCACTGAACCGGTGACGGCTTCGAGTAGCGACAGGGCGAGCGAGTACACGTCTGTCTTCGGACCAACTTCAACGCGGAGTGCCTGCTCAGGCGAGGCATAGCGAGCAACGTGCGTCGCGACCGTGGCCGGTTCGTCCCAGGCGCTGCGCCCGATCAGCTCGGCCATGCCGAAGTCGACAATTCGGACACGGCGGTCTTCGCCGAACACGAGCTTCGATGGGGTCACCTCGGTGTGAGCAATCCCGCGCTGGTGCGCTGCGTCGAGCGCTCGACAGGCTTCGAGCCCGACCACCAGCGCCTGAGATGGCTCGAGGAGGCGGCCTCGGTCGAAAAGATCACGCAAACTGCCGCCGCTCAGATATTCGACCACCCAGAAAAGCGCCGATTCACCCTCAATGGCGACGTCGCCCCAGTCGAGCACTTGGGCGATGTTCGGATGACTCAGTGCAGTGGCGAGTTCGGCTTGCTTGCGGAAATCGCGGCGGAACTCTTCGGAGCCCGCAAGTTCGGGGCGCACGATCTTGAAGGTGACGGGCTGATTGGCTTCGCTGTCGAACGCATTCGCGATAATCGTGTTCGCGCCGGCCGAGACCACCTCGGCAATGCGGTAACGGTCAGCAAGCACGCGGCCCACCAGGCCGCCGCCTTTCAACCCGCTGTTGTCGACAGCATCATCTGCATCGAAATCGTTGCCTGCCATAGCGGGCAAAATCTACCGCTTTCACTCGACCGAGTGGCAGCAGGCGCCGGCTGTCACCGCCAAGCGGGCACTTTGGTCCGGCATACTGAGTGGGTGACCGACATCGACACATCCGATGCTGATCAGGCCGACACTGTGTTGCCGGCCGACAACGTCAATCAAGCGCCACGCCGCAGGCGCCCTGACCGTGGGTTACTGACCGCGAGTTTTGTCATCGCTGCCGGGCTCGCCCTCATCGTCTGGGGTTTCTTCACAGCGATCACGGGGGACGAAGGCATCGAGCGGCCACTGGCCATCGAGTCGATTTCACCTGTCGAGAACGCCGTGCAGGTCCTCCAGCAGGAACGCGTCGCGGTCGACCTCGAATTCGGCTACGAAGCAGTGCTTATCCTCGACGGCATCGAGCTCGAAACGACGAATATCGGCGAGCTCGAAGCCCAACCTGGCGAGCAGATCGCATTGCCGCCAACAGCCATCTTCGATCCAGGCAACGCCGTGATCTCGTTCGTCCCTAACGACAATGCAGTGATCACCGAGTTGACGCAGGGTCGACATACGGTACGCGTCGTGTATTGGCGCCTCGACGAGGGTCGAGAGAACGCCAAGTCGTACAACTGGTCGTTCGTCGTCGTTTGACCTATTCGGAGTCGCCAGCCGAGTCGAGCGACTCCGCTGGTACTCCCGGCACTTCGCCAGTCTTCAGCAGCGCCTCAAAACGATCTGCTTCGACGATCGGCACACCAAGCGATTCTGCTTTCGTCAGCTTGCTGGCTCCTGGGCTTTCACCAATGACAAGCGCCAACGTCTTTTTACTCACGCTGCCCGGGCTCTTGCCGCCACGTGACGTAATGGCCAACGCGGCTTCCTCACGGTTGTAGCCGGGAAGCGTTCCGGTCACCACGACGGCCTTGCCTTCCAGGGTCTGCGGAATCGCCGCCTTCGCTTCGGCGGCACGTTTGGCCGCATCGGGATCACCGAAGTTCACTCCGGCGGCTTCGAAGCGGTCGATCAGTTCACGATTGGTGGCTTCGGCCAGCCATTCACTGAACGTCGTAGCAATGACCTCGCCCACACCGTCAACGGCCGCCATCTCCTCGACTGAACGGCTCATAACGTCGCGCAGCGTGAAGAATGTGTCGGCGAGCGCCTGCGACGCGGACGGCCCGACATGACGGACGCCCAACGAACGTATGAACTTGTGGAGCGGACGGTCTTTGGACCGCTGAATCGAGTCGACCAGGTTCGTGGCGCTCGTCTCGCCGATTCGATCGAGAGCAACCAACTGCTCGACCGTGAGCGAATACAGGTCAGCAG
>JBNMOS010000164.1:0-6830 GCA_051275435.1 Ilumatobacter sp.
CCTGACCCTCAGGGCAACTTCGTGTGGCTTCCCGTACTCGGTGACGCTGCATCACTCGGCATCGACCTCGAGCGCCAAGGCGTGGTCACCAGGGCGTTCGCTGATGTCGGCGTGCGCGTCACCATCGCCAGCGCTGAATGGAACGATCGTTTCCTCGCGGCCCTCGCGACGGTCCGGCCGCGTTAGCCCAGAGGACGTCAGAGGTCAGAGGACGCTCGGGCCCAGAGGCCGCACAAGGTCAAAGGATGTTTCCCTCAGAGGACGGCGCGCAGGTTTCCAGCGGCAGTTTCAGGTGTGAGGTCGCGTTGGAGGTTGGCAAGTAATTCGTAGCTTGCTGGGATCTTGGCCACGTCGGCCGAACGGAGCAACGGCGGGTAGTAGTGCGCATGGAGCTGCCAATCGGCCTCGAGTCCACGCGGCGCGGTGTGCCACCCCGAGCAGTACGGAAACGGCGTGTTGAACAACCGGTCGAAACCCGACAGCATCGTCTTCAGGGCATCTGCGAGACCCTCTTCCTCGTCCGCCGTCAGGTCGAGTAGCGATGCCACAGGGCGACGCGGCAGCACGATGGTCTCGTATGGCCAGTAGGCCCAGTACGGGACCGCAACAACCCAGTGGTCGTTGGCGTGGATGATTCGGTCGCCAGCGGCCAGCTCACTCTCGACATAATCAACGAGCAAATGGGTCCCATGCTGGGCCCGATAAGAGCGCTGTTCAGCGACCTCGGCAACGATCTCGTTCGGCAGGAAATTCGATGCCCAGATTTGTCCGTGGGGATGCGGGTTGGACGATCCCGAGATCGCGCCTCGCGTCTCAAAGATCTGGACATAGTCGTAGCGATCGAGTAGCTCAGCAAGCTGACTCTTCCAGAGGTCGATCACGACGCCGATTTCGGCCAGGTCCATCGTGGCGAGTGTCTTGCCGTGATCCGGCGAGAAACAGATGACTCGACACTCCCCATCGCCGGTCGCTGCCTGGTACAGCCCGCCCGACACGTCGCCATGAGGGCTCTCCCAGCTGTCTGGGCTGTCCGGCACCGGAACATCTGGGAGTAGCGCTGCGAAGTCATTCTGGAAGACGAACGTCGACAAATAGTCGGGGTTCGGTAACCCGCCGACACGTTCGTTGCCCGGGCACAGGTAGCAGGTCGGGTCGTACGCGGCGGGCCGCTCGATCACGGCGTCATCGGTTTGGCCCTGCCAGGGACGCTTGGTGCGCTGCGGCGACACGACCACCCACTGTCCAGTCAGCGCGTTGCGGCGACGGTGCGGGTGCATGGACGGATCGAACGTGGGCACGACTCGGAACCTAGCGACTCGGCAGTCAGAGCCCACGAATGTCCGGATTGAACGCACGCGGTGCACGTCGCGGCGTGGATATCCCGGCTGCGTACAGCAAGCGAACAATGCGCTGCCGATGCCCCGCCCAGGGTGCGAGGTGAGCCAGCATGATCTCGTCGCCGCCACGATCCGGGTCGAGCCGCTGGGCATCGCCGGTGAACGCGAAGTTGACGAGCGTCGGCAATCCGTAATCCCGGAGCACCAACACGTCGGGAGCGCCATGCGACGCGAGCACTGTTGCCGTGGCGGTCCACATGCCAAGCCCGGGGAGCGCCGACAACCGGGTGAGTGCATCGTCGACGGACATCGTCGCCGCCTCTTCGAGCCGATTGGCACGCTTCGCTGCCAGCAGAATCGCTTCGGCTCGGCGCCGTTCGACGTTGACGCGATGCAGGTCGGTGTACGACAGGGCTGCAACAGCCTCCGGCGTCGGTGGCAGTACCAGTTCGCACGGGCCAGGAGCAGGCTCACCCCACGTACGACACATGCGGTTCCAGCTCTTTGACGCCTCATCAGTGGTCACCCGTTGACCGAGCAGCACGAGAACGAGCTCTTGCCAGATCACACCCGCAGCGGCAAGGCGCGTCGTGTTGTGTGCACGCCAGAGTTGTTCGATGCGGGGGTGCAACGCCGGGTCAAACCCGGTGATGTCGTCGTTGAGCCCCGCCCAATACGGAGCCCGATTAAGCAGCCACTCGGCACCGTCGCCCCACGCCTCGGCGGTGACGTCACCCGAGTTATCCCACGACAAACGCATCGTTCCGGGACCATCGGGCGTCAGCACGGCCTTGGCGAAGCTTGATGCCGCCTTCGAGTGCGTCGGGTCGTTGCGGTAGATCCCGATCATCTGCAACGTGGTGCGCAGATCGATACCCGGCGCTCGAAGGTGCCGGGTCGATGGAGGCGCGGTCATGTGGCGACCGCAGCGGTCAGGCGCCGACGAGTTCGCGCCAGGACGCGGGGTACTTTGCGGCAGCTGCCTCTGGCGTGAGCTGCAGAGTTGAGTCCGGCACCATGTCAGCAACTTTGCGCGCTTCGGTGTAGTGATGGGCAACGTGTCGCAGGCCGCCGAAGAGCTGCGTTCGCAACTCGATCAGTTCGGCCGGCGGCTGCTCGTCGAAGTAGCCCCAGATCGTGAACGCCAGCTTGACGTCGTGCACGACCGGTGCGCGCGAGAACAACGAGGCTCGCCCGAGCGCGATACCGAGGCAACCGCGCACTGCGTCGTCGAGGTGCTCACCTGGCTGCAGTTGGATCTGGGGAGCGAGGCGCGCGGCGATGCGGAGCGCGAACCCCTGGTCGGGGCCATGATTGCCACGGCGGGGACCAGACGGTTGGAACCCGGCGATCTCGGCCGGGCGATCCGGCATCCAGCTCGCCGGAACGTAATCGGGCGACGCATAGCCACGCGCGCGGTCAGTCGGTGCAACAGGGCTGAACTTCGGAGCTGCCATCGATGCCTTTCTACAGGATCAGCGAGGCAAAGCGATGCTTCGGCCGGCCCAGCGGTCAGAGTGCCGATAGATGAAGGTGCAGTTGCTCGACGATGAGGTCGTGCATCTGTGTGGCATCGAAGCCGCAACCAACGTGCATGTACTCAAACAAATGGAACTGCAACGGCAGCGTCGCAGCGGTTGTCACCATGGCCCAATCTTGGTGTCCGAGTACTCCCAGTTCGGTATCGAACTGTGCAGCGAACTGTTCGCGCAGAGAGTCCCGCCCGTACTCGAAGATCTCGCGCACCATTGGATCGGCACCATCCAGGACAAGCGCCACCCGTGCCAACGGGGCGAATCGGAAATAGAGCGCCAGGCGCTGTGCACAAAAATACTCAACGCGCTCGGCGAGGTCGCCGTCAATCGGCGGCGGGGGAACGAGATGTGGCGCCTCTTCCAGGAGCCATCTTTCGAGCGCAGCCCGAATCAACTCATCGCGGGTTTCGAAGTATCTGTACACCGACCGCAACGACACCGAGACTCGCTCAGCCACGTCGTCCATTGTTGGCAGGACCTCGCCCTCTGAGAACATCTGGATCGTGGCGTCAAGCACAGCATCACGATTGCGCAGCCGCCGGTCAATCCGTCCATCAGTGCGACTCTCCACCGATTCGGGCACCATCAGTTCTGAGCTCATCGCAGCCCCCCGAGGAGAATCTGGAGCTGCCGGCCGAGCAGGCGGCCCATCTCGTCGACGTTGCCCTCGAACGACGTGTTGAGGTACTCGAACGAGTCGAATTGAAATGCGAGTTCGGCCGCAACCACGGCTCGCGTCAACGCCTGGCCCTCAAGCGTCGAGAACTCAGGCGCAAAGTGATCGAGGAATTGCTGGCGGAGCACAAGCCGACTGGCTTCGAACTCCTCGCTACTCAGGTCGAGCGACTGAGCAGCCTTCCGAGCGGCACGGGTGATCGGCGCGACCACCGTGAATACCGAGAGTCGGTGCTTGACGAACCTGTCGATCCGGTCCTCGAGTGAACCCGTACCGATATCGACGAGCTGCATCTGCGGCTCGATACGAGCCATGAGGTGCCACATTCCGGCGCGGACCAACTCGTCCCGATGATGGAAGTACCGGTAAATCGAGCGCGACGACACACTCGAAAGGTCAGACACGTCTTCGACCGCCGGGTCGGTGTTCCCAGCCTCAAACAAATCGACCACTGCATCGAGAACGGCGGTGCGATTTCTCTCGCGTCGTGCGACACGACCATCGCCCGTCGCCACATCGCTCGCCACTGCATCGTCAAGTGCCGTCAACCGAGTACTTGGGTCGCTGATCAGCATGTCCGTCTTTCCACTCATATTTGTTCACCGAGGACACTTGCGTCAAGAACTCGCCACATCATGAAATCTTACGCTACAGGTCACCACGGGTGGTGGCAATTCACAGAGTGTGTTTTTATGTCACAAGTTGTGAGTCGGCCTCACACACCGTGGCCGGTCGGGCCGTATGGAGCAATCCATAGATGAGCGTGTCTTCGAGCGCACGCCAGGAGGCCTCGATAATGTTGGCACTGACACCGATCGTCGTCCAGTCCTGCTCACCATTGGTTGCCGACAGCAGTACACGAGTGGTCGCCCCGGTGGCACTGCCGCCATCGAGGATGCGGACCTTGTAGTCGGTGAGATGGATACTGCTGAGCTGCGGGAATTCTTCGCCTACGGCAGAACGAAACGCCGTGTCGAGGGCATTGACCGGGCCGTTTCCCTCGGCGATTGACACGCGCCGTTCGGCAGCTTCGCCATGGCCCAGCCAGAGCTTGACCGTGGCTTCGGTACTGAATGGCCCACCGCGCACCTCGTCGGTGATGACGCGCATCGACTCGATCTCGAAAAACTCTGGAACACTGCCGATGGCTCGCCGCATCAGGAGTTCGAGCGAAGCGTCAGCCGCCTCGAAGTGATATCCCTCGTGCTCGAGCCGCTTGAGATCATCGATCACCTGATTAATCTGTGCTCCGTCAATTTCTAGGCCCAATTCGTCGGCCTTCATCTGGATTGTCGCCCGGCCGGCCATTTCGGACACGACAAAGCGGGTGCCGTTGCCGACTGCGCCGGGGTCGATGTGCTCATAGGCATCTTTGGCCCGGGCAATCGCTGAGACATGCAGCCCAGCTTTGTGCGCGAATGCTGATGAACCGACGTAGGGAGCCTGCGGGTTGACGGCCCGATTCAACGTCTCGGCCACGTGATGGCTGACCGATGTGAGGCGAGCCAGACGACCCTCTGGAAGACACTGATACCCCCGCTTGAGCTGGAGGTTCGGGATGACTGTTGTCAGGTTGGTGTTGCCCGTCCGCTCCCCCAGGCCGTTCAACGTTCCCTGGACGTGACCCGCTCCGGCCTCGACCGCCGCCATGGAATTCGCCACAGCACAGCCCGTGTCGTCGTGGCAATGGATGCCGATCGTGGCGTCGTTACCAACGTGCGCCTTGATGTCAGCAACGATCGCCGACACCTCGTCGGGAAGGGTCCCACCGTTCGTGTCGCAGAGAACGAGGTGGGATGCACCATTGACCACGGCGGCTTCGATGGCCCGCAATGAAAACTCGGGGTTGGACTTGTAGCCGTCGAAGAAGTGCTCGAGGTCGACCAGCACGCCGCGTCCTTCGCCGTGCAGGAACCGGACGCTGTCGGCAATCATCGCTGCACCTTCGTCGAGGGTCGTCTGCATTGCTTCAACGACCTGATACTCGGAGCTCTTGGCAACAATGCACACCGCGGCAGTGTTCGCCTCGATGAGGTTCCGCAGCGTCGCGTCCTCATCGGACTTGCCACGAGGGCGACGGGTCGAACCAAATGCAACAAGCGTCGACGTAGTGAGTTTCAGCTCCGTCATGGCACGTGCAAAGAACTCGATGTCCTTCGGGTTGGCCCCGGGCCAGCCGCCTTCGATGTAATGGACGCCGAGGTGATCGAGCTGCTCAGCGATTCGGAGCTTGTCGTCGACGGTCGCCGACACTCCTTCGACCTGCAAGCCATCGCGCAAGGTCGTGTCAAAGATTTCGACGTGTCGCATAGTGCCCTCAGCATACGGGCACCCCTGAAACCGCAAATGCCACGCCTGCAAGATGTGGACATGGGTGTGCACGAACGGTGTGGAAGCAGTGGATGAACGGAACAAATCTGGGGGTAACAAGAAATATTCGGGGATAACCCTGTGTCTTTCGAAAAACCCCTTGACGAGTGATTTCGCCCGGTCTTTACTGGAGAACGTTCCGGAGAGCGCACGCCAACCGGGGCGGTGAGGATGGGGCTTCGGCCCAAGCCCACACCACCGACGAGGCGTAGCGGATCAGGAACAGGACAGAGCTCACAGCCATCTCAGACCGAGTTCGTACTGCGCCTTCGGGTGAAACACGAACAACGGGGAGTCGGCACCGAGGCCGGGCAACCGGTGGAGGTGTGAGGTCAGACCGGGTCGTCAGGTGCCTTCGGGGACCAGGCGATAACGGCGACCTGCGGAGTCGTTCGGGAAACCGACCGGGTCTGCGAGGCAACCGAACTGGATGTCGGCCTTCGGGTCGGCGCACAGAAACGGCGCAATGGTGCAGAACCGAACGACCAGGGAACACCCCAACTGAACCTTGGACTGACGGATCTGCTTTGGCACCAATTTTGATGGCACGGGTAACCGGGTCAGCGTGAAACGGTGACAAATCGGGTGCGGTCCGGCTTGCCGGACGTCATCCGAAAACGGGCATCGCCCGCCACGACGCTCTTCCGATTTCGGTCGGAGGAAACGGCGAGACGGGCGATGTGAACAGGTCAAGACGCAGGCTAACGCCCGACGAACGACCAGTGGTGGATCTGTCCATCTGACGAGCCCCGGAAGGTGCGCCGACTTCGGTCTGGCAGCACCGACCGGGGCTCCTCTGCTTTTCCGGCCATGTTCCCCACTCTCCTCATCGTTCTCGTCGGCGTTCTCGTCAGCGTGATGGAAAAGGCGTCCATGCTGACCAAAACCATCACGCTGACGGAGGTGACGGAG
>JBNMOS010000165.1:0-6727 GCA_051275435.1 Ilumatobacter sp.
CACTGTCAAGTTCAAATAGTTACGCATGGGGTCAGGCCCCTTTCGCAACTCTTTGCCTCCCCGAAGCGAGCGCCTCCATGAGTGACCAAGAATTCCCCACCACCGCCAAGGTCGTCGTCATTGGCGCCGGCATCGTCGGCAACTGCCTGGTGGGCCACCTCGCCCGCCTCGGCTGGACCGACATGGTGCTCATCGACAAGGGCCCGCTCCCGAACCCCGGTGGTTCGACCGGCCATGCGTCGAACTTCATCTTCCCGGTTGATCACAACAAGGAGATGGCCCTGCTCGGTGTGCAGAGCGCCAACCAGTACCGCGATGCCAAGCGCAGCGTCGACTCCGGCGGCATCGAAGTGGCCCGCACACCCGAGCGCATGGACGAGTTCCAGCGTCGCATGACCTCCGCGAAGGCGTGGGGCGTTGAGGCCGAACTGCTGACCCCGGCACAGGTCAAAGAGCTCGTGCCGTTCATCAATGAAAACGTGATCCTCGGTGGCTTCAGTTGCCCGAGCGTCAGTGTCGTCGACTCCCTCGACACCGGCACGCTCTTCCGCAACGAGGCGATCGAGAAGACCGGCCTCAAGGTGTTCGCCAACACCGAAGTGCTCGACGTCGAGACCGAAGACGAGCCCGGCACCGGGCTCCAGAGGGTCACGGCCGTGGTGACTGACAAGGGCCGCATCGAAGCCGAGTACGTCGTTGTCGCCTGTGGCGTCTGGTCGAACCGTATTGCCAACATGGCCGGCGCAACCATCCCGCTCGTACCCGCCGTGCACCAGATGGCCGACGTCGGGCCGATGGACATCCTCGCCGAGACGCAGAGCGAGATCAGCTACCCGATCGTCCGCGACATGGACACGTTCTGCTACGAGCGTCAGTCGTCGGGCTCGATGGAAGTCGGCTCCTACGCCCACCGCCCGATCCTGCATCACCCCGACGACATCCCGTCGAACGAGGAAGCAGCGCTCAGCCCCACCGAAATGCCGTTCACGCCCGACGACTTTGACCAGCAGATGGAAGAAGCAATCGAGCTGATGGACATGCTCGGTGACGCCGAAATCAAATACGCCATCAACGGCCTGCTCTCGCTCACACCCGACGCAATGCCGTGCCTTGGCGAAACCATCGAAGTCCGCAACCTCTGGTCGGCAGCCGCCGTCTGGGTCAAGGAAGGCCCGGGCATGGCCCAGGTCGTCGCCGAGTGGATGACCTACGGCTACCCGCGAGTCATCGACGCCCACGGCGCCGACATCGCCCGCTTCTACGACCACGAGCGCAACGACGAGCACATCTGGAGCCGCGCAGAAGAACACTTCAATAAGACCTACGGCATTGTGCACCCCGCCGAGCAATGGGAGAACCGCCGCAACCTGCAGGTGTCGCCGCTGTTCGAACGCCAAGAAGCGCTTGACGCCTTCTTCTTCCAGGCCCGCACGTGGGAACGACCGCAGTGGTACGGCAGCAACGCCGACCTCGCCGAGCGCTACAACGTTGAGGAACGCGAAGTCGAATGGGACAACCGCTGGTGGAGCCCGATCACGGTCGGCGAACACCTCAACATGCGTGAGAACGTCGGCCTGGTTGATCTCTCGGCATTCCAGGAGTTCGAGATCTCTGGTCCCGGTGCTGTCGAGTTCGCCGACTACCTGTGCGTGAACAAGATCGGCCCCGTTGGCCGTGCCACCTACACCCCGTGGCTCACCCCTGACGGTGGGTTCCACTCCGACCTCACCATGCACCGCACGGCCGAGGATGTCGTGGTTGTCGTGACCGGGGTGTTCGACGGCGGGCGCGACCTGTCGTGGATGAAGAAGTACATGCCGAAGGACGGTTCGGTCACGGTGACCGACCGCACGCTCGAAGTGTCGACGCTCGGCCTCTGGGGTCCGAATGCACCGGCCACGCTCGCCAAGCTGACCGATGCCGATCTCTCACACGAGGGCTCGTCGTACGGATCGCTCGTCGAGGTGAAGCTGAACCTCGGTGGCGAAGAGGTCGATGCCACGCTATTCCGCATCTCCTACGTCGGCGACACCGGCTGGGAAATCTACGTTGCCTGGGACAAGGCGCCGATGCTGTGGGACGCACTCATGGAAGCCGGTGCCGACCTCGGAATCCGCGCCACCGGCGGCGGGGTCTACGGCACGTCGGGCCGCATCGAGAAGGGCTACCGCCTGCAGGGCGCTGAACTCGAGAGCGAATACAACCCGCTCGAAGCCGGCCTCGCCCGCCCCAAGGTCAAGTCAGCTGACTTCATCGGCAAGGACGCCTACCTCGCAGCACGCGAAGCTGGCGACCCCGAGGTCCTGATGGTCACGATGACCGTCGACGATCAGACCGACTCGCAGGGCCGCACCCGCTGGATGCAGGGTGGCAACGAGCCGTTGTGCGACATGGACGGCAACACGATCATGGATAGCCACAAGCGGGTCTCGCGGGTCACCACCGCTGGCTACGCCCCGTCGGTCGCCAAGATGGTCCTGATGGGCTACCTCCCGCGGGAGATGGCGACAGCCGGCACCAAGCTCCAAGTCATGTACATGAACGAGTACTTCCCGGTGACCGTTGTCGGCACTGACGGCCCGTTTGACCCTGAAGACACACGCCTGAAGGGCTGAGGATCAGGAACATTATGAGAGTCCTTGTTTGCGTGAAGCGGGTGCCCGCACCTGGCGCCAAGATCAACATCACCGATGACGGCCAGTCCGTCGATGCCACCAATCTGGGCCACACCATGAGCCCACACGAAGAGTGCGGGCTTGAGCTGGCCGTGCAGTTGGTGGAGGCGCACGGCGGTGAGTCGCACGTGCTGACACTCGGTGTTGCCGAAGCCGACGAGCAGTGCCGTTGGGCCGCATCGATCGGCATCAATAAGGCCACGCTGGTTGACGTTGGAACGCAGGGCTGGGATCCGCAGCGGACGGCATCGGCAATGACCGACGCGATCCGTGCGATCGAAGAAGTCGACGGTGGCTTTGACGTCATGATTTTCGGCAACGAGTCGGCCGATACCGGCGGCTTCCAGGTTGGGATTCGGGTCGCTCGTGCGCTCGGTCGACCGATGGTCAACGCGATCAAGGGCGTCAACATCTCCGCAGGCACCGATGGCGAAAACACCGTTCTCGAAGCGCAGCGTGAGACCGACTCGGGCATGGAGGTCTACAAGCTTCCGATGCCGTGCGCAATCGGTGTGAAAGAAGGCATCACCTGGCCGCGCTACCCAACGATGCGCGGCCGTTTGGCCTCGAAAAAGCTCGCCGTCGACGTGACCGCGTCGGAGGCGGCCCCTGGTGGCCAAACCATGGTGCGCCTCAACCGTCCAGAAGAGACGGTGTCGGAGACGATCATCCTCGGCGAAGGCGCCGCGGCTGCTCCCGCAGTCATCGAACTGTTGAAGGAACTCGGCCTGTGGTCGGAAGGAAACAGCAAACAGGAGGTGGGGGCATGAGTGTTCTTGTCGTCGTCGAACATGACCGGGGCACGCTCGCTGACGCGTCGCTCGAAGCCTTTGCCTTTGCGCGGTCAATTGCCGCGCAACTCGACGAGCAGGTGGAAGCCTTGCTGATTGGGGCCGACGCTGCCGGGCTCGCCGACGTGTGCGCGGCACATGGTGCTGGCGCTGTGCATCACGCGTCGATCGCTGGCGATTCTGTTAGCGACTACGGCCCCGAGGCGTATGGCATGGTCGTTGCGTCGCTCGCTGCGTTGCTGTCGCCGAGTGGCATCGTTGCGTCCGGAACCGACCGCGGTAACGAGGTGCTCGCGCAGGCTGCTGCTGAGCTCGATCTTCCGTTCGTTGCGAACTGTGTGACGGTGGAGATCGCTGATGAGTGGGAGTTGACCCGGGTGCAATGGGGCGGTTCGCTCAACGAGGAAGCGCGCGTCGCATCGCGTTTGCCGATCGTCTCGGTGGCCCACCATGCGGTTGAAGCCGAAGAGGTCTCAGCTGGAGCGACGGCGACGATTACGGAACACATCGTGGAACTGCCCGAATGGGTCAGCCGTTCGGTGATCCAAGATCGTGTCGTCTTGTCTGAAGGCCTGACGTTGGCAACCGCCCCGGTCGTGATCGGTGGGGGCCGAGGCGTTGGTTCTGCTGAAGGTTTCAACGTGCTCGAAGCACTCGCCGCACGCCTCGGTGGCGTTGTCGGCTGTAGCCGCGCCGTGACGAATAACGGTTGGCGTCCGCACAGTGATCAGGTCGGCCAGACCGGTACCCGCATTGCGCCGCAGCTGTACATCGCATGCGGCATCAGTGGGGCGATCCAGCACTGGGTAGGAGCGAAGGCGGCGAAGAAGATTCTCGCCATCAATATCGACCCCGCCGCCAACATGGTCGTCAAAGCTGACTACGCAGTGATCGGTGACCTGTTCGAAGTGCTTCCCGCCATCGAACAGGGCTGAGTTCGCTCGCGCTCGTTTGGGCGCAGCCTGAGGCCAGAACTGGCACGCCGGGTACAGTTTCAAGAAATCGTATGTATTGGCGACTGCAACTCAACAGTTTTCGGAAAATACCGATGACTTGGCTGTGATGCCGCCATCTCTTGCCTCCGGTGGAACGGCGGTGCCTTCGACTGGGCCCTACCAGGTACCGGCTCCATGGCGGCGCCCCGATCCGCTGGGCCAACGGATCGTCCTGACGGTGTCTGTCTGTGCGCTCGTCATCGTGCTTCCCTTCGGGCCGTATCGGGTCCTCCTGGCACTTCTGATCGCAGTCGTCCAGCTGATCGCGACCGTCGTCGTGCGACGCCTCGAGGTCACGGCGACCGCGGAACTCGGGAGCTATCTCCTCGTCGAGCATCTCCTCATGCTTGTCGTCGCCCTGGCGGCTCCGGCCGGTTACCTTGGGATCGCCATCGTTGCTATCGGGTCGCTCGGATCGAACAGTCCGTACCTTCGGCAGAATTGGCTGCGCGGCCTTGCCGTGATCACGGCGTTGACCCTGGTCGTGCCCGCCCTGGTTTTCGGCTTGAGTGCGGGGCCAATGGTGATCGGCGCCGGGCTGTTTATCTTGGGTCACTTTGTGGTGAACCGCGGCGGCACGTTGCTCCATGCCGAAGAAGTAGCGACTGCTGCGCGCCATCAGGCCGACCACGACGAGCTGACGGGGCTGCCGAACCGGCGTGTCCTGCGCGCTGTGCTCGATGACCTCGACGAGACGTCGGGACCGGTTGCACTGTTGTTGCTCGACATCGACCACTTCAAAGACATCAACGACAGACTCGGCCACGACGTCGGCGATGACGTTCTGCGCGAGGTGGCAACGCGCCTCGCCGCGATCGACAACGAAGTCCTCGTCGTGCGCCTCGGCGGCGACGAGTTCGCTGCCGTCGTTCCCGGCCCTGCTGCTCGAGCGAACGAGTTCGCTGCAGCAGTCGACTGCTGTCTGCGGCCAGCCATGTGGGTGCAGGCCGTTCCCCTCTCGCTGGGGGCGTCGATCGGTCTGGCGCACACGTCGGCAGCCCCGCCCCGTTTGCTACTGCGTTACGCCGACATTGCCATGTATCGCGCCAAGCGAATGGCTGCTGGTCCAACGTGGTATCGACCTGAAGACGACCCACACACCGAACGCCGCATTGTGCTGATGCGGGGCCTTGCGGAAGCGATCGAGTTCGGGCATATTCAGCCATGGTTCCAGCCGCAGATCGACATCCTGACCGGCGAAGTCGTCGGCGGCGAAGCCTTGGCCCGATGGGATCACCCTCGGCTCGGTGTGGTCGGGGCAGCGGAACTTCTCGAACATGTCAACCTGGCCGGCAAGCAGCACGAATTCTCGGTGGCGATGCTCCAACATTCCGTTGACGCAGCGATGTCGTGGCCCAACCAGATCCGACTCTCGGTCAACGTCACATTGAGCGACATCCAGAGCAAGGACTTCGGCGCAGCAGTCGAGACCCTTCTTGCGACGACTGGGTTTGACCCACATCGACTCACGCTCGAAGTCGTCCAGTTCGCTGCCGGCGCCAGCACAGCCGGGATCGTGCCCGCGGCGCAGCGGATCCGTTCAACTGGTGTGTCCATCTCGCTTGATGAGTTCGGACAAGCGGCGGCGTCGTTGGCCCGTTTGGACCTCTTTGACGTCGACGAACTGAAGATCGAGCGCCGGTTCGTCGCCCGCATGATCAAACATCGCCGAGATGACCCGATCGTGGACTCTGTCGTTGCGCTTGCCAACCGGCTCGGACTTCGCCTGATAGCAGAGGGTGTTGAAAACGATGAGATGGCACGCGCAGTCGCGGCGGTCGGGATCCGAGTCGTGCAGGGCTATCACTATGCGCGCCCGGCACGTACGCTTCGCGTGGAACGATTCGCTCCAATGGCGCCACCCACCGCGGCGCTGGCCGTGTCGAGGGAATAGCTGCGTCGAGCTGTTGGTTGAATGTGGTGCACCCGAACAAGGAGAACATCTCATGGCCACCATCGATCTCACCAGCGACGAGTTTCAGCAAACGGTTACGTCCGACGGCATTGTGCTCGTCGACTTCTGGGCCGAATGGTGCGGCCCCTGCAAGTCCTTTGGGCCCGTCTTCGAAGCAGCGTCTGAAAAAGACCCCGAAATCACCTTCGCCAAAATCGACACCGAAGCCGAGCAGGAAATTGCCGGAGCCCTCCAGATCCGCTCGATCCCGACGCTCATGATCTTCCGCGACGGCATCCAGATCTTCTCGCAGCCGGGTGCCCTGCCCGGTCACGCGCTCGACGACCTGATCGGTCAGGTCAAGGCGCTCGA
>JBNMOS010000166.1:0-6725 GCA_051275435.1 Ilumatobacter sp.
CGGTCGAGGTACGTCGAGATCTTCTGGCTCGGCGTGCTCGGCCCAACAGCAACCTGGTTGCTGCGACGGCTGGCGTCAGGTCTCGAAGTCGAACCCGATGGCTACGAGTTGGATCTTCAGGTGACGGCGGCCTCGATGGGGCTCAAATTCTCCCCAGGCAGATCGAGCCCGTTCAGCCGGGCGTTGCAGCGTTGCGTGATGTTCGGGATGGCCCACCCGCTTCCGGGCGGCGGGCTCGCCGTTCGCCGACGTATCCCGCCCGTCGGCCATCGGCACCTGCGCCGTATGCCGGAGCAACTCCAACTCGAGCACGCCGGCTGGCAGCCGAACGTGGGGCGTAGCGGCGGGAGTGAGGACGCCTTCGTCCGGGCCCACCAACTCGCGATGGTGATGCTCGACGTCGGTGACGATCGGAACGTGATCGAGCATCAACTCCGGGCGGTTGGAGTGGTTGCTCATGTGGCGGCGCAGGTCGCCGACAACGTCGCCCAGCTCGGCTGATGCAATCAGTCGAAGCCCAGCAGGTCATCGAGAACTGCCTGCGCTGCGGCATGGGGCGCGTCGCTAACGAGCGCCTGCTGGCGAGCAAGCTCGTCACGCAACTCGATTGCCACCTCGCGATACGCAGGGTCATCAATCTTGTTGTGCATCTCGGCCGGATCGACAATCAGGTCAAAGAGCTCCCACTCGGGTTCGTCGGCCGGCTCGTTGGCTCCGGTCTGACCGAGCGGGTCGTTGTAATAACCAATCAGCTTGTGCGTGCGAGTACGCACGCCGTAGTGGGCTGGCACGTTGTGTGCGCTGTCGCGGTGCATCCAGTAGCGGTAGTACATCGACTCGGGCCAGTCGTCAGGCACCTCGCCCTGCAAGATCGGCATGAGGCTGCGACCTTGCATTCCCACTGGTATCTCGACGTCGGCGAGATCGAGAAAGGTCGGTGCGAAGTCGACGTTCACGGCCATTGCGTCGCTGGCCGAGCCTGCCGGGATCACGCCAGGCAGTCGAACGAGGAACGGCATGTTCAGCGACTCCTCGTACATCATCCGCTTGTCGAACCAGCCGTGATCACCGAGGAAGAAACCCTGGTCGGATGTGTACACGACCAGGGTGTTGTCGGTCAGGTCGTTGTCGTCGAGCCAGTCGAGCATCTGCCCGACGTTGTCGTCGATCGATGCGATCGTGCGGAGGTAGTCCTTGATGTATCGCTGGTATCGCCAGCTGATTTCCTCGCGCTCGCTGAGCCCGGGTGGAACCGGCGCCTTGAGGTCGATGATCGGATCGAGGTCCATGATTCGCATCTCCATGGCCTTCACCACATCGGAGCGACCGACGTGGTCGTCCCACAACGTGGCGGGCTCTGGGATGTCGATGTCGTCGTACATCGTGAAGTGCTCAGCGCTCGGCTCCCACGTGCGGTGCGGCGCCTTGTGATGACACATCAGCATGAACGGCCGATCAGGATCGCGCTCATCGAGCCAGCGCAGGGAGTCCTCGGTAATCAGGTCGGTGACATAGCCACCGCGCTCGACAATCTCGTGACCCCAGCCGTCGGGCCTCGGTTCGAGCATCACCGGGTTGTGGTAGTGCCCCTGGCCTGGCAGGACGCGCCAGCGATCGAAGCCGGTCGGGTCGTGCTCGGGTCCGTGGCCGAGATGCCATTTGCCGAACATCGCGGTCTGGTAGCCGGCGTCCTGCAACCGCTTCGGGAAGGTGTCGAGCGTGTTGTCCATGTGCGTGTCGAGCGTCGTCACACCGTTCACATGGTTGTAGGTACCGGCCAGAATCGCGGCCCTGCTCGGTGTGCAAATCGAGTTCGTACAGAAGCACGCGTCGAGCCGCATCCCGCCCCCGGCGATGCGGTCGAGGTTCGGCGTGTGATTTATCTGTGCCCGATTCATGACGGAGCTGTACGCCGAGATCGCATGCGCGGCGTGATCGTCGCTCATGATGAAGAGAATGTTGGGCCGCGTCCTAGACGACTTGGTGCCTGGCACCGCGTCGTCCTATTCGGGGGCGGTGAAGTTGCAGGCCAGGTCGATGAGTAGTCGGGTACCGAAGCCGCTGGCACCCTTGGCGTAGAGGCCGCCGTCGCTCTGCTTCTCCATCGGGCCAGCGATGTCGAGGTGTGCGTATGGCACGTCACCGGTGAACTCAGTGAGGAAAATCGACGCCGTGATAGTGCCGGCGTACGGACCGCCGATGTTGCGCATGTCAGCAACAACCGAGTCGAGCAGGTTGCGGTATTCAGTGGTGGCCATTGGGAGCTGCCACACCGCTTCGTCGACGGTTGCGGCGCAGGCCTTGACCTGCTCGACGAACGGCTGGTTCGTGCCGAGAACACAAGCGATCTCTGTGCCCAGCGCAGCGAGTGCCGAACCGGTGAGGGTGGCGATGTCGATGATGCCGTCCGGTGCTTCTTCGGCCGCAAGCGACAGGCCGTCGGCGAGCACGAGTCGGCCCTCAGCATCGGTGTTATGGATCTCCACGGTCTTGCCGTTCCGCATGGTGAGGACATCGCCGAGCTTGAGGGCGCTGCCGGATGGCATGTTGTCGGTGCACATCAACCAGGCCGTGACCTTGGTCTTGCACTTCATTGCCTTGAGGGCAGACATCGCTGAGAGAACAGCGGCCGCACCTGACATGTCCATCTTCATGGCGACGTGGCTTGGGTTGCTTGGCTTCAAGCTGATGCCGCCCGAGTCGTACATGACACCCTTGCCGACCATCGCCAGATGCGCCACCTTGGCGTTCTTCGCGACGTTCTTCGGCGAGTACGTGAGTTTCACCATCCGCGGCGGCTCGGTCGAACCGGCGTTCACACCAATCATGCCGCCACAGCCCATCGCCACGAGTTGGTCCTTGTTGAACACCTCGACTTCGAGGCCAGCGTCATCTGCGAGGGCAACGGCCTTTGCAGCGATGTCTTTCGCGTTGAGATACGACGGCGGCGTGTTGGCCAACTCGCGAGCAAACACCGCTGCGACGCCGACGGTCACGCCGCGCTCGACGCCCTGCTGGACGGCCTTCGCTCGCTTGTCGCCGGCGATAATGGTCGCCGACACGAGCTTCGAGCCAATCGACTCGTCGCCCTTCAGGCCGACGTAGCGGTACGAGCCGAGCAGCACGCCCTCGGCAACCGCCTGGCCAGCCTCTTTTGCATCGAGGTGGCCCAGGTCGGCCAGGTTGATAGCGATGTCGGTGTGCTTCGCGGTTGCCCGGGCGAAGTCAGCAGCGGCACGGCGTATGGCAGTGATGTCGATTGAGTTGGGGTCACCGACGCCGATTGCGAAAACAACTCCGTCAGCACTCGGCACGGCGAGCGACTGCCCAACTTTTCCCTCGAACTTGTTTGCTTCGAGCGCAGCACGGCTCAGTCCGAGTTGACGGGCCACCGCGCCTTTCGTGGCAACGGCATAGGCCACTGCGGTTGCTGACTTCGGTGCCGACTTGGCGACCGAAACGTTGACGTTGGCGACAGTTGCGCTGGCATCGTTCATGCCCGCCATTCTGCCCGCAACGCCAAAGCAACGTTGCATTCATCGCGCTTTCAGCAGGCTCGCGACATTTCGGTGCTACGGTCAGTACCGGCTGTGGACGTGACCTCGGTCACGGAAATTGCCGAAACGCAACCGCAACGCCGACAACGCAGTCGGCAAATCTAAGGGGAGATATATGATTCGTAGAGGGAATGCGCTCAAGCGCACCGCAGGTGTCGTCATGGCACTTGGCCTCGTGGCCACCGCTTGTTCATCGAGCAGCGACGGCGAAGCCGAAAGCGACACTGGCGACAGTGTTGCGACCGAAGACACCACAGCTGATACCGCAGCCGCCACCGATGGTGGCGAGACCGACGATGTCGAAGTCACCCAGAGCTCAGGCGGCCGACTGGCCGCCGTTCAAGCAGCTGGCGTGGTCGAGTGTGGCGGCAACGACACACTCCCAGGCTTTGGCATCATCGACGCTGAAGGCAACTTCAGCGGATTCGACGTCGACTTCTGCAAGGTCATCGCAGCAGCCGTACTCGGCGACTCCGAAGCCGTCAATGTGACCCCGCTGGTCGCAGCGCAGCGTTTCCCAACGCTGCAGTCCGGCGAAATCGACGTACTGATCCGCAACACGACCTGGACGGCGTCTCGTGACGGCGCTGAGCAGGCCAACTTCTTGCAGACCACGTTCTTCGACGGCCAGGGCTTCATGGTCCGTGCCGACAGCGGTATCGCCAGCATCGCCGATGCGTCGAACACCACCATCTGCGTGCTCACCGGCACAACGACGTTGCTCAACATGAACGCCGTCCTCGGCGACCGTGGTATCCCGTTTACCGCCCTCGAGTTCGAGTCCAACGATGAACTGCAACCGGCCTTCGTGGCCGAGCAGTGCGAAGTGTGGACCTCGGATGCGTCGCAGCTGGCAGCATTCGCCGCCAACCTCGACGTCGAGACCTCGATCCTTCCCGACATCATCTCCAAGGAGCCGCTTGGCCCCGTGGTTGCTGATGGCGACACGGAATGGGCACAGGTCGTGAACTGGGCCGTCATGGCGACGATCCAGGCCGAAGAGTTCGGCATCACGTCCGAAAACATCGGTTCGTTCGCTGACAGCGAAGACTCCGGCATTCGCCGGTTCCTCGGTCTGGCGATCGATGATGGCGACGGCAACCAGGTCGTTGCCGAAGTCGGACTGGGCCTGCCCACCGACTTCGCCACCAACATCATCACCCAGGTCGGCAACTATGGCGAGATCTTCGAACGCAACCTTGCGCCGTTGAGCCTCAGCCGTGGCCCGAACGCTCTGTGGACGGACGGCGGCCTCATGTACGTGCCGCCGTTCCGCTGATCGGAATAGTTACATACTGAACTGACGTCGGGGTGGTCGCATTCGTGCGGCCACCCCGACGAGTTTCACTCTCATGCTTGAACGCATCTTTCGCCTCGCCATCGTTCTCGGCATCCTTGCCGCGCTGTACATCACGTACTGGAAGGTGCGCAGCTCGTCTCGCAGCGACACTGACCAACCACCACCGTGGCGTGACAGCCGCGTCCTCGTCCTCGCCGCCCAAGTCGCAGCCCTCGGCCTCATCTGGTCTGCTGCCGACTATCTGTGGGCTAACTTCCGGGCACGAACCGCCGACATCGGCCTCGAACTCGACTTCGGATTCCTCGATCAGCCCAGCGGCATCTCCATTGCGGATAACCCGCTGAACTCGAACGCAGCGATTCGCGAAGCGCTGATCCAGGGCGTCAAGAACACGTTCCTCATCATCATCGTCGGCATCCCACTCGCTGTCATCCTCGGCACGCTGATCGGCATCGCTCGGCTGTCAACCAACTGGCTGCTGTCGAAAATCGCGACGGTCTACGTCGAGTTCTTCCGCAACATTCCGGTTCTGTTGGTCATCGTCCTCACCTGGACCATCTTCTTGAACGCATTCCCGCCGGTCCGCATTTCGTGGCTCCCGTTCGGCGAAACATTTATCTTCAACAACCTTCGATTCGGCTTCCCATCGATCGTCGGCGGCAACAACTTCGGGACCTTCCAGGTCATCGTGCTCCTCGCGCTCCTCGCGGCAGTCGCCGTGTGGATCTGGCGCAGCCGTCTGTTCGATCGTGCCGGAACCCCACACCACCGAGTGCTGTACGGACTCGGCACGTTCGTCGCCATTTCGGTCGTCGGATTCATCGCCCTCGGCGGTCCGTTCGATATCACGACCCCGGAGATCATCGACCGGGTGTACGTCGGCGGCATCACGATGATCATGCCCTACGCGGCCGTGATGCTCGGCCTCGTGTTGTACACCGCGTCGCACATCGCCGAAATCGTCCGCGGCAGCATCCTCTCGGTCGCGAAGGGTCAAGTCGAGGCCGGCAATGCGCTCGCACTCAACAGCTTTCAGCGATACCGATTCGTGATTCTTCCCCAGGCTTTCCGCGTTGCGTTCCCGCCACTGATCAACCAGTTCTTGAACTACACCAAGAACTCGTCGCTGGCGTTCGCCGTCGGTTTCGCCGAAATCACCGGGGTCATTCAGAATCTGTTCGGGCAGTCCCGCCCGGCGCCGCAGCTCCTCCTCATCTTGATGGTCGTCTACCTCGTCTTCTCCCTGGTGCTCTCGGCCATCGGCAACCTCATCAACAAACGACTTCAGATTGTGGGGCGCTGACATGACTGATACGGCAGCAGCCAACGAGGTAAAGAAACTCGCCCCGCTGCACTCGGACACCACTCCCCTCAAGTGGGTCAAAGACAACCTGTTCAACAACATCGTGAACTCGGTCATCACGGTGGTGCTCGGCGTTCTTGTCGTCTTCCTACTTGTGCAGGGCTTCGGATGGATTGCCAACGAAGAATGGGAAATCGTCCGCGTCAACCTGCGCAACTTCATGGTGGGGCAGTTCCCAAGCGATGAGCTCTGGAGATTGTGGACGTCGGCATTCCTGCTGATCGGCACCTTCAGCCTCGGCACCTCCGCCATGGCTCGCAACGCCTACGACGACGCCAACGAAAAGGGCCTCGTCGCTCAGCGTTCTTCTCTCCTCAACCTGCTCGGCCGCTTCTGGCCAGTGCTGGCGTTCATTACCCTGATGGTGTCGTTCTCCGAGACGTTGCTTCCGGTCCTCGGTGTCATTGGCGGGGTCGGCGGCGTCGTCGTCGCACGCTTTGCCGGCTGGGCGCTTCCCGTGCCAGTTCGTTCGCGGGCGATCCCGTTGATGGCCATCGGCACCATC
>JBNMOS010000167.1:0-6684 GCA_051275435.1 Ilumatobacter sp.
ATGGAGCTGTTGCCCGTGGCGATGTTGCCGAACGGGCCGGTGTGGACGAGTGCAGGTGTGTTCTCGAGGGTCTGCATCAAGTTGGGCTTGATGGCCTCACGCAAGATGACTGCCATCGAGCCAGCGACCTTCAACTCTTCGGCCGTGACCGGCGTGCCGGCCTTGGTGTAGCCGACGACGATACGGCCGAGCCGTTCGCGGAGGTCTTGCAGCGAGGTGCAAAGTGCCAGGGTCGCCATCACTTCGGAGGCAGCGGTGATGTCGAAGCCAGTTTCACGCGGCACGCCGTCGAGGCGACCGCCGAGGCCGATGACACCATTGCGCAGCGCACGATCGTTGACGTCGATCACTCGGCGCCACGTGATGTTGTGCATGTCGAGAGCGAGGTCGTTGCCGTGGAAGAGGTGGGCGTCGAGCGCAGCTGAGCACATGTTGTGCGCTGCCGTGACGGCGTGCATGTCGCCCGTGAGGTGCAGGTTGAGCAGCTCCATCGGCACGACCTGGCTGTAGCCACCGCCAGCGGCGCCGCCCTTGATGCCGAACGTCGGGCCCATCGATGGTTGGCGAATGGCGATGACGCCGCGCTTGCCGATGTGGCTGAACCCCATGCCCAGACCGACGGTCGTGGTGGTCTTGCCCTCACCGAGGGGTGTCGGTGTGATCGCGGAGACCACGACGTACTTCGCCTTCGGCCGGTCTTGCATCTTCTCGATGGCTTCGAGCTGGATCTTTGCAGCGCCGGAGCCATACGGCTCGAGGTGCTCGAGCGGGATGCCAGACTCAGCAGCGACCTCGGTCAGCGGTTTGAGCGTGGCCTTGCTGGCGATTTCGAGGTCGGAGGGGAAACCCATGTTGTGTCCGTTCTGCACCGACCGGGGTGGATGCGAGTCGCCGCCCGGATCGAAGTCCGCGCAGTCTTTCGATTGTCTGACCGCCAGCGACTCCGCAACGTTGTGCAAAATTCCGCATGGTGGAACGGTTCCACGATACAGAACAAATGAGCGGTGTGTCAATGGTCATGTTAGGTGGTCTAACCAATACGCGAGAGGAGCCGTCATCGACGCGACGTGCAAGGCTGGTTGATGGCTACGCGTACAACAATTGCAACGACCCTTGCTGGCAAGGTGAAGGGTGCCGTCGGTCCGAAGGGGCGGATGCTGCACTTCCGCGGCGTTCCCTTCGCAGCACCGCCAGTCGGACCGCTGCGTTGGCAGCCGCCGCAGCCGGTTACGCCATGGAGTGGCACCTTGAACTGCACCAAGTTCGGACCGCATGCGTATCAGCGTGCAGCTGGTTTCGAGCTGTTCTTTAACACCCTGATCGATGGGCTCGGCCTGGGTCGGGCACGCAAGAAGGCGTTAGCTGCGGGCCTCAAAGTCGCCAACCTCAAGCAAAGCGAAGACTGCCTACAACTGAATATTCATGCACCTTCGCACGCCAAGAAGCTGCCGGTCATGGTGTGGATCCACGGTGGCGATCACACCGACGGCAGCGGCGCCGAGCCGCATTACAACAGCGATGTGCTGCCCGAACGCGGGTGTGTGCTCGTGACGATCAACTACCGCCTCGGCATGTTCGGCTTTCTGGCTCACCCGGAACTCGCCGAAGAGTCGCCGGATCGCGTGTCTGGCAACTACGGCTTACTCGACCAGGTTGCAGCGCTCGAATGGGTGCGCGACAACATTGCGGGCTTCGGCGGCGACCCCGGCTGCGTCACGATCTTCGGTGAGTCCGCCGGTGGCCAAGCAGTGCTCAACCTGATGACCACGCCGCGAGCGCGTGGCCTGTTTCACCGAGCGATCGCGCAGAGTCCGAGCGATAGCGGCCGGTGGTTACAGCTTCGGCGACCGGCGCTTGACTTCTTACCCGCCGAAGACGCCGGCGTCGAGTTTGCGAACGCTGTGGTCGGTTCGGAGCCTGGCCAGATCGAACGGATGCGAGCCATGGCGCCGGAGGAGTTGACCGTGCACTACCAGCAGCACCCGTTGCTCGGCCGCCATTTCTACCCGGCCGTCGATGACATGATCTTGCCGAAAACGCCGATGTCGGCATTCAGCGCTCAGCAGCAGGCATCGATCCCACTGATGATCGGCTACAACTCGGATGAAGCCACACTTTTTGCCGACTTCATGCACCCGGCCGGCGGTGAGTTCTATCGCGACATCAGCGTCGAGAATCTGCTGCCCGTGCCGCTGGAGGACGTGCGGGACATGTTCGACCTGTCGTACCCGAGCCAATCCCACGTCGACCGCGTGATGGGTGCCTATCCAGGCCTTGCCACTGCTGAACGGTCAGCGGTTGCCGACCATGGCGGCGACCATATGTTTGGTGTGCACGTCGATCATGCCGCCCGCGAGCATTCGTCCGGCGGCAACCAGGTGTACCGCTATTACTTCACCGCAACGCCGCCGTCGAAGAAGCAGACCGCAGGTGCGTTCCACGCTGCCGAGATCTTCTACGTCTTCGATACGTCGTTCCCGCTGGTGCCCGTTGCCGACGACGCGCACCTGACGATTCGGGAGATGGGCGACAGATGGTTCGCATTTGCAGCAACCGGCGTGCCGGACTCGCCCGGTCGCGAAACCTGGCCTGCCTACGACCAGGGCGATCCGCAGCACATGGTGTTCGATCGGCCCCGGTCCGCAGTTGGCCCAGTGCCGCCGAACGCGGGGATCCAGGTCATGCGCGAGCGAATCGATTGGCTAACGGAAGAACTCTCTCCCGGGCGGGTGGCTGAGTCTTCGGCGTCGGTCTGATCTATCCGACTGACTGATCCAACTGACTTATTCGAGGTCGGCGCTTGTGCAGTCGCGTAGGAGATTGTCTTGCGTGGTGACGAGCACAGAGCCGTTGGCAAGCGGGGCGCGGTACGAGACCGAACTACCGTCAGCGAGCACCTCGGCCGGTGCGCCATCAAGCTGGACGGCAGGGTCGGAGTACGTCAAGAGGTACTCGCCAGCGGCATCGCCTCTAATTTCGACGCGACCGAGGTCAGATCCGTAGCCGATCTTCGTTGACTCGCCAGCGTCGTTGGAGGTGAAGCACGTATCGATGAGGGCTCGTAAGTAACGCGGCTTGTCATTCGCGCCAAACGTCTGGATCCCTTGCTCGCTGGCGCAGTCTGAACCCGTGTTCGTTGGATTTGCGACGATGCTGAATTCGCCAGAACCAGCAGGGGCTTCGAAGGCATATCCCTGATCGAGTTCGAGGAACTTGCCGGTGTCAGCAGCGAATCCGCGAACCGCGAACGCACCGTCGGTGATGCCGCCCTCGTCGAACCACTGCTCGACGACTGCAGATGTGCCGTCGATGCTGATCAGGTGGCTGAACACCTGTAGGTCGGTGTAGTCCGGTGCGAGCGGCACGGTGAAGCAGGAACGCTCGATCGAGTACTCGACACCATCCACGCGGACGGTGCCGGGAGCAGCGGGCGCGGGCCCTGTCGGGGCGGCTGTCGTTGCCGGCGTCGTGGTCGGTGCCAGCGTGCTCTCTGTTAACTCGGTGGTGGTCGGATCGATCGTCGTCTCGGCCGAAGGGACGGTCGCCTCGGCACCGACCGTTGTTGCCGGGTCAATCGGCGTTTCTGCAGGAATCGTCGTGTCGATCAGCACCGTCGTGGTCGACTCGTCGACTGTTTGCACAGAGTCGTCACCGCTACGTGTGAGGGCGAGAACAACGATCGCTGCGATGACGCCGCCGACGAGAATTCCGATTGTTGCCGGCCCGCCCCATTGAGACCGACCGCCAGCGGGAGGTTGACCGCCAGTGGGTACACCGAAACCGCCGCCGCCTGTCGGGGGGATGCTCGGCGGTGTCATTGGTGGGATGCCACCAGGCGCTACGGCGCTGGGCATGACCGGCTGCACCTGTGTGGGGTCCATCGCATTGGCTGATGGTGTCGGTGGCGATGCGGGGTGTGGGTCGGTGTTTGCCCAGAGGTCGGCATCGCGATTGCCCTCGTCTGTCATCGACTGAGCATGCCACGCAGACTTCCGTAGAGAGCTGCAGCCCCGGTCGATCGTCTGTGCCAAAAATCAGCGGCCGAAGTCGGGTCTCGAGGGGAGGCTCGAGGGTTTGGCCGCCGACGGGCAGGTGTCAGACGGCGAGCAGGCTCAGGATGAGCACGACAGCATCGAGCAGCCGACGCGCGTCCGTGCCCAATCGGGCCGAAGCGTTGCGTATTCCTCGCGGCCCGGCTGTTCGTCGTACGGGTGGCGCAGTAGATCGAGCAGTTCGCTGATCAGGTCATAGCCGCCGGTTTCGGCCTTGTCGATGGCGAGTTGGGCGAGGTAGTTCCGCAAGACGTACTTCGGGTTGACCGCGTGCATCCGGCTGCGCCGGGCGTCGGCTGTTTGGTGTGCCGTCCGGCTGAGCTCGATGTACGCCCGGAACCACGTGGCGGTCCGCTCGAGGAGTTCGCCGGTCAGTTCGGCGGGGGCATAGTAGGACCCGATGAGCGGCTCGATCAGCGTGCTGTCGTCCACGGTGAGGTCGACGTGACCAACTTCGCTGACGTCGATATCGCCAAGTGTGCGGAAGAGGATCGTCATGTCGGTTTCGGTGAGCGGGAGCAGGTCAAGGAGCTCAGCGGCCACTTCGCGGCGGCGAACGACATCGGTATCGGCAAGGCCCAGCTTCTCGGCGAGCGCTCGATCCCACCCGTCGGCGAATCGTTCGGAGTAGCTATCGACGATCGCCTGCAACGGCTCGGCGTCCTCGGTGAGCGAGTGCACCGCGCCGCCAAGACGGCTGACGTTCCAATGGCCGATCTGTGGTTGATTGCCGTACCGGTAACGCTTGCCACCGGCATCGGTCGTGTTCGGCGTCCAGCCCGGATCGAAGTCTTCGAGCCACCCGTAGGGGCCGTAGTCGATGGTCAGCCCGAGGATCGAAAGGTTGTCGGTGTTCATGACGCCGTGCACGAACCCGATGCGCATCCAGTCGACCATCAGGTCGGCGGTCCGGTCAGAAACCTCCTGGAACCAGGCAACGATGGCATCATCAGAGACGTCCTGGCTGTCGGCGGTCAGGAGATGCGGGAAGTGACGGCGGATCGTGTGTTCCACGAGCGAACGCAGCATGTCGATCTCGCCGCGCGATGCAGGGAGTTCGAAATGGCCGAACCGGACGAAACTCGGTGCGACACGGCAGACAACCGCACCTTGTTCGTTGGCCGGATGGCCGTCGTACAGCATGTCGCGCATGACGTCGTCGCCGGTGAGCGTGAGGCTGAGCGCGCGTGTCGTTGGCACCCCGAGGTGGTGCATTGCTTCGCTGCACAGAAACTCGCGAACGGAGGAACGCAGCACGGCGCGTCCGTCAGCGCCGCGAGAGTAGGGCGTCGGGCCCGCACCTTTGAGCTGCAGTACGGCGTGGCCGCCATCGGTGGTGGTGATCTCGCCGAGCGCGATGGCGCGTCCGTCGCCGAGTTGGCCGGCCCAGTTGCCGAACTGGTGGCCGCCGTAGTTCATGGCGTGGGGTTGCATGCCGTCGATCAGTTCGTTGCCACTGAACACCCGTGCGAATTGTTGTGACGCCACGGTGTCTTCGTCGATGCCGAGTTGCTCGGCGACCTCGGGGGAGTGGGCGATGAGCGTGGGCCCTGCGGTTGCGGTGGGCTCGACTGGCGACCACCCAGCGCCGCTGACCTGGCGGCGCGCATTGCGGTGCTCCGGGTCGCCGGGCACATCGTTGATGTACCAGTGGTCGGTTGTGAAGTCGAACCCGGTCATGACGGCAGTCTCGCAGCACGCTTGGCGAGTCCCGCCTCGGGCTGGCGATCAGCGACCGCCGATGTCGCGCGGGTCGCACCGAGTTGGGATCGACCGCACCGCACCGCTCGTGGCGAAGTTCGAGCGTCAGGCGAGCGGCGCAGTGAGCCGGGTCGTGACCGCGCCGCGGACCTGAGCGTCGAAGGAGTTGACGTGGTCTTCGATCAAGTTGGCAACGGTCTCGGCGTCACCGGATCGGAGGGCCTCGTGAATCGCGGCGTGATCGTCGACGGCATGGCCCATGTCGTGGACGTCGGCAAGGTACATGTGCCAGAGGCGGTCACTCTGGGCGTACAACGTGTCGAGCGTGTTGGTGAGAAAGCGGTTACCCGACGCGCGCCAGATGATCTCGTGGCACTGTCGATCGAGTTCGAGGAGCTCTTCTGGCGTCTTGCCCGGGAGAGCTGTCTCGGCGAGCACATCGGCCATTTCGTCCCAGTCGGCTTGCGTGCCGCGCTTGGTTGCCAGGCGAGCTGCGTAGGGCTCCATGATCGCTCGGGTCTCGTACAGCATCGCGAGCTCGTCGAATTCGATTGCGCTGACGAACATGCCACGGCGCGGGATGACGGTAACGAAGTGGTCGCGGGCGAGGCGTTGCAACGCTTCGCGGATTGGGGTGCGGCTCATGTCGAGCGTCGCTTGGAGGTCGGCCTCTCGAACTACGTCGCCGGGTGCCAGATCGAGCCGGATGATCAGTCGCCGAATCTCGTCGTACGCGCGCTCGGCGAGCGAGAGGGGTTGCAACTTGGGGCTTGACACGCCTGTCATACTCTGTTGATATATCACCACTGTCAAGTTCAAATAGTTACGCATGGGGTCAGGCCCCTTTCGCAACTCTTTGCCTCCCCGAAGCGAGCGCCTCCATGAGTGACCAAGAATTCCCCACCACCGCCAAGGTCGTCGTCATTGGCGC
>JBNMOS010000168.1:0-6592 GCA_051275435.1 Ilumatobacter sp.
GACGCAGCACCAACAACCGATGCGCCAGTCGTCACGGAGGCGCCGACGACCGATGCGCCGACCACCGATGCGCCCGCCGAGGATCCGCCGGCCACCGACCCACCAGACGAAATCGCCCAGCCGTCATTGATGGACAGCCTGCCCGTGATCGAGCCTGGCTTCGGCGTCTCGCCCGGCGTCGAACAAGTCGCGATCACGGGCGCCACGCCCGGATCGACCGTCAGCATCGTCACGACGACCATGGCGGATGAGCGCCTGCCTGCAGGGGCCATCAACGAGCCTCCCGACGGGGGCGAGATTGACGGCTACGGCTCGTTCCTGTTCCGCAACCTCGACGCCACGACGGACTGGCGTCTCGTCGTCGACGGTGCCGGCATCACCGAGCCGATCGACGTGTTCGCTCGCGATGAGCATCCCAACCCGGCGTTCTTCGCCGAACAACGCTTGGCACCCGGGCTGAACTACATCAAGATGCGTGACGGCACAACGCTGAGCGCCAACGTCGTCCTGCCAGGGCCGATCGAAGACGGGCCGTACCCCACAGTCGTCGAGTACTCGGGCTACACGCCCGCCGACCCGAACGGATCCGGCTTCAAGGACCTCTTCACGCCACTCGGTTACGCCTACATCGGTGTCAATATGCGCGGCACCGGCTGCTCGGGCGGTTCGTTCCGCTACTTCGAATACACCCAGAGCACCGACGGCTACGACGCCGTCGAAGCCGTGGCCGCACAGCCGTGGGTCTTCGAGAACCGCGTCGGCATGGTCGGCTTCAGCTACCCCGGCATCAGCCAACTCTTTGTTGCGCAAACTCAGCCACCGAGCCTCGCGGCGATCACCCCGTTCTCGGTGATCGATGACAGCTACAACTCGACGCTGTACCCCGGCGGCATCTTGAACACCGGCTTCGCCGTCGAGTGGACGCAAGACCGCGTTGATAATGGCAAGCCGGCCATCACACCGACCGGCGAGATCATCGAAGCAGGCGGCCAGGGCTGGGCGAAGGACGCGATCACCGCTGGTGACGACGTGTGCGCCGCGAACCAGTCGCTCCGAGGCCAGAACCCCGACCTGATCGAGGAAATCTTCGACTCGCCGTTCGTTGACTCGCGCGACAACACCGGTGATCTTTCGCCACGGCTGTTCGTCGACAAGATCAACGTGCCGACGTTCATTGCGGGCGCCTGGCAGGACGAGCAAACCGGCGGCCGCTTTCCCACGATGCTCGACCGTTTCACCGGCACCGACAAGTTCTACGTGTCACTCATGAACGGCCTACACACTGAGTCGATCGGGCCAGCCAACTTCCCGCGCTGGGTCGAGTTCCTTGACCTCTATGTCGCCAAGCGCACCCCCACCCTCGACACAGCGCGGGTAATCGCGCCGATCCTCGCAAGCGGCCTCTTCGGCAACGGTGAACTCGCCCTGCCGGACGACCGCTTCACCGGCATGGCGTACGCCGATGCACTGGCTGCATTCGAAGCCGAACCAAGCGTCCGCGTTCTCTTCGAAGAGGGAGCAGCCGACGGCACAGCTGCACGCACACCGCTCCCCCGGTTCGTCGAAGAGTTCGAGTCGTGGCCGATCCCGTCGCTTGAGCCGACCGAGTGGTTCTTCGGCATTGACGGCAGCCTCGACAGCGCCGCCGCCGACACGGCTACGCAGACCGAATACCTCGCGCTGCCCGACGGCACCCCTGCGACCTTTCTCGCTGAGGATTCGGCCGGAAACAGCAGTGACATTTGGAAGCTCGATGTGCAGTGGGACTGGCAGCAGAACGCACCGGGCACCGCTTCGACGTTCATCACCGAGCCACTCGATGCGACCATCACGATGGCTGGTTCCGGATCGGCCGACCTGTGGGTGCAGTCGAACCTCGGCGACACCGACCTCGAAGTGACGATCAGCGAAGTGCGGCCCGACGGCCAAGAAATGTACGTCCAGTCGGGCTGGCTGCGAGCCAGTCATCGTGCGCTCGACGAGGCCGAGTCAAGCGTGCTGCAACCGGTCCACACCCATCGGGCGGGCGACGCAGAGCAGCTTCCCAACGGCGAGTTCGCCGCGGTCCGGGTGGAGATCTTCCCCTTCGCCCACGTCTTCCGTGCCGGCTCACAAATCCGCATCTCGGTCGATGCGCCGGGCAACAACCGGCCGGTGTGGATCTTCGACACGATCAGCGGCGGCGAGCGGGTCGCCATCGGCCTCGGCGGAGCCATCGCCAGCAAAGTCGTCCTTCCGGTCGTCCCGGGTATCAACCCGCCCGCCGCGTACCCCGAATGCGGCAGCCTCCGCGGCCAACCCTGTCGCGCCTTCCCCGGCTGAAGACGAGTTGGTGCCAGGCACCAACTCGTCTTCAGCCATCGACGGGCGAGCAACGGACGACATGGTGCCTGGCACCAACTCGTCCTGGTATCCCGAGCACTTTCCTGGCAGCGTCGGCGATCCGTGATTGACTCTGCGGCATGGGGGAATCGACAGACCATCGCAAGGAGCTCGCCGAGTTCCTACGGGCGCGGCGTGAGGCCACGCGGCCCGAGCAGGTCGGCCTGCCTCCCGGCCGCGGCCGGCGCACCCCCGGGCTCCGCCGAGAAGAGGTCGCGCTGCTCGCTGGCGTGTCGGTCACCTGGTACACGTGGCTCGAACAGGGTCGGCGGATCAACGCATCAGACGACGTACTCCTCGCAATCGGCCGGGCGCTTCGCCTCGACGACGCCGGTCAGGAACACCTCATTGCGCTGACCGACCCGGGGACAGCATCCGTCGAAGCCCCGTCCGAGGCACCGAGTGCGCTCGTCCGCCTCCTCGACTCGCTCATGCCATCTCCTGCCTACGTGCTCGGCCCGCATTGGGAATTTGTTGCGTGGAACACCGCCCAGGCACGTTTGTACCCACGCATCGTCGAGCTCGAAGCACCACGCCGCAACCTGCTCTGGGTGCTCTTCGCCGACACTGCCACACGAGACCTCATCGTCGACTGGGACATTCATGCTCGCCAAGCGCTCGCCGAGTTCCGTTCAGCAACGTCGTCAGTGCGCCATGACCCATCGATGACCGAACTCGTCGGCATCCTGACCGACGAGAGCCCCGAGTTCGCAGCGTGGTGGCCTGAACACGACGTGTCCGGCTTCGAGACTCGCCTCCGACGCTTTTCTCACCCCGCAGCTGGCGAACTCACCTTCGAGTATCAGCAGCTCACGCCGGCCGAGTGGCCGAACCTGAAGGTGGTCGCGCAGCTCGGCGTCCCCGGCGACGATTCGGCCGAACGGCTTGCGGTCAAGCACTACCTCGTCTGACCGGCGCAGTCGCCCCGCGGCACTGAAACCAATGGAAGACAGCTAGCGACCATTTTTGGCGCGGCGTGTCAACAGCTCCCCGGGGACTCCCAACACCCGGTCGAGCGACCTCCGTTCTCTACCATCGCTTCGGGATGCGATACAACGGTGCTCAACGCTGCGATCGAGGAGAACACAAATGGCCAAGACCGAACCAACAGGCAATCGACTGACCGACTATGCGTTGGCCGACAAGTTTCGGTCTGAATCGGGCACGGTGTTCTTGTCCGGGGTTCAAGCAGTCGCACGTATCGCCGTCGACCAACTCCGTATCGACCGCCGACTCGGCCTCACCACTGCCGCGTTCGCATCGGGGTACCAGGGCTCCCCGGTCGGCACGTACACCGAAGAGCTGCAACGCGCCTCGGCAACGGTCCCCGACCTACCCATCGTGATTCAGCCCGGCGTCAACGAAGAACTCGCTGCTACCTCGGTGATGGGTAGCCAGCTTGCAATGACGCTCGACGACGCGAAGTACGACGGCGTCGTCGGCATCTGGTACGGCAAGGGCCCAGGGTTCGACCGCAGCAGCGATGCGATTCGTCATGCCGTGTTCGCTGGCACCTCGCAACACGGCGGCGTGATTGCGGTCGTCGGTGACGACCCAGCCGCCAAGTCGTCGACCGTCCCGTCATCGAGTGACGCAACGGCTGTCGACCTGCACATGCCCCTGCTGTTCCCCGGCGACGTGCAAGAGGCCCTCGACCTCAGCCGCCACGCCATCGCGCTCTCGCGAGCGTGTGGACTTTGGACAGCCTTTAAGTTGGTCACGGCGGTGGCCGACGGCACCGGCACCATCGACGTCGACCTCGACCGCGTGCAACCCCACTCACCGGTGATCGAGGTGGATGGCCATCCCTTTATCCCGCATCCGAACGGCCGCTTGCTGACCCCGTACACCCTGGACATGGAAGTCGAGTTCCAGCAACTGCGCACGCCGATGGCCCGCCAGTACGGCGTCGACAACCACCTCAATCGCGTGAGTGTCCGAAGCGGCGACGATTGGCTCGGAATCGCAGCCTGTGGGCACACGTTCCACGAGATGCGCGAAGCATTGTCCGTTCTCGGATTCCGCAGCGACGACGATCTTCGCGCCGCCGGCATCAGGCTCTTTCAGCTGCTGATGCCAGTGCCCCTCGACCCCGGCCAGGTTCGCGAGTTTGCCGACGGCCTCGATGAGGTGATCGTCGTCGAAGAGAAGAACCCCACGCTCGAGGGATTGATCAAGAGCGCGCTCTACGACGGCGCCCACATCACCGGCAAGGTCGGGCCGCGCATCGTCGGCCGCCACGACGAGCACGGCAACGTCCTCGTCAACGGGTTCGGCACACTCGACGTCGACAAACTGCTGGCTCCGCTTCACGAACGCCTGAGTGCCCGAATCGGTGACCGCCTGCGACCGCTCGACGAGATCGTGCCGCCCCAGAGGGAGCTCATCCCACTGTCGGTCAACCGCACCCCGTTCTACTGCTCCGGTTGCCCGCACAATGCGAGCACTCGCGCCGAGCCGGGAACCCTCGTCGGCGGTGGTATCGGGTGCCACTCGATGGTCGCCTTCATGGAGCCAGAACGCGTCGGCGACATTGTCGGTCTAACCCAGATGGGCGGCGAAGGCGCTCAGTGGATCGGCATCTCACCCTTCATCGAACGCAACCACCTGATCCAGAACATTGGTGACGGCACCTTCTTCCACTCCGGTTCCCTGGCCGTACGCGCTGCGGTGGCAGCCAACGTCGACATCACCTACAAGCTGCTGTACAACGGCACCGTCGCGATGACCGGCGGACAGGACCCTCAGGGGCAGATGTCGGTGCCCGACGTGGCCCACCTCTTGCAGATCGAAGGCGTCAAGCGGATCATCGTGACCAGCGATGATCCCGATCGTCATGCTCGTGCCGACTTCCCTGCCGGCGTCGACGTGTGGGATCGCAGCCGATTGACCGAGGCGCAGCAGGAACTCGCCAAAGTCAAAGGCGTCACGGTCCTCATCCACGATCAGGCCTGTGCTGCCGAACAACGCAGGGGTCGCTCGCGTGGCACCGTGCCGACACCTGGCTTCCGGGTCGTCATCAACGAGCGCGTCTGCGAAGGCTGCGGCGACTGCGGCGACGTGAGCAACTGCCTGTCGGTGCAACCGGTCGACACGCCGTTCGGTCGCAAGACGCGCATCCATCAGGGGAGCTGCAACTTCGACTTCTCATGCATGAAGGGTGACTGCCCATCATTCGCCACGGTCGAAATAGTCGAGTCCACCGATGAACCACGGCCGCTGCCGTCGCCGCCGACCGACATCGCCGACCCAGCCGCTCCGATCGTCAACCCCGATGCGTTCACGGTCCGACTGACCGGCATCGGGGGCACGGGAGTGATCACCGTCAGCCAGATTGTGGGAACGGCCGCAATGCTCGCCGACCGCACCGTGCGCGGCCTCGACCAAACCGGCCTGTCGCAAAAAGCAGGCCCGGTTGTCAGCGACGTCATCATCACGACCGACGCAGCGCCAGCCTCGAACCATGGCAACTCGTCAGGCATCGACACAATCCTCGGGTTCGATTTCCTGGTTGCCGCGCAGCCGGCCAACCTCAATGGTGCTCGGGTCGACCGAACGGTCATGGTCGCTTCGACCGATGCCGTTCCGACCGGTTCCATGGTCACGGAGCCGGGCCTCCGCCTGCCGAGCGGCAACGAACTCGTCGAGCGGGTCGGCACCGTCACTCGCGCCGACGACAATCGGTTCCTCGATGCAGCGGCACTCGCTGAAGGTCTGCTCGGATCCACGACGACGGCCAACCTCCTCGTGCTCGGCGCTGCTGTGCAGTGTGGTGCACTGCCGATCCCAGTCGAAGCAGTCGAACGCGCCATCGAGCTCAACGGCGTCGCTGTGGCCAAGAACCTCAATGCCTTCCGTTGGGGCCGTGCGTGGATCGACAATCGACAGGAGGTCGAACGGGCAGCCGGCCTGCCTGTCCACGTCGCACCCGAGACCACTGCGCAGCTGTTCGACCGACTCGCCAGCGACCTGGTTGGCTATCAGTCAGAGGAGTACGCCGCTCGATTCCGCTCGGTCATCGCAACGGTGCAGCGAGCCGAGCAGCAGCTTGATCAGGACGACCAGTTCACCCGCGCCGTGGTAATCCACCTCCACAAGCTGATGGCGTACAAGGATGAGTACGAGGTTGCACGCCTACTTCTCGACGACGAAGCAACCAGTGGGTACCAGGCCGTCGGAGGTGCCAACACCAAGGTCACCTATCACCTGC
>JBNMOS010000169.1:0-6420 GCA_051275435.1 Ilumatobacter sp.
GGGCTGGGGCTGGGGCTGGTGCTGGGGCTGGTGCTGGTGCTGGAGCCGGAGCTGTTGGAGTTGGGGCTGGGGCTGGTGCTGGTGCTGGAGCCGGAGCTGTTGGTGTTGGGGCTGGTGCTGGTGCTGGGCTGGGCGAGGGTGAGGGGGAGGGATACGATTCGGGGATGACGCCTGAGGCTGCGCTGTTGCGTGTGATCCACTGTTTGGACCGTGCGCATGAGACCGGGTTTAAGGCCAAGGCGTTCACCCGGGCACTTGATGTGGTGCGCACGACCCCGGCTGCCGAGATCGAGTTGCGTGTGGCGAAGAATTCGCTGCAGGAGCTCGATGGCATTGGTAAGTCGACTGCCGCGGTGATCATCGACGCAGTCGAAGGTCGCGAGCCTGAGTACCTGCAGAAGATCGAAGCAAGCTCTCGCGTCGACATCACACCGGAGGGGCAGGTGTATCGCGATGCATTACGCGGCGACTGCCACCTGCATTCGACGTGGAGCGATGGCGGCGCACCGGTCGAGGCGATGGCGGCAACGGCGATGGCGATCGGCCACGAGTACATGGTGCAAACCGATCACTCGGCCCGCCTGACAATCGCTCATGGCCTGAACGAGGAGCGATTGAGCGAGCAGCTCGATCAGATCGCAGCGGTCAACGCGGCGATCGCCGATGCTGGCCACGAATTCCGGATTCTGTCGGGCATGGAGGTCGACATCCTGGTCGATGGGTCGCTCGACCTCAGCGACGGCATGCTCGAGCGGCTCGACGTGGTGGTTGCCAGCGTGCACTCGAAGTTGCGTATGGAGAAGGCGCAGATGACGGAACGGATGTTGATGGCGGTGGCCTCGCCGCACGTCGACATCCTCGGGCACTGCACCGGTCGGATGATCGGGAAGCGTCCGCCGAGCGACTTCGATGCCGACTATGTGTTCGCGGCGTGTGCTCAGTTCAACACGGCTGTCGAGATCAACTGCCGACCTGAGCGGCTTGACCCTCCGCTCGAGCTGATTGACCTGGCAATCGAATTCGGCTGCTGGTTCTCGATCGACTCTGACGCGCATGCGACTGGGCAGCTCGAATGGCAGCCGCTTGGTTGCGATCGTGCGGCGGCGCGCAACGTCCCGATCGACCGGATCATCAACACCTTGCCGGTCGACGACCTGCTTGCCTGGACGCGCCAGTCAACTGCCGCCTGAACCTGAGGGACGTCGCTCGGCGTGTTGCAGGCCGGCGAGGGGCACTCTGACGTTGCCGATCAGGCCACCGAATGGTCCGCCAATCTCGAACGTGAGGCCATTGCCCGCGCCGTCGACTCCGCGCTGGGATGACACGTAGAGCCGTGAACCTGACGGGTCGAACGCGATGCCGGTGACCTCGCTGGTCTCGTGGCCGACGAACTGGAGGAAGGTGCTGACGGCGGTGGTGCCGGGGCGCTCTTCGATGAGACCGAGCTGCATGTTGCCCGGGTCTTCAGCGACGTAGATGTCACCGGTGTGCTCGTGGACGACGACCGCATCGACATCGTCGAGCGCAAGGTTGGGGTGAGCAAGGCAATCGTGAATCAGGCGCAGGCGTGATGTGGCGAGGTCGAGTTCCCAGACTCGTTTGTCGTTCTTGGTGCTGAAGAGGAGGCGACCACGGTGGATCCAGGCTCCCTCGCCGCCTCGGAACTCCGTCGTGACGGGGGAGCGGTCGGGCGCGTCAGAACGCACCGGGTGCCACTCGACTGGCGCTGTCTCGGTGGAGATGTTCGACAGGTCTACCGCTGCCGCCTTGAGGACGCCAGCGTCGAGCTTGCCCGGCACGGTCGGGGTGAACCGGTACAACCGGCCGACGTACTGATCCTCGGTGAGATAGACGTCGCCCGTGGCAGGGTCGACTACCGCGGCTTCGTGGTTGAAGCTTCCGAGTAGGGGCCGAACGACACCCTGGCTGGGTGTGAATGGGTCGCACTCCCACACCTGGCCGGCTGGCCCGTTTTCTTCGCATGAGAGATAGGTATTCCAAGGCGTCGGGCCACCGCTGCAGTTACGAGTGGTGCCGGACAGAATCGAATAGGCGTCGATCACGGTGCCCTGAACATCGAACCGAAGTGCCGACGCACCGCCGGTCCCGTTGCTGCGTTCGTGATTGACGACGTAGACCCAACCGCCGTCGTGGCGTGGGAAACAGGCCCCGCCGTCGGCGTCGGAGCGCCAGGAGAAATTGGTGCCCGGAACGGTTTGTCGTGCGGTGGCGAGGAGGCGGCTCGTGAAGCCATTCGGCAGTCGGATGCCGTGTACATCGGGTGGCCCGAGCGGTCCGTACCGGCCCTCGCTGATGACGTTGGTAGCACCGCCGACCAGCGCTCGATCGAACAGCGAGACGCTCACCGTGGCGCCGATGGCCGCGCCGGTGGCCTGTCCGATGAAACGGCGTCGGGACACGGCCATACCACCGAGTCTGCCAGCGACCGGCCCGACCCGCGGAGCAAGGGCCAATCGGCGCCGTGATGGGGCGTCGTGCCGCACCCGCTGCCAGAGTGATGGCATGAGTGATGGCATGAGTGATGGGACGACAACTGGGACCGCACGAGTGGAGTGGCTGACGATTGCGGGCGACCTCGACGCGTGGCGTTCGCTTGGGTTGTCGGCGACGGACGATGGGTTGATCCCGCTGTTCGGGACCGCGTTACGAATCGTGTCACCCGATGCGGCGTCGACCGCGCCAGGAGGGACCAGTGGGACGGGTGCGGCGAGTGGGGCACCTGAAGATGTTCAGGCCGGCATCGTCGGTTGGGCGCTGTCTGGCATTGATGACACGACCACCTCGATAGCGGGCCTCACCACGACGGTGGTCGAGCAGATGGCACCGATCTTTGCCACGCATGCGCTCGGAGCACGGTCGATCGATCACGTGGTCGTGATGACCGGCGAGCTCGACAAGACCACCGGCGACATCGCGCTTGCCACCGGATGTGAACTGAAACGCATCCGCGAGGTCGGCAAGATCCGCCAGGGTTTCCATCGCATTGGACGGGGCGGCTTGATCGTCGAAGTGGTCCAGCACGAAGACGACGACCGGTCAGTTGCCGATTTCTGGGGCCTCGTGATCATCGTCGAAGACCTCGATGTTGCCTGCGCGCAGCTGGGTCCGGACCGTGTCGGCGAGCCAAAAGATGCAGTTCAGCCCGGTCGTCGAATCGCCACGATTCGCAGCAGCGTCGGCCTCGGCACGGCTGTTGCCCTGATGTCTGCGTGAGGTCTTGCGGTGCAGCGGTTGGCGGATCGCCGCGCGAGCCGTAACCTGACAGAACTATGTCGAAGAAGACCAGCAAGCGCAAGGCCCGCCTCCGTCGTTCGAAGGCGAACCATGGCAAGCGCCCCAACATGGGCCGCTGACCACACCTCTGAACTGATTACCGCGCCAAGCGCCTGAGCACACCCCATTGCGGGTTGGGCCGGGCGCTTTGTCGCGTCTGGGCCCAATTCGCGGTAATCGCCAGGGCCAGGGCCAGGGCCAGGGCCAGGGCCAGGGCCAGGGCCAGCGCCAGGGCCAGGGCCAGGGCCAGGGGCGGCGCGAGGGTCAGGGCCGGCGTCAGAACAGGTCGGGTTGGTCGGCAAAGAGTGGGGCGGCCACGTCTTTGCCGGACAGCGTGGGCCCGCCGGCTGGGAGCTGCCACTCGATAGCGAGGTCGGGGTCGTCCCAGCGGATTGCCCGTTCGCAGTCGGGCGCGTACTTTCCGCTCACCTTGTAGGCGACACGCACGTCGGGTTCGAGCGTGCAAAAGCCGTGGGCGAAACCGGCGGGAACAAGGAGCTGGTTGGCGTCGTCGGCGGTGAGCGTGACTGCAATGTGCTGCCCGAACGTCGGTGAGGCCCGCCGAATGTCGACTGCAACGTCGAGGATCGATCCGTGGATCACTCGCACGAGCTTGTCTTGGGCATGTGGTGCGGTTTGGTAGTGCAGCCCGCGCAACGTGCCGGTGGGCGCAGAGAACGATTCGTTGTCTTGCACGAAGTCGATATTGATGCCGGCATCGCGCAAGACATCGCGTTTGTAGGTCTCGCTGAACCAGCCGCGCTCGTCGCCATGGCGTTTAGCGCGGATCTCGACGACTCCGTCGAGCGCAGTGGTGATGATCTCCATGGCTACTTCTTCAATCCGAGGCGCTCGGTGGCCTGCTTGTCGCGGAGCGGCTGCCACCAGGGCTGGTTGTCGAGGTACCACTGCACGGTGCTGCGGAGCCCGGTGTCGAAGGTGTGTTTGGGCTCCCAGCCGAGGTCGCTCTGGATCTTGGTTTGGTCGATCGCGTAGCGCTGGTCGTGGCCGGGGCGGTCGGCCACGAAGGTGATCAGCGATCGGCGCGACTCGCCCGAATCGAGTGGCCCAGCAAGCTCGTCGACGAGGTCGCAGAGAGTTTCAACGACAGTGAGGTTGGTGTGCTCGGCCTTGCCGCCGATGTTGTAGGTCTCGCCTGGCGTGCCGCGCTCGACGACCGTGACGAGCGCAGCGGCGTGGTCTTCGACGTGCAGCCAGTCACGGATGTTGTCGCCCTTGCCATAGACGGGCAGTGGTTCGCCGTGCAGGGCGCGGATGGTGACGAGCGGGATGAGCTTCTCGGGGAAGTGGAACGGCCCGTAGTTGTTCGAGCAGTTGGTGAGAAGCACGGGGAGGTCGTAGGTCTCGCCCCAGGCGCGAACGAGGTGGTCCGAGCCGGCTTTCGACGCCGAGTACGGCGAGCGCGGGTCGTACGGGGTGGTTTCGGTGAAGGCGGGGTCGTTCGGGCCCAGCGACCCGAAGACTTCGTCGGTCGAGATGTGATGGAAGCGCTGCACGCCGGCTGCCCGAGCGGCTTCGAGCATGGTGAACGTACCGATGAGGTTCGTGTGGATGAACGCGGCCGGGCCGTCGATGGAGCGGTCGACGTGGCTTTCGGCGGCGAGGTGCATCACGGCATCGGGGGAGTGCTCGACAAACACCTCGGTGATGCGATCGATGTCGCAGATGTCGGCCTGCTCGAACGTGTACCGCGGGCTGTCGGCGATTGATTGCGTCGATCCTTCGGTGGCGGCGTAGGTCATCTTGTCGACGTTGACGACCGAGTGGTCGGTGTCGTTGATGAGGTGGCGGACCACTGCAGAGCCGATGAAGCCTTTGCCGCCGGTGACCAAGATCTTGAGGGGCGCGGCGTTCATCGCGGGCCGCCGTCGGCGAGGCCGAGGAGGTATTGGCCGTACGTGTTCTTCGCCATTGACTCGCCCGCAGCGCGGAGCGTGGCGTTGTCGATCCAGCCGTTCTCCCAGGCGATCTCTTCGAGGCAGGCGATCTGGCTGTTTTGGCGGTGTTGGATGACTCGCACGAATTCGGATGCTTCGACCATTGAGTCGAAGGTGCCGGTGTCGAGCCATGCGAAGCCGCGGTTCAGCTGTTGGACGTTGAGTTCGCCCCGCTCGAGGTAGTAGTCGATGACGGAGGTGATCTCGAGTTCGCCGCGGGCTGAGGGCTTGACGAGTTCGGCAGCTTCGACCACGCGCTCGTCGAAGTAGTAGAGCCCGGTAACGGCCCAGTGACTGTTTGGGTGCTCGGGCTTCTCTTCGATCTTGGTGGGCCGGCCGTTGGCATCGAGGTCGACGATGCCGTAGCGCTGAGGGTCTTTAACGTGGTAGCCGAACACGGTTGCGCCATCCGGACGGGAAGCAGCGTCGGAAACGAGCTTGGAGAAGCCGGCGCCATAGAACAGGTTGTCGCCGAGGACGAGCGAGGCGCCTTGCCCGTCGAGGAAGTCGGCACCGATCAGGAAGGCCTGGGCGAGGCCGTCGGGGGAGGGCTGCGTTGCGTATTCGAGCGTGAGGCCCCACTGCGAGCCGTCGCCGAGCAGGCGCTCGAACCCGGCGCGGTCTTCAGGCGTGGTGATGATCAGTACCTCGCGGATGCCGGCGAGCATGTGCACCGACAGTGGGTAGTAAATCATTGGTTTGTCATAGACCGGAAGCAGTTGCTTCGACGTGCCCAAGGTGACCGGGTGGAGACGCGAACCGGTGCCGCCAGCGAGGATGATGCCCTTCATGCTGGTGAGGGTAGGCGTTGGAGGTCAAGAATCGATGCCATCTGGCGCCGAAGCGGCTGGCCGGGTTCTGCGGATTTCTGCGAGGTCGACGTGCTCCTTGCGCCTCGTATCCTGCTCATCTGCGTCCCTTTCGAGGTACTGTCCCGCGTAGCAGGTGTTGTCACTGATTACGACATAGCGACCGACCCATTCGCCAACTTCTGATTCTCCCGAAGCGTGATGCCCAAGACAACCATCATCAATTCAATTGTCGGGCTTTCGATCGTGGCTGCCGTGGCCGCCGTCTTTGTGGTCGAGGGAAGCGGGAGCGAGTTGGCGCTCTCTGCGAGCACGACGACAACGACATCGGTTGCCGCCAGTACGACGACCAGTACGAC
>JBNMOS010000170.1:0-6410 GCA_051275435.1 Ilumatobacter sp.
CCTGTGAAGTAGTTGACCGTCAGATGGATCAGCGTTGCGATCGAAAATCCGATGAGGTAGTACGACATCGGGTAGATGCTCCAGGTCAGCGTGAAGCCGAAGCGGACCAAGCTGATGGCGAACATCAACGAAAAGAGCGCCATGGCGTCGAGCACGGAGAGGAACCGAAAGCCTCGGTCCCAGAGCCAATTTGAGGGCCTGCTGACCGCCGTCAGCAACGCTTCAATCGTGCGCGGCAGCGGTTCCGATGGACGCGTCTCAGACGTCGTCGTTGGGGAGCGAACCGACATGGAGCCAAGCGTACTTGCCGGGTCGATCCGTTCTGTGCCAGTAGCCACGGGCGATGGACCCGTCAATCAGGCGGTTTCGACGCCGTCGCCGGTGATCGTCCAGGTGGGATGCAACGTGACGAGGCCACCGGTTTCGCGGCTCGTACCAGTGACGACATCGAACGTGCGGGCGTTCTGCAGGTGGTCGTAGACGTGCTGGCGCCCGTAGCCGGTGATCTCGGTGTGCAGGACATACCGCTGAGCGATCAGCGGCACGTTTTTCATCAGGATGTCGACGCTGCCGGCACCGGACACCCGTGCGGGGGTCTGGTCGGCCTGCCGGCTCGACGGAGCGGTGACGGTAGCGCCGCCGAGGCTGGCGATGTGAATGACGAAAACTGGCTTCTCGACGGACTCGCGCGCCGTGAAATGCAGCCGCACGGTTAGGTCATCACCTGTGTGGAACCGGTCGACGGGAACGCCGCCAACGAGGAGTTCGACGTTGTCGATAGTGATCTTGCCGTCGCCGCGTCGGCTGCCCTCGGCACCGTCGCTGGACTCGGCGCCCAGCATCGTCTCGATGTACTCGTCGACCACGTCAGCCGGGTCGCCCACCATGCGGATCGAACCGTGGTCAAGCCAAATGGCCCGGTCGCAGAAGTTGCGGACGGTGGTTGCGTCGTGGGTGACGAGGACGAGTGTGCGTCCCTGCTGGCGGAAGTCGACAAACTTTTCCATGCACTTCTGCTGGAAGGTGACGTCGCCAACGGCGAGGATCTCGTCGATGAGCAGCAGTTCGGGATCGACGTTGATCGCCACGGCAAACGCCAGTCGCACGTACATACCCGACGAGTACGTCTTGACCGGATTGTCGATGAACTGTCCAAGGTCAGCGAATTCGACTATCTGATCAAAACGCTTGGCGATTTCCTTGCGGCCCATTCCCAAGATGGCGGCGTTGAGAAAGACGTTGTCGCGTCCGCTCAACTCCTGGTGGAACCCGGCACCAAGTTCGAGGAGCGCGGCCATCCGCTTCGTGACCTCGATGTTGCCCGCGTTCGGGGTCAGAATGCCGGCCATGCACTTGAGCAAGGTCGACTTGCCCGAACCGTTGTGGCCGATAATGCCGAGCGCCTGGCCGGGTTCGACATCAAAAGAGACGTCGGTGAGTGCCCAAAACTCTTCGTAGCGGTTGCGGCCGCCGGCGGCGATGAACGCTTTGAGCGACGAGGCTCGTTCCTGATGAATTCGGAACGTCTTGGAGACGTTGGAAACCCGCAGCGCGTAGTCGGAGTTCGCACTGTTCGACCGATCGAGCAGCGCCATCAGAATTCCTCCGCAAATCGAGGCGACAGTTTATTGAAGATCCAGGCGCCGATGGCGAATGTCGCCAGGGAAAAGGCGGCGATATGCGCCCACCGCTCGATGCCAGGCATCTGGCCGTCGTACAGGATGCGCTGGGAGGCCCTGACGAAGCTGCCGGTGGGGCCCCAGTTACTGACAAACCGAACGGCCTCGCTGGGCACCTGCGACGGAACGAAAATGATTGGGCTCGAATAGAACAAGAGCTGAGCGACGATGCCCCACAGGTAGTTGATGTCGTGGAAGAACACGTTGGCCGCCGACAGCGCCAGGGCGACACCAGTGGTGAACAGCGAGATAAGTACCAGCAGTAGTGCCATCGGGAGCAACCACTGAAACATGAAGTACCCGAAGAACAGGAACGAGATCGACAGTACGACGAGCTCGATGCCGATGGTGACGAGCTGGGCGATCACGATGGAGAACACGAGGTGCTCGTGGGGGAACGCCACCTTCTTGATGAGGCTCGCCCCACCTTGGACGTTGCCGATCGCTGCGGTGACCGAGATGGAGAAGAACTGGAACGGCAAGAGGCCCGAGAGGAAGTAGAGCGGGAAGTTGTCGAGGCCACTCGCTGCACCGCGGGGAGCGTTGCCGTCGAAGACCTTCAAGAAGATGATGCTGAAGATGATCATCTGGCTCAACGGGTTGAGGAGGCTCCAGGCCCAGCCGAGAATCGACTTGCGGTAGCGCGTCCTGAGCTCCTTTTGAGCCAGGAGATACAACAGGTTGCGCTGCCCGAGCGCGGTCCTTATCGACATGCGGGGCGAACCTTATACACCGCTAGGGGTGATCGTCTCCATGCTCGGCGTCGGCGCCAGATGCCACATAGCCTGTCCTCGTGCAGCCGGACCACGTGGAACAGCAACTGAACGACCTTCAGCAGGCGTCCCGTGAACGCCAGGCCGAGCTCCGAGAGATTGCTGCACAGCTCCCCGCCGAGATGAGCCGACGCCAGCTGGTGAAGCAGATGGCGATCAGCCTCCGCACAGCACCGGACCGGGTGACCGTGATCAAGCGGACGGCATCGAAGATCGGGCGGGCTCCGGCCGACCTGGTGCGTGCGGTACGGAAGCGTTCGTGACCAATCGACCGGTGACCAATCGGCCGGTCAATGTTTTCGTTGCCGAGAGCGGTAACGACTTCATGGCCGACATCGCCGGATGGCTTGCCGAAGCAGCGGAGTTGGTGGGTCATCCGAGCCGACTCGTGCGCGACGGCTCGCTCCCGACCGATGCCGCAGCGATCAACCTTGTCGTGGCGCCCCACGAGTTCTACGTCCTCAGCGACGCCGACGACGCTGCGATCGACGCGGCGGTGCGGTGCAGCACCCCGGTGTGCACTGAGCAGCCGGGAACCTCCTGGTTCGACATGACCGTGCTGCTGAGTCGAGCGAGCCCGATGGTGCTCGACATCAACACCCACGGTGTGGCGGCGCTGCAGGCCGAGGGCATCGAGGCGCAGCATCTTCGCCTCGGCGGAGTTCCGTCGATGGATCGTCGCAGCGCCAGCGACGGCCGTCCGACCGATGTGCTGTTCCTCGGCGGCCTGACCGATTACCGGGCGGCGACGCTCGCAACGCTGGCCTCACAGCTCTGGGAACGCCAGGCCGACCTGCGCCTGTTTGATTTCAGTCGTCCCGTCGACGGAGCGATCGAATCGCTCGTTTTCGGAGCGGCCAAGTACGACCTCCTCGCGTCCTCCCGGCTCCTCGTCAACATTCATCGCGATGGCGGCGATGGTGGTGATGGTGGCGCCAACCACTACTTCGAATGGGCCCGGCTGGTCGAGGCAATGGCGAACGGTTGCGTCGTCGTCACCGAGCCAGCAACAGGTTTCGCCCCGCTGGAGTCGGGCAAGCACTTCATCGAGACAACCGACATCGCGGCGACGATCGCCGACCTCCTCGACGATGCCGACCGATGCGCCGAGATCAGTACCGCTGCATCGGTTGCGGTACTCGAAGAACATCCCCTGGTCGACAGCTTGGGCCCTCTTCTGGCGGCAGTCCCGGCAGCAAACCGGCAGCACAGTGGCAGCTCGCGACGTTTCGCTACCGGACGATCGGTGCCGTCGTATCGCTCGAAGCTGCGCCGAGCGCAACAGATCCCGCTGCTGCCTCCATTCCGCCCGACAACGGCTCTCCGCCGACGTGTCTACACAGCGCTCCACGACGAGATGTCGTTGCAACGATCGATCGACGCAGCTCGCTGCATCCATCGTTATGGCGATGCCCAACACGTCGAAGTGATTACGTCGGCGTCGTACAAGAATGCAACGCCGGAGGTCAGCGTCATCGTCACGCTCTTTGACTACGCCGCAGTGGTCGGCGAGACACTCGACTCGATTGTCGCGTCGACCGATGTCGACATCGAGATCGTGATCGTCGACGACCATTCGAATGATCACGGCCGTCAGGTGGTCCGCGACTTCATCGAGGCTCACCCCGACACGCCAATCGTGCTGGTCGGCGTTGATGCGAACCGGGGTCTCCCAGCGAGCCGGAACCGGGCGATCGAACACGCCCGCGGCGCCAAGGTAATGGTGATGGACGCCGACAACCACGTCTACCCGACCTGCCTACGCCGCCTGGCCGATGCGCTCGACACGCATCCCGATGCGGCGTTTTCCTGGTCGATCCTCGAAGAGTTCGGCAAGACAACCGGTTTGCGAAGCGCAACCGGTTGGCACGTGCCCTGGCTGTGTGTGGCAAACCACATCGATGCGCAAGCCATGTTCAGGGCCTCGACCTTCGAACAGCATGGTGGCTACCGGATCGACGACGCCCTCGTCTTCGGCTGGGAAGACTGGGAGATGTGGCTCCGGCTCGCAGCCTCGGGGGAGCGGGGCGTGCACGTCGCTGAGATGCTCGGCCGATACCGCACGCAGGATACCTCGATGCTCGCCACGTCGAACCTGTTCGGCGACCTGATGCTCGAACACCTCCGTGAGTTGCACCCGACGTTGCCATGGCCGACTCCGGCAGGGCCGTGAAACCGGCCGCTACGGGCGCTCGCAGTACACTTGTCACGATGTCAGCACCCGATCCCGGCGACCTCCAGACGGAGATCGACCGCCTCCGTACGCTCGTTGGCCCCGTTGAGCAGGACTACGCAGCGCTGCGTCAGGACCTGCTTGCTGCACGCGATGTCGCTCAGGGCGCTGAAGCCAGCACCGGAGCGCTGCGCGGTCAAGTCGCTCAGTTACACGTCGAACTGGCTCGGGCTCGGCAAGACCAAGATCACTTCCAACGGCTCGTGACCAATCGTGCGCAGTCCACCGTCGGTCGGATCACCCGGTCGGTCCGCGCCCGTATCTTCTGAGCAGCACGATGCTCCCGCTCATCTCGGTACTGACGCCGGTCTTCGATCCAGACCCCGCCCATCTCGCCGCGTGCCTCCGGTCCGTGGAACGCCAGAGCTTGGCCAACTGGGAGCATGTGCTCGTCAACGACGGGTCCACCCGGCCCGAGGTCGCGCGCTTACTCGACGAACACGCGGCCAGCGACGCCCGTGTGAGGGTGATACATCGTTCCGAACAGGGAGGCATCGTCGCGGCGAGTTCTGACGCGCTGGCTGCAGCGACCGGCACGTTGGTCGCGCTACTCGACCACGACGACGTGCTCGAACCCCATGCGCTCGGTGCAATGGCCGCGGTACTGACCGGGGAGTTGTCAGATGGTGCGCAGGTCGCCTACAGCGATCACGACTTCATCCGAGCCGATGGTCGATACGTCGACCCGTGCTTTAAGCCGGACTTTTCGCCAGAACGACTTCGGAATCAGAACTACATCACGCACTTCTTGATGGCTGATCGCGAGCTGGTAATCGAGGTCGGCGGGTTCCGCGAGGGCTTCGATGGGGCTCAAGATCACGACCTCGTTCTCCGCCTCACCGAACGGGCCGAGAGCGTTGCCCACGTTCCCCAGATCTTGTACCACTGGCGCAAGGCCCCGACCAGCGTGTCGGCAAGCTCAGACAACAAGCCGTGGGCCTTCGACGCGGGTGTTCGCGCAGTTGCTTCGCAGTGCGAACGACTGGGCATCGACGCCACTGTCGAGCGCACCGAATACGACGGCTGCTACCGCGTCAATCGCCGGGTCGCATCGACGCCGCTCGTCAGCGTGATCATCCCGACGCGTGGGTCATCCGGACGTGTGTGGGGTGCAACCCGCAGCTACGTGGTCGACGCGGTGGAAAGCCTGGCCACGCGATCCGACTACCAGGAACTCGAATTCGTGGTCGTGTTCGACGATGCGACACCCGAGCCGGTACTCCACGCGCTTCGACGAATCGCTGGTGATCGACTGCGTCTCGTTCCGTTCCACGACGAGTTCAACTTCTCTGCGAAGATCAACGCTGGCGCAACAGCGGCCACCGGTGAACTGTTTCTGGTGCTCAACGACGACACCGAGCTGATCGACCCGGCGAGCGTCGGGGTCATGGTGGCGCATCTCGAACTCGACGACGTCGGCATGGTCGGGGCGCGGCTGTTGTTCTCCGACGGGACGTTGCAGCACGGGGGTCACGTCTACCACCACGATCTGATGCACGCCTGCCTCGGGTGGGCTGGCGACTCGCCTGGGCCCTGGCCGATGCGGCCACTTGCCGTCGAGCGCGAATGCAGTGGCGTTACCGCTGCCGCTGCGTTGGTCCGTCGTTCGGTTTTCGAAGCTGTCGGCGGGTTCACCACTGAACTGCCGCTCAACTACAACGACGTTGACTTTTCACTCAAGGTCCGCGCCGACGGTCACCGGATCATCTGGACGCCGCACGCCAG